>JBJHCH010000218.1:0-1557 GCA_050485905.1 Paracoccaceae bacterium | reverse complement strand
GACGGATCACCGCGACTTTCTGATGGTATCTTTTCAGCCATTTGCGCCTCCGGCGCCGTGGGCTGCCGCGCTTGCTAACCAGCGAAGACGTAGCCGATCCCGTGAATGGTGCGGATGTAGTGGGTATCGCGTCCCACTGGCGACACCTTGCGGCGCAGACGGCTGACCAGCCCGTCGATCGCCCGGTCGTAGCTAACCCAGTCCTGCCCCTTTATCAGTGTCATCAACTGGTCACGGTTGAGCACCCGGCCCCTTCGTTCGAGCAGCGCAAGCAGCAGGCTGAACTCCGCAGTCGTAAGCACAATCTCCTGACCGTCAGGACCCCAGATCTGCCGTGCCGAGGCGCTGAGGGTATAGCCGTCGAATTCGTGATCGATCTCGACGCCGGGGGCCTCGGGTGCTGGTGGCGCGCCCGCCGTCGCTGCCGGCGCGACGCGGCGTGCCAGCGCGTTGACCCGCGCGCTCAACTCGCGGGGGCGAAATGGCTTGGTGACATAGTCATCTGCGCCCACTTCCAGCCCGACGACGTGATCGGTTTCGCCGCCGCGGCCGGTGAGGATGATGATCCCGCAATCCGAAATCGCGCGCAGTTCGCGGATCAGTTTCAGCCCGTTACCGTCGGGCAGCGACAGGTCGATGATGCACAGACTGGCGGGCTGAAGTTTGAACAACTGAAGAAACTCGGTAGCCGAAGCCGCACCGATGACCTCGTAGCCCTCCTCGCCAAGCGAGTCCTGCAGAAGTTCCAGTATCGCCGGTTCGTCATCAACGGCAAGCACTCGCGGTTTTGGCACAAGACCCATCCACTTCCCGTTTCGATTTTATGATAGGGAAGCGAGGCAATCCGATAAAGTGAAAACTTCTGCGTTCTATTCATCTTTCGGTTGCATTGGCGGCTGTCGCCACGTCATGAGGACGATCTCCGTCGTGCCGCCGCTGGGACCTGGGTCTTGGATCATTCGCCTTTGTCGAGCAGCATTTTCCGCAGAACCATGAATGCGTCGCGAAGCCGCTGATGCTCGAGATGGTCAAGCGCAAGGGAAATGCGGCTCCGGACATCTGGCGAGCGTGCCGTTTCTGCTAGCGCCGCAAGGTCGCGCCGAAGGCGCGGCAGCAGCAGTTCCTTGTCGAGTGCGCCAAGAGCCATGTTCTGCGCAAGCAGGGCGGCCCGGCCGAGTGGGCAGTTGGCGGCCTCTGGGCTGAGCATCAGGCGCTCGCGCAGGACAACCGCGTCCTGCGACAGGATGCGGATCTCGCTCTTGCGATCGCCGTTCTCGATCACCGCGCCGTTCACGAGGATCCGCTCGTGTCGGGCGAGCTTCAGAACCAGACCCGCCACCCGCCGCGCTAGGCCGCCACGCGGGCGCCGCCCTGTCCCGGATCACGCAAGCTGTAGCCGCGACCCCATACCGTCTCGATATGCTGCCCCGGGCCAAGCGCGTCCTGCAGTTTGCGGCGGATCTTGCAAACGTAGACGTCGATCACCTTCGGTTCGGGCTCGTCCAGACCGCCGTAGAGATGGTTGAGAAAGGCCTCCTTCGTCACTGTGGCCCCCTT
>JBJHCH010000217.1:0-1677 GCA_050485905.1 Paracoccaceae bacterium | reverse complement strand
CATTCAGCATCTCAAGGATCGTGGTGCAGATCCGGTCCTCTGGCGCAGCGAGCACATGGTCGGGATCCACCCCCGCCAGATGCCGAAAGGTCAGATCCCCCATCCGTGCCACCGCCGCGCCATCGACGAAGCTGTTGACGCGGGGCAGCGTCACCGGCTGGCCCCGGTCCAGCGCCGCGCGCAGGCTCATCCCGCCCGCGGGTTCGACAAAACGGAACTGCGTGTCCGGCGCGGCGGCCGACAGGTAGCGCGTCACCCCCGCCGACAGCCCGCCGCCCCCCACCGGCAGGATCACCATGTCGGGCGCCCGACCCAGTTGTTCCAGCAGTTCCACCGCAACGCTCGCCTGTCCCTCGATCACGTCAGCATCGTCGAACGGCGACAGGAAATGCGCCCCCTCTCGCGCGCAATGGTCCTGGGCGGCGGCCAGCGTCTGGTCGAAATAGTCCCCGGTCAGCACGATCTCCACCGCGTCGGCGCCAAAGATGCGGGTCTTGTCGATCTTCTGCTGCGGCGTCGTCACCGGCATGAAGATCGTGCCGCGTACCCCGAAATGGCGGCAGGCATAGGCCACGCCCTGGGCGTGGTTGCCGGCGCTGGCGCAGACGAAATGCCGCTGGCCGCCGATCACCTTGCGCATGGCGTTGAACGCGCCGCGCAGCTTGTAGGACCGCACCGGGGTCAGATCCTCGCGCTTCAGCCAGATCTCGGCGCCGTAGCGGGCCGACAGGTGGTCGTTGCGCTGCAGCGGCGTGGGATCGAACAGCGCGCGCAGCGCCTGTGTCGCGGCCCGTGCGGGCCCGGTGAAGTCAGCCATGCGCCGCCCCCAAGCTGCCTGCCCCGCGCCGATCGGCGGGCCTGCCGTCCATAGGGGCACCTGTGCCGGTATGGCAAGCTGCCCATACTTGTCGCGCGCGCGAAAAGAAAATAGACGGCGCCCTGTCCGACGCTGGAAGGAGCCGCCGATGTCCGCCCCCAAGAAAGTCGTCCTTGCCTATTCCGGCGGGCTCGACACCTCGATCATCCTGAAATGGCTGCAGTCTGAGTACGGCTGCGAGGTGGTGACCTTTACCGCCGATCTGGGCCAGGGCGAGGAGCTGGAGCCGGCGCGCGAAAAGGCGCTGAAACTGGGCATCAAGCCCGAGAACATTCATATCGTCGATGTGCGCGAGGAATTCGTGCGCGATTTCGTCTTCCCGATGTTCCGCGCCAATGCGGTCTATGAGGGGTTGTATCTGCTGGGCACCTCGATCGCGCGGCCGCTGATCTCGCAGCATCTGGTCCGCATCGCGCAGGAAACCGGCGCCGATGCCGTCGCCCATGGCGCGACCGGCAAGGGCAATGATCAGGTCCGGTTCGAACTCAGCGCCTATGCGCTGGACCCGGCGATCAAGGTGATCGCGCCGTGGCGGGAATGGGATCTGACCAGCCGCACGAAACTGCTGGAGTTTGCCGAGGCGAACCAGATTCCGATCGCGATGAACAAGCGGAACGAGGCCCCGTTCTCGGTCGATGCGAACCTGCTGCATACCTCGTCCGAGGGCATGGTTCTGGAAGATCCGGGCGTCGAGGCGCCCGAATATGTCGCCAGCCGCATCGTCGCGGTCGAGGATGCGCCGGACACGCCCGAGATGATCGAGATCGGGTTCGAGAGGGGCGATGCCGTCTCGATCAACG
>JBJHCH010000216.1:0-1862 GCA_050485905.1 Paracoccaceae bacterium | reverse complement strand
GCTCAAGGGCCGCCTGGACAAGCTGATCCGCGACCAGGCCTACCGCCCGTTCTATATGCACCGTACCGGTCACTGGCTGGGGCTGGACGTGCACGACGTCGGCGACTATCGCGTCGGCGACGCCTGGCGCCAGCTGGAACCCGGCATGGTGATGACCGTGGAGCCCGGGCTTTACTTCGGGCCCTACAGCGATGCGCCGAAGGAACTGCGCGGCATCGGCGTGCGCATCGAGGACGACGTCGCCGTTACCCGCGACGGCTGCGAGGTCCTCACCGCCGACTGCCCCAAGACCGTCGCCGACATAGAGGCCTGCATGGCCGGTGATCTTCCGGGTTGGGACTGACCATGCCCGCGCGCCGCATCGCCCGTTGGAATGAAAGGCCGGGAGTCCGGTCCGGCGCGGTTCGCCTGCAAGCAGGCTCCTACGCCCAGTCCCCCGTGGGAGCCTGCTTGCAGGCGAATGGGGCGGCGGGTCTGCCCGTGCGGGGTGCGGCATGACAACGAACACCTGCGACATCGCCATCGTCGGCGGCGGGCCGGTCGGCGGCCTCGCCGCCTGCACCCTGGCGCGCGCGGGCTATGCGGTCACGCTGTTCGAGCGCGGGGCGCCACCCGCGCCGGATGCACACGCCAACGACACCCGTGGCTATGCCCTGGCGGCCGGCTCCGTACAGTTCCTCGACGATCTCGGGTGCTGGGCGCCGCTGGCGGACCGGGCCACCGCGATCCGCTCCATCGTCGTCAGCCGTCGCGGCGGGCTGGGGCGGGTGCATCTGAATGCCGCCGACCATGGCCGCCAGGCCCTCGGGCAGGTGGTACCGGCCGTCGCGCTGGAGCCGATGCTGGACGCGGCCTGCCGCGACGCCGGTGTGGATGTGCGCTACCAGTCCACGCTGGCGGGCGTGGGGGACGTGACGGATGGGCGCCGCGTGCTGCGCATCGAGGGTGCTGAAGGCGAGGACACCTGGGCCGCCCGCCTGATCCTGGCCGCCGACGGCATCCAGTCGCCGACGCGCAAGGCCCTGGGCCTGCCGGTGAACCGCCTGCGCTACGCGGCGGATGCCCTGGTCTTCGATGTGCATCCCGCGCGGCCACACAACGGCCAGGCCTTCGAACGCTTCACCGACGAAGGCCCGCTGGCGCTGCTGCCGCAGGCGGATGGCCGGATGAACGTGGTCTGGGTAGCCCCGCCGGAGGCCTGCGAGCGCCGCCTGGAACTGGACGAGGCCGAGCGCCTGCGCGAGTTGCAGGCCCGCTTCGGCTGGACCCTGGGCCGCCTGCGCCCGGCCGGTCGAGTCGTGCGTTTCCCGCTGGAACGGGTGCATGCCCCCGAGCCCGTCGCGGAACGCGCCCTGTTGCTGGGCAATGCCGCGCACGCGGTGCATCCCGTGGCGGGGCAGGGGCTGAACCTGTCTCTGCGCGATGTCGCCACGCTGCTGGTCGCACTGCGCGACGGGCGCGAGCCGGATGGCACCCCGCGTTTCGTGGCCGATCCCGGCGCGGCGGCCACGCTCGAAGCCTATGCACGGGCCCGCCGGCGCGACGTAACCGGCGTGGTCGCCACCACCGATTTCCTCGCCCGCGGCATGCTGCACGCGGCTGGCCTGCGCGGGCATGTGCTGGGCAGCGGCATGATGGCCGTCGACCGCCTGCGCCTCGCGCGGGACCGAATCGCCCGGGCCGCCATGGGGCTGGGCCCGCTGCCGCGCCACACGGCCCGCCATCTGGCCCGCCCGGATGCGGAGGGCGCGGCATGAGCGCACGCGGCGCAGGCGAGGCGTTGGACCTGCTCGTGGTCGGTGCCGGTGCTGTCGGCGGCGCCATCGCCCTGGGTGCGGCGCGCCAGGGCCTGCGCGTGGGGC
>JBJHCH010000215.1:0-1933 GCA_050485905.1 Paracoccaceae bacterium | reverse complement strand
ACTATGGCGCCGCGCACTGAATTGCTGAGCCGCACCGTGCCCCCCGCGAGCTTGGCGTGGTCGTACACCATCGTCAGGCCGAGGCCAGAGCCTTGGTCGCCCTTCGTCGAGAAGAACGGCGCAAGGCCTTGCTCCAACGCCTCTGGCGTAAAGCCGGGGCCGGTATCGTGCACCGCAATCTCCAGCCATGTGTCTCGCAGCGGGCGGGCGGCAACCCGGATCTCGCCCGGTCCACCGATGGCGTCACGCGCATTCAGGATCAGGTTCAGCAGACTGTCCTGCAACGAGCCCGGATCCACCAGCACGGGCTGCAACAGACCCTCGACCGCGGTCGAGAGAACCAGCCCCTCCGGCAGAATCGGCTCAGCCAGCGCGCGCAGATCGGACAGAAACGCAGCGATGTCGGTCGCCGCCGGGCGCAGTTCTCGCGGCCCCGACATCTGTGCGATGCGATCAAGCAGCGCGCCACCCCGGCGCGCCGTGGCGCTGGTGGCGGCGGCGATCTCGGTCGCGCCGGCCGGCAGGCCAGGCAATCGCTGAAGCCGTCCCTGAAGGCCCAGGATGATGGTCAAGAGATTGGCGAAATCATGCGCCAGGCCCGAGGTCAGTTGTGCGGCCAGTTCGCGCTTCCGGGTCTGCGCGAGCGCCGCGCGGGCCTGGGTTTCCGTAGTCACGTCCATCGACAGGATGTAGATGCCGTGAACCGCGCCGCCATCCACCTGATCAGGAGTAAAGGCGACACGGATGCGCCGGCCGCTGCTTTCGTGGGTAAACTCGTGGACCGCAGCCTCGCCAGTCAACGCCCGGATCAGGAACGGCTCGATGATCTCGAACGCCTCGTCGCCCAGCGCTTCGCGGCCGTGCAGACCGATGATGTCGGCCGGGCGCCCCGGCAGGACGCTGCGCAGGCGGCGATTGGAGTAGGTATAGCGCAGGTCACGACCGACATGGGCGATATGGGCGGGCGTCATCTCGGTCGTCAGGCGGCTCCGCGCCTCCATCTCGGTCAGTTCGCGCTTGGCTTCCTCCAGCGCGGTGATGGTGGCGGCCAGTTGGCGGTTGGTCGCAGCCAGTTCCTCTGAACGGGTAAGAACCTGCTCGGAAAGCTCCTCGGATCGGGTGCGCAGCAGTTCTTCCTGCCGGCGGATCGCGGTGATGTCGGTATACACGGTAACCCAGCCGCCCTGTGGCAGCGGCGCACCTTCGACGCTGACCCATCGGCCATCGGGGCGCTTGCGCTCCATGTAGTGAGGCACAAAGGCGCGGGCCATGTCCACGCGGGTGCGCACGGCATCCTCTGGGTCGTCCTGGGGACCGTATTCACCGCGATTGACCAGATAGCGGATCGTCTCCTCGAACGCCGCGCCGGGGGCGGTCAGATGCTCTGGCAGATCGAACATCTCGGCATAGCGGCTATTGCAGACCGCAAGCCGTAGGTCGCTGTCGAAGATCGACAGCGCCTGCTGAATCAGGTTCAGCCCAGCGCGGGTCAGTTTCTCGGTGGCCTCCTCCATCATCGTCATGGGTAGTGCAGGACGATGCGCTTGGAAAGCGCAGTGCGCATGCGGCGCAGTTACATTTCGTAAGGATTGCGACACAGTGAAGAAAACTTTGCCCGCAAGCTTTCGACCGTGCACGCTTCGGCCAGGGGGGGAATCGCGCGGCCCGCCGAAGCACGAGACGCCGGAGCACCGGCGCAGGGAGGACAGATTGGTTGATGCCCAGGCGCCGGACGGCGCGCTGCAATCCATACCGGCGCTTCTGGACCGCAACGCCCGTCGGTTCGGTGCCCATACCGCGTACAGGGAAAAGGAATTCGGCATCTGGCAAAGCTGGTCTTGGCTGGCCGCGTCCGAGGAGATCCGCGCGATGGCGCTGGGGTTCCTGTCGCTGGGCATGGCGCGGGGCGATTATGTCGCGATCATCGGGCGCA
>JBJHCH010000214.1:0-2061 GCA_050485905.1 Paracoccaceae bacterium | reverse complement strand
CACGACCCCGCCTCGGGCTATGTCGCCCCTCCCGCACGGGAGGCTGCCGCATGACCGCCCCGTTCCTGTCAATCCGCAACCTTGGCGTCACCTTCACCGGCGGGATGCGCCCCGTGCGCGCGGTCAACGACGTCTCGCTCGACGTCGCGCAGGGCGAGGCGGTGGCTCTGATCGGCGAGTCCGGCTCTGGCAAGTCGGTGACGATGCGCGCGGTGATGCGCCTGAACCCAGAGAAACGCTCGAAACTCGACGGGCAGATCCTCGTCGGCGGCCGCGACGTGACGTCGATGAACAGCCGCCAGCTTTCGGCCTTTCGCGGCGGCGAGGCGGCGATGATCTTCCAGGAGCCGCTGCTCGCGCTCGACCCGGTCTATACGCTCGGCGATCAGATCGTCGAAACCATCCGCCGGCACGAATCGGTCAGCCGTCAGGCCGCCCGCGCCCGCGCGCTGGAATTGTTCGAACGGGTGCGCATCCCCTCGGCGAAATCGCGGCTCGACAACTACCCGCACGAGATGTCGGGCGGCATGCGCCAGCGCGCAATGATCGCCCTTGCGCTGTCTTGCCGCCCGAAGCTCCTGCTGGCCGATGAACCGACCACGGCGCTGGATGCCACGGTGCAGATTCAGGTGTTACTCCTGCTGCGCGAGTTGCAGCGCGACCTCGGCCTGTCGATCATCTTCGTCACCCACGACATCGGCGCGGCGATAGAGGTCGCCGACCGGATCGCCGTGATGTATGCGGGCCAGATCGTCGAGGAGGCGAGCGCGCGCGACTTGATCCGCAACCCGCGCCATCCCTACACGCTGGGCCTGCTGAAAAGCCGCGCCCATGACGCGATGGTCAAGGGCACGAAGCTGGACGCGATCCCCGGCGCCCCGCCCGATCTTGCCAACCTGCCCGATGGCTGCCCCTTCGCGCCGCGCTGCTTTCTGGCAGAAACGGCCTGTCGGGCGGGCAGTATCGGGATGGATCAGATCGCCCCCGGACATCAGGCGCGCTGCCGCAGGCTGGATCAGACGGCGCTGCAGGATGCCGGGTGATACGGCCCCGCCGGCCGGTTCACTCGGCCGGGCGCCGCAAGGGGGTGATCGGAGTCAGGTCGCCCGACTTGTCGCGCGGCCAGGCATAGGCGCCGGTCTTCGCGGTCCGGTAGCCACCGCCCGCCAGCGCCTCGGCCAGACGCACCGCCGCGTGCACGCCGTCGATCACGGCGAGGCCGGTCTCGCGGCTCAGGCTCTCGCACATGTCCGACATGCCCGCACATCCCAGGATGACGGCCTCGGCGCCGTCCTGCTGCTGCGCCGCGATGATCTCCTGTCGCAGCAGGTTGCGGGCATGGTCCGGGTTCGCCTCCAGCGCCAGTACCGGCAGATCCACCGCCCGCACTCGGCGCAACGCATGGCTGGCACCATAGGCCAGCGCCAGATCCTCGATGATCGGGGTCGCGCGCGGCAGGGTCGTGACGATGGAAAACCGGCTGGCGATCAGGCTGGCCACCTGCATCGCGGCCTGCGCGATGCCGATCACTGGGCCAGCGACCACCTCGCGCGCGGCGCCCAGACCGGGGTCGTCGAAACAGGCGATAACGTGGGCCTCGGCCCCCTCGGCCTCGGCCCGGCGCAGCGCGTCGAGCATCGGCGGCACGGCAACCGCCTCGTCATGGTGCCCCTCGATGCTGGGCGGAACCGGCGGCGCGGCGCCTTCGGTCCTGATGCGGCTTTGCGGGCTGGCAGCAGCCTGGGCGGATCGCGCGATCAGCGCCGTCATCTCGGCACTGGAATTCGGGTTGTAAACGAAGATATGCACGATGGAGCCGATGTCCCTCTGGGCTGGTGGGAAGTGTAACGTGGCGGTGGTGTCGGGGCAATATTGTCGATGATTTTGTCTACAAAAGTTTTGGTGACGACGAGCCCACCGACTGCGCCATTGCCGCCGCGTGGCGCGGCCGAGCATAGATAGCCGGGACGGGGGGTTTGGACATGCCTTGGCTTTCGCAATCGGCAAAGAACGAAACGGTCAACGCGATCTGCGACCGGATCTGGCTCGCGGTCGTGAAGC
>JBJHCH010000213.1:0-2105 GCA_050485905.1 Paracoccaceae bacterium | reverse complement strand
AGGCCCGTCATCATCGCCTCTTCGAAGCTCAGCACCGGGGCCGCGCCCCGGGTGGAAACATACCGCATCGTCGCCCCTTATGCCGGTCTGCGCCTGATACGCCACAGAAGGAACAGTGTCATCCCCGCCCAGACAACGGCCAGCGCATACCAGGTGATCGCGTAGTTCAGGTGGTCGTTCGGGATACCGGAGGTATCGACCGGCATCGGATCGAGTTGCGGCAAAGGGGCAGAGGTGTCGCGGACGACGACCAGAACCGGCTCGGTGCCCAGCGCCGCCGCCATCGCCGGCACGTCGCGGGCGAACCAGATGTCGCGGCTCAGGTCGGGCGGCGGGGTATAGCTGTCCGCCTCGTCGGGCCAGTGCAGGTTGCCGGTGATGCGCATATCGGTGGGCGGCCGGGAAATGCCGTGGTCCGCCTCTCGCAGGAAACCGCGATCGATCAGGATGCGGCGGCCCTCGTCGGTCTCGAACGCCGCCACGATGCGATAGCCCGCGCCGATGTGGCGGCGGCTGACGAGCACGCGGATTTCCTCTCCCGTTGTGCGTCCCGAAACTGCAACCGGCAGGTAGCGGTCGGTTTCGGCCTCCGGCAGCGCGGGCAATACGACCGGATCGGAGGCGATGCGCGCGTCAATATCGGCGAGGATGCCGCGCTTCCAGTCGAGCCGCTGCACCTGCCAGGTGCCAAGGCCGATCAGGATGGCGCAGCCGATCAGGCCGAAGATCAGGGGAGGCAGCAAACGGCGGGTCATGGCACCTTCATCAAATCGAAAAGCGCGCGCCTTTCGGCCCGCGCTTTGCGCTGTCGCTGGCGCCCGGGCAAGCCCGGGCGCGGCTGCGCGTCAGGCACCCCAGACGTAGATCGACGCGAAGAGGAAAAGCCAGACCACATCGACGAAGTGCCAATACCAGGCGGCGGCCTCGAACCCCACGTGTTTTTCGGGCGTGAAATGCCCCTTCAGCGCGCGGAACAGGCAGACGGCCAGGAAGATCGTGCCGATGATGACATGCGCGCCGTGGAAACCCGTCGCCATGAAGAAGTTGGCGCCGTAGATGTTTCCGGCAAAGCCGAAGGCGGCGTGGCTGTATTCATAGGCCTGCAGGAAGGTGAAGAAGATCCCCAGCGCGATCGCCAGCGCCAGACCGTTGACCAGATCCTTGCGATTGTTCTCATGCGCCAACGCATGGTGCGCCCAGGTCGCTGCGGCGCCCGAACAGAGCAGAACAAGCGTGTTGATCAGCGGCAGATGCCAAGGATCGAACGTCTCAATCCCCGCCGGGGGGAAGACGCCATCGACCATCGGGCTGATGCCTTCCGGGTGCATCGGATAGATCGCGTGCTTGAAGAAAGACCAGAACCATGCCGCGAAGAACATGACCTCGGACATGATGAACAGGATGAAGCCGTAGCGCAGGCCAAGCCGGACGACGGGCGTGTGATCGCCCGCCTGGCTTTCCGCCACCACGTCGGACCACCAGGCGAACATGACGTAGAGCACACCCACTAGGCCGATGAAGAACAGCCACGGCAAGCTTTCCTTCATCCAGAGCACCGCGCCGAAGAGCATCACGAAGCCGGATAAGGCCCCGAGGAACGGCCAAATCGACGGCGGCAGGATGTGATAGTCGTGGTTCTTTTCGTGCGCCATGTTGCTGTCCCTCGCTGGCGGTCAGTTCATCCGGTCGTCGGCATCGGGCGCGAGCTGCGCCTGTTCCGTCGGCAGGTCGGTTTCGTAGAAAGTGTAGGAAAGCGTGATCGCACGCACGCCCTGCGCCTCTCGGTCGCGGACAATGGCCGGATCGACGAAGAACGTCACCGGCATCTGCACCCGCTCGCCCGGCTGCAGAACCTGCATCTCGAAGCAGAAGCACTGAATCTTGCTGAAGAACAGGCCGGCTGCATAGGGTGTGACGTTGTAGCTGGCCGTGCCGGCAACCGGCCGGTCGGTCGGGTTGTAAGCCTCGTAGAAGGCAAGGCCCGTCTCACCAATGCGCACGGTCATCTCGCGTTGAACCGGGCGAAACTCCCACGGCATGTCCCGGTCGCGCGAGGCGTCGAAGCGCACGCGGACGGTCTGTTCCAGTATCTCGTCCGACTCGCC
>JBJHCH010000212.1:0-2136 GCA_050485905.1 Paracoccaceae bacterium | reverse complement strand
CAGGCCGCTCTCTGGCTGCCGCAGCAGGTTCGCTGAACGTGGACCTGCCCTTCCTTCGTGCGGGGACGGGACGGCCGCTGGTGCTGGTCCATGGCTATCTTGGCGGCAGCGCCCAATGGCGCGACCAACTGGCCGCTCTTGCCCCGACTCATGACGTGATCGCGCCCGACCTGCCCGGATTTGGCGCGGCGGCGGCGCTGCCGGGATCTGAGTCCATCTCGGAGTTCGCGGCGGCTGTGATGGGCTGCCTCGACCGGCTCGGGATCGGGCGCTTCGCGCTGCTTGGGCACAGCATGGGCGGAATGATCGTGCAGGAGATCGCCGCCCGGCATGGTGACCGGGTAGATCGGCTGATCCTCTACGGCACCGGGCCGCTGGGCCGAATGCCTGACCGGTTCGAGCCGCTGGAGGTGTCGATGCACCGGTTGGAGGCCGAAGGTGTTGCCGCGACGGCAGACCGGATCTGCGCGATATGGTTTGCCGATGGGGCACATGCCCCCCGCTACGCAGTGGCCCGCAAGATCGGGCGGCAGGCAAGCTTGCAGGCGGCCCGGGCCGCGCTCGGGGCGATGCGCGATTGGGATGGGCGCCCGGCGCTGGCGGGGCTTCGCATGCCCTGCCGCATTCTCTGGGGCGACCGGGACCGCTCCTATCGCTGGTCCCAGGTCGAGGCACTGTGGCGGGGCATCGAGGGTGCCGAACTCGCGGTGGTGCCTGCGACCAGCCACGCCGTGCATCTGGAGAAACCTGATCTTTTCAACGCTCTCTTGCGCGACTTCCTCTCTAGCCGGTAATGGTTCCATCGGCACAGCTCGGGCGCGGCAGGTCGCAGGCTCGGTGACTGCTTTTCCTTTCGTTCAGGGGTGACATGCAGCGTATCGAATCCTGGCGTGCATCGGCAGCCGCGTTGGCGCCGGGCCTTCTGCTCTCGGCCACGGTGGCAGCCGCGGCGAGTTTCCTTGGGGCGCACTACGGGGCGCCGGTGATGCTGTTTGCCCTGCTGATCGGCATGGCCTTCAACTTCCTTCATGATGAAGGGCCATGCCGCCAAGGTGTTGATGTCGCCGCGCGGTTTGTCCTGCGGCTGGGGGTGGGCCTGCTTGGCGTGCGCATCGCGCTGGACGATCTCGCAAGGTTCGGTGTCGACGGTGCTTTGCTGCTGGCGGGTCTTGTCGCCCTGACCATCGCCTCGGGCTTCGTCGTCGCCCCGATGTTGGGACGGCAGTGGCGCTTCGCCCTGATGACCGGGGGTGCAGTGGCGATCTGCGGTGCCTCGGCGGCACTTGCCATTGCCGCCGTGATCCCGCCCAACGACAAGACCGAACGCAACACCCTGTTCACGGTGATGGCGGTCACGGCCCTGTCCACTATCGCCATGGTGGCTTATCCGGTGCTCTTTCAGGCGCTGGGGTTCTCGGAACTGCAACAGGGATTCCTGATCGGTGCAACGATACACGACGTCGCGCAAGTCGTGGGCGCGGGCTTCTCCGTCTCCGACGCCGCAGGCGACACGGCCACGGTAGTGAAGCTGTTCCGCGTGGCGATGCTGCCTGTCGTACTGATCATCGTGGCGCTGGTGCTGCGCTTCGGACCGCACGGCGGGACGCAGGGGCGCATCGCCTTGCTGCCCTGGTTCATGGTCCTGTTCCTGGTGCTGGTCGCCGTCGGATCGGTCATCACCTTGCCGCAGGCGCTGGTCGATCAGGTCAACACCCTTTCGCGGGCCTGCCTGATCGTGGCGATCGCGGCGCTGGGCATCAAGACCTCGCTGAAGGCGCTGACCGCGGTCGGCGGCGGGCATCTGGCGGTCGTGGTGATCGAGACGCTGGTGCTGCTTGGGCTTGCGGTGTTTGCGATCCGGCAATTCGGGTTTATCTAAAGCTGCTCGACCACATTGCGCGACGTGGCATGACTTGAGTAAGCCAATTTTGGCGCGCCATTCTCCTGCCGTTGAGATTCTTGGGCGTCCAGTTGTCCCTAGGATGGGCTCTGTTGCACAAATCCCGTGAGGGATTCATGTTGCGAATCCAGCGTGGTAGCCGGGATGCATGAGCAGACCCACACCCCCGACCTACAAGACCAGGAACTGGCCAGCCTACAATGAAGCGCTCAAGCGCCGGGGCTCGCTGACGATCT
>JBJHCH010000211.1:0-2280 GCA_050485905.1 Paracoccaceae bacterium | reverse complement strand
CAGGCGCTACCATCTTCAGCGAATTCGTCAACCAGTTGGGTTACTCCTGCGCCGGTGCGGGCACGGCGTTCATGCCGTACCTGCTGAGCACGCTCGATACCGTGGCCTGGCGCTACAACATCCCCGAATCCGTCTATCCCGAGGCGCTGATCCCTGGGATGCGCGAGATCGGCACGCGCACCGGCCTGAACCTGTGGGGCAACGTCTATCCGCGCGGTGGGCTCCTTCATCATGTGGACGACTACAAGGCGGCTGCCGTCGTCGCCCAGCGTGCCGGCGACATTGTGACCCGGCGCGGCCAGGTCCATGTCTATCAGCCGCTGCTTGCCAACGCGAGCGCGGGCTACTGGCCCGCAGGTGCCTTGGTAGAAAGCGATGCTTCCACGGGAAAGTGGCAAGAACTGACGCCTCGACTGTCATCCTCCTGCGCGATCTTCCCGCACAACAACGTCCGCATCCAGGCGCAACAAGGCGACTATGCCTGGGCGTTGTGGCGCCCGTACTCCTGCTGTCAGCGGCGCGGACAGGTGTTCCTGGGCAGCACGGATTTCAACTGAGGTGCGGCCCATGAGCATGTCCTTATTTTCACACCCCTTCGCCATGACGCGGCTGGCGTGCAGCATCCTGTTTGCCTGCGTCCTGGCCGCCATGAGCAACCCGCTGTGGGCGCAGACCAGCGTCAACGACTATGGCGTGCATCATCGCGGCAGCGTCATCGGCGATGACGTGCTGTACAGCATCGGCGGAGGCCGGGCGGTGTCGATGGGGCCGGTCGGCCAGATGCAGCACCTCGGTGTCGGCATCGGCTGGAACAGCAACCTGATCTGCGGCGACATGAGCATCACCACCACGCTGCAAAACCAGCTCAACGGCATCACCAACGGCTTCCAGACCATCATGAGCCAGGTGATCCAGAACGCCACGGCGGCCGTGGCGTCGCTGCCGGCGCTCATCATCCAGCGTGCTGACCCCGGTCTGTACAATTTGTTGACCAACGGCATCCTGCAAGCACGCCTCGATTTCGACCGCAGCAAGCTCACCTGCCGCGCGATCGCCAACCGCATGGCCGACGCGGCGGGTGGTCAGCTCGGTTGGGATCAGTTGGCCGAGGGCATGGCGCTCAAACAGGCCGTGGCCAGCACCGATGCCGTATCGGCCATCGAACAGGCCGAGACCAGTCGCGGCAACGACGGTGTGCCCTGGGTCGGCGGCGGCAATGCCGGCGGCGCCGGACAGAATCCCATCCGCGTGGTCAGCGACGTGACCCGCGCCGGCTACAACCTGCTCAACGGCCGCGGCGCGACCGATACCTCGCCGATCGACAGCATCACCTGCGGCAATCGCCTGAGCTGCCAGACCTGGCCTTCTCCCCAGGCCGCCACCGATTGGGCAACCCGGGTGCTGGGTGAGCAGGAACATCGGACCTGCGATGGCTGCCTCAAGACCCAGGCCACCGCCGGCGTCGGCCTGACGCCCCTGATCCAGGAAGAGTACGAGACCAGGTTGGAGGCGCTGCGGGATCTGGTGACGGGTGCCAGCGCGACCACGTTCGAGAACCTGGAAGCGGCCGGCAGCGCTTCACTGCCGATCACGCGCGGCGTCATCGAGGCGCTGCGTGACGAACCGGACCAGGATGTGCTCGCGCGGCGCCTGGCCTCCGAGGTCGCGCTGTCCAGCGTGCTGGAGAAGGCCCTGCTGTTGCAGCGGACGCTGCTTGCCGGTCGCAAGGAACCCAACGTCGCGGCCAACCAGCTCGCGCAGGATGCCATCGCCCACGAAAGCAGCCTGCTGGAACAGGAGATCAACAACCTCAAGACCGAACTGGACCTGCGGCGCGAACTGGCGGCGAATTCGCCCATGGCGATCATCCAGCGGCACGGTACGCGCAGCGCCGGCTCGCGCGGCATCTACCAGGGCGACACCGAGCGCGATCGCCTCGACGCCATCCAGCGGCCGCAGAACCCCGGCAATCCGCCATGAGGATCGGGCTGCCGAAGTGGCTGTTCAACCGGCAACTCGGACGCACGCTGGGTTGGATTGCACTGATCGTGTTCGTCGCCGTGGTCGTCAACCTGGTCGGCATTCGCCTCGTCGGTGATGCGAACACCTGGAGCCGGTGGCTGGACGAGCATGCCGGCTACTTCCTCGTCTGGCGGCTGTGCCTGTATGGCGCGACGGCCTACGGGTGGATATGGATGCGTCGCCGCCTCCGGGAACGCGACACATCCCGCGAAGCGCATCAGCGCCTGCTGCGCGCGGAGGTCGGCGCCGTCGCCGCCA
>JBJHCH010000210.1:0-2366 GCA_050485905.1 Paracoccaceae bacterium | reverse complement strand
CCCGCACCCAGCCCACGGGGCCTATTCGGGGCCGGGCGGGCACGTCCTCCGACCGCCATGTGGCGCTCACGCGCGCTGCCCCTGTTTGCGGGTGTAGAAGCCACGGTGACGCTCGGACATCGCGGCGGTGTCCATCAGCAGGCAAACATCGGTGGTGTTGAAGGCACGGTCGATGAAGGCCCCCTCGCCCACGAAGCCACCCAGCCGCAGATAGGCCTTGATCAGCGCCGGCGTCAGCCGCATCGCCTCGCGCCTGTCCACCTGATCGGCGGGCAGCAGGTCCATGGTCTGGAAATGCTCTGGCCGCACCCGCACCCGCAACGATGGCGGCGCCAGATGGTTGTGGTGCAGATAAGCCAGCGGCTGGCGCAGCGCCTCGACATCGGTGCCGTGAAAGCTCGCCACGCCGAACATCACCTCGATCCCGCGGCTGAGCACATACTCGGCCAGACCGTTCCACAGGTGGAACATCGCCGACCCGCCGCGATAGTCGCGATGCACGCAGGACCGGCCCAGTTCCACCAGCCGCCGGCCCGACGCCTTCAGTGGCGTCAGATCGTATTCGCCCTCGGAGTAATAGCGCCCCAGCGCCGCCGCCCGGTCATCCGGCAGCAGCCGATAGACGCCCACGACATGATCCAGCGCCGCGGCATCGCGGCGGGTATCGATCAGGATCAGATGATCGTAATGCGGGTCGAACTCGTCCCGCTCCAGCCGCTGCGCGTGATCCACCATCGGGCCGTCGCCGCCCAGTTCCGCCACGAAAACCTCGTAGCGCAACCGCTGGGCGGCCAGCAGGTCGCGCTCCTCCTGGGCGAGGCGCAGAATGAAATGGGGGTCGTCGGCGATCATCGCTCTCGTCGGCTCTCGGCCTGGGGCGGGGCGGCAGGTGGCGCCCGTTTATGGGGTGGGCATCTGCAATGCAACAGAAACAGCACCCGCAAACCCCGCCCTGACGCAGGGGTGACTGCTGCAACTCATGGTTGCATCGGGGCTGGCAGAGCCAGCCAGCCTATGGCATCATTCAGGAATGACGGGGATCAGGTCGATCCGGTTTGCATCGATGACAACCTTGCCCCGATGTTCGAAGTTGACGGTGACACGGCCATCTATGTTGGATTGCACCTGCCCAAGACCCCAGTCCGGACAGGACGGGTGGCGCACCAGAACCCCCGGCCCAAGCAAGGCGTTCATTCCCCCCATGATCCAGCCCCCCCTCGTTCACAGGCCGCCCGCATGACCGACTACCGGAGCGATCCGACTGCACTGTCGGCCCTCGTCGGTTCGCGCCTCTGCCATGACCTGATTAGCCCGATGGGCGCGATTGGCAATGGGGTGGAACTGCTGGACATGGCAGGCCCCG
The DNA here is from genome assembly GCA_050485905.1 of Paracoccaceae bacterium. Classification (GTDB taxonomy): domain Bacteria; phylum Pseudomonadota; class Alphaproteobacteria; order Rhodobacterales; family Rhodobacteraceae; genus JAWLCA01. The sequence goes on along the minus strand of JBJHCH010000210.1, from coordinate 1,003 downwards.
ACACGGCAGAGGAACGCCGCCTGATCGGCGATGCGGTCGCGCAGGCCAATGCCCGGCTCCGATTCTTCCGCATCGCCTTTGGCATGGCCGACAACACTCACCGCCTCGGCACTTCCGAGGTTGCGGGCATCCTGCGAGATGTCACGCAGGGCAGCCGCTTGCAGATCGACTGGCAGGTGCAGCAGGATCTGCCGCGGGCCGAGGTGCGGCGCGCCTTCCTGCTGATCCAATGCGTGGAAACCGCGCTCGCATTCGGCGGCACCATCGTCGTGACCCGGACAGACGGACGATGGGCGATCGAGGCAGAGGCACGGCGGCTGCGCGACGAGCCCGAACTCTGGCGCGGGCTGGTCGAGGGTCCGCAGGCGCTGCCCGACACCTTGGCCCCCGGTCAGGTCCACTTCGCGCTGCTCGCCCTCGATATCGCTGACGCCCCGCACCGCCCGGCGGTGGAGGTGGCAGAGAATCGTCTGTCTGTCCTGGTCTGACATCGACGGCCGCCACGGCGTCGCGCCCGCCTTCTCAGTCACCCGCCGATTGTCGCGCGAAGACCGCCAACTGGTCCGCGAAAGCGCGCCTGAAGGCGGGGCGTGCTTCACCGCGCGCGACATAGGCAGCAAGTTTCGGAAATTCCTCCAGCAGGGACGTCCCGTGCAACCGGCGCAGAACCCCCACCATCACCAGATCGCCTGCGCTGAACGATCCCTCAAGCCAGTCCGCGTCGCCCAGCCGAAGGGAAAGCTGGTTCAGCCGGTTTCGGATACGGTCGTTCATCAGGGGTAGGCGTGCATCGTGCCACTCCTGATCGCGCTCCGAATAATGCGCCGTCTCTCGTTCAATGATCGGCGGCTCCACCGTGGCCAGCGCCGCAAATATCCAAGCGATGGCCCGCGCCCGCGCCTCCGCCGCCTCTGGCAGCAGGCCCGGATGACGCTCTGCGATGTGCAGCACGATTGCCCCCGACTCGAACAGGGCAAGGCCGGCTTCCTCATAGGTCGGGATC
>JBJHCH010000209.1:0-2431 GCA_050485905.1 Paracoccaceae bacterium | reverse complement strand
GCCGTCTCCTCCAGCCCCGGTTCGAGATCCTCCAGCGGGTAGTTGTGCGGCACATAGGCCGCCAGCGTCACCGCCGACCAGTCGACCGACTTGTTGGTGCCCGATACGGTGAAGACGCCATCGGCCAGTTCGACCTTGTCGGCCGGCGCCTCCATCAGATGCGCGGCGATCAGCCGTGCCTTGGTGATGATCTTGTTCGTGGCCTTCACGATGGCAGAGCCGCCCACCGCCAGACTGCGCGAGCCGTAGGTGCCCATGCCCATCGGGGTGTTGGCGGTGTCGCCATGGGCGATCTCGATCATGCTTTCGGGGATGCCCAGCATGTCGGCCACCACCTGAGCAAAGGTCGTCTCATGCCCCTGGCCATGGCTGTGGCTGCCGGTGAAGACGGTGATCGACCCGGTGGCGTTCACCCGCACGGTGGCGGATTCGTAAAGCCCGGCGCGCGCGCCGAGCTGGCCCACAAGGTTCGAGGGCGCGATGCCGCAGGCCTCGATGTAATGGGCGATGCCGATGCCGCGCAGCTTGCCGCGGGATGCGCTTTCCGTCCGGCGGCTTTCGAAGCCCGCGTGGTCCGAAACCTCCAGCACCCGGTCCATCGTGGCGTGGTAGTTGCCGGTGTCGTAGACGACCGCCACCGGGGTCTGGTAGGGAAACTGGTCGGGCTTGATGAAGTTGCGCCGCCGGATCTCCACCGGATCGATCCCCATCTCGCGGGCGGCCATGTCGATGATCCGCTCCAGTTGATAGGTCGCCTCGGGGCGGCCGGCACCGCGATAGGCATCGACCGGGACCGTGTTGGTGAACACCGCCTTGACGTTCACATAGATCAGCGGCGTGGCATAGTTGCCGGCCATCAGCGTGGCGTGCAGATAGGTCGGGATCGCCGGGGCAAAGGTGGACAGATAGGCGCCCATGTTGGCATAGGTTTCTGTCCGGATCGCGAGGAAGGTGCCGTTCTGGTCCAGCGCCAGGTCCATCTTCGTGACATGGTCGCGGCCGTGCGCGTCGGACACGAAGGCTTCGGACCGCGTTGACGTCCATTTCACCGGGCGCCCGACGATTTTTGCCGCGCGGGTGACGAAGGCTTCCTCGGCATAATGGTAGATCTTCGACCCGAAGCCGCCGCCCACGTCAGGCGCCACGACCCGCAGCTTGTGTTCCGGGATCGACAGGACGAACGCGCCCATCAGCAGGCGGATCACATGCGGGTTCTGGCTGGTGGTGTAGAGCGTGTAGCTGTCGCCGGGGCCGTCGTATTCGGCAATCGCCACCCGTGGTTCCATCGCGTTGGGGACCAGCCGGTTGTTGGTCAGTTCCAGCGTGGTGACGTGATGGGCGCTGGAAAACGCCTCGTCCACCGCGGCCTTGTTGTCCTCGATGAAGCCCCAGTCGAAGCAGAGGTTCGAGGTCAGGTCGTCATGCACCTTGGGCGCATCTGCCGCCAGCGCCGCCTTCATGTCCATGACGGCGGCCAGTTCCTCGATATCGACACTCACCGCCTCGGCCGCATCGCGGGCCTGTTCGGCGGTTTCGGCCACCACGGCGGCTATGGGATCGCCGACATGGCGCACCTTGCCGTCGGCAAGGATCGGGTGCTTCGGCTCCTGCATCGGGTTGCCCTGGCGGTCGTGTATCTGCCAGCCGCAGGGCAGGCCGCCCGCATCGGCGAAATCCGCTGCGGTGAAGACCTTCAGCACGCCCGGCATCGCCTCGGCGGCAGAGGCGTCGATCCCCGTGATGCGCCCATGCGCCACCTCGGAGCGGACGAAGGCCACATGGGCCTGTCCGGGGCGGTTGAAGTCATCCGTGTAGCGGCCCTTTCCGGTCAGGAACCGCACGTCCTCGCGGCGCTTCGAACTGGCGCCGATGCCGAAATCCTTTGGCATGTCGTCTCCTCCCTGTTCCGGTTATTCGGCTGCGACGGCGACATCCTGGCCGGATGCGGCCATGATCGCCTTGACGATGTTGTGGTAGCCGGTGCAGCGGCAGATGTTGCCTTCCAGATAGTGCCGCACCTCGGCCTCGGTCGGGCGCGGGTTCTCCTTCAGCAGCGCCGCCCCGCTCATCACCATGCCCGGCGTGCAGAAGCCGCATTGCAACCCGTGGTGATCCTGAAACGCCTGCTGGATCACGGAAAGCGAGCCGTCGGGGTTGGCCATCCCTTCGATGGTCTTGACCTCGGCCCCGTCCAGTTCGCTGGCAAAGATGCTGCAGGCCTTTACCGGATCGCCGTTCACATGCACCACGCAGGCACCGCACTGGCTGGTATCGCAGCCCACATGGGTGCCGGTCAGCCCCAGCCCCTCTCGCAGAAGCTGGACAAGCAGCGTCCGCCCCTCCACCTCTCGGGTGATTTCCTTACCGTTTACCTTGAGCGTCACCTTGGTCATCTCATCCTCCCTGGGTGATTGCCGGGCCGTCAGCCGCG
>JBJHCH010000208.1:0-2447 GCA_050485905.1 Paracoccaceae bacterium | reverse complement strand
TGGAGCTTGACTGGTCGATCTCCTATTCCGGGCCTCCGCGCGAGGAATTGCGGCGCGATCTGACGATCCACCTCGATGCGCTTCTGGCGCGACCCATCGATGAGATATCGCTGAACGGCCCTCTGGTTGATCAGGTTCAGGAAGTGCTGATGCAGATGCCGCTGGCGCAGCGGGTCTACAACGGCATCATCAACAGCCCGGCGGCAAAGGCCCTGCCGGAATGGCGGATCTCGGACGTCAGCGGCCCGGCCGTGACCCGGGTTCTGGTCAGATCCTCGGGCAAGCCGCTGACCGAGGGGATACCGGGGATCTTCACCTACCGCGGATTCAACGAGGTCTTCCTGGGCGAGGCGCTGGGCGTGGCACAGCGGATCCAGCGCGAAAGCTGGGTGTTGGGTCCGCGTGGCGAGGCAGAGCAGAGCGAGCAGGCCCTGTTATCCATGAGCCGCGACGTGCTCGACCTCTATTATAACGACTACATCAGCCGGTATGATCAGGTGCTCGGCGACGTCGACATCATCCCCATGGAGTCTCTCGCCCACGCAGTCGAGGTGACGAACGTGCTGTCAGGCCCAACCTCGCCCATCGTCAACCTGCTGAACGCGATTTCGGAACAGACCAAGCTGACCGAAGACCGCAATGACCCTGTCAGCAGTGCGGTCGGCGCCGGCATCGCCGACGTCGCCGGGCGCGACATCCGGTCGTCGCTTAATGTTCAGGCACAAATGTTCATCGCCGCGCTCGACTCCGCGAACACGGGCGGCGAGCCGACCCGCCCGCCCGGCGCCTATGTCGAGGAACGCTTCAGCTGGCTGCACGATCTGGTGGCCCGTGCCGGGGGCACGCCATCGCAACTGGACGAGTTGGTCGGCCTGCTGAACGACGTCTACCGCGAACTTAACCGGCTTTCATTTGCCGGTGGCGTCGGCAGCACAGCCTCACCCGAGGACAGCGCGCTGATGCAGTTCCAGCTTGCCGTCGGTCGCCTGCCCGGGCCGATGCAGCGCTGGGCAACGCAGATCGCCAGCGGATCATCGGGTATCACGGCAGACGGCACGCGGGCGCAGATAAACGCGCGCTGGCAAAGCCAGGTGCTTCCGTTCTGCGAAGAGGCGCTGACAAACCGCTACCCGTTCAACCGCCGCGCACAGGCCGACGTCGCCGCGGCCGATTTCGCGCGGATCTTTGGACCAAGCGGGCTGATCGACACCTTCTTCAATGAAAACCTGCAGCGCTATGTCGATACCCGATCCCGACCGTGGACTTGGCGCGAGGTGAACAACGCCGATCTGGGCATCTCGCAATCGGTGCTGCAGCAGTTCGAATATGCCGCGCAGATCCGCGATGCCTTCTTTCCGGCCGGACCCGCGCCGCAGATCGGCTTTCAGATCACGCCAGAGGCGCTCGACCCGAAGGCGCAGCAGGTGCAGTTGCAGATCGACGGCACGCCGGTGCAGTTCGCGCACCGCGAACAGCCGAACCCGGTGGCGATCACATGGCCCGGCTCGGTGGGTCTGGCGCGCATCGAGTTCGCACCCCCGGCGAGCAACGTCGAGAACCGGCTTCAGCGCGACGGTCCCTGGGCCTGGTTCCGCCTGCTCGACGCGGCAGAGATCCGGCGCACGAACGTGGCCGACCGCAACCGCGTGATCTTCAACGTCGGTGGTCGGATCGCAATCTTCCAGCTGCAGTCGGGCACGGTGCTCAACCCCTTTGCCCTGCCGGCTCTGGCCAACTTCAACTGCCCGAAGTCCTTCTGATGGCGAGCGGTTTCGGCGCCTACGGAAAGATGCCCACGCTGGGCGACTTCTTTCGCGTCAACATCGCGGGCAGTTTCGTGGAGGGCTGGGACAAATGGCTGCAGGAGCATCTGCCGGCCGCCCGCGCTGCCTTGGGCGACCGTTGGCAGGACAGCTACATGACGGCGCCGATCTGGCGCTTCACTCTTGCCGGTGGTCTGGCCGGGCCGGCCCCGATGATCGGCGTGATGATGGCCTCGGTCGACCGGGTGGGTCGCCAGTTCCCGCTGACGCTGGCCGGCGCTCTGCCTGCCAATGCTGCGATCACGGAAGTGCACCTGCAACTCGACGAAACTTTCGCCGCGCTGGAAGAGATCGCGCTCGACACGCTGGACGACGCGATGACCCGCGACGCGCTCGCCGACCGTCTGGCGGCGATCGGGATGGTCCCGATCCCAGTCGGTTGCACGGTCGCGGAATTGCCGCGGCCCGGCGTAATCGCAGCCAGCGGGCCGGGTGGCACCGGGCTGGCAGCCGGAATCGCGGGTCATCTGCTCGGCCAGCGCCTGAAGTGCCCTAGCCTGTGGTCGGCGGAGACCGAGAACGGCCCGAGGCTTCTGATCTGTGAGGGCATGCCATCGGCACGGCACTTCGCCGATCTGATGGACAGCGCCGCATCGCAATGGTCAACGCACGCGCCGCCCGCGG
>JBJHCH010000207.1:0-2645 GCA_050485905.1 Paracoccaceae bacterium | reverse complement strand
GCCTGACCGCGCGCAAGGCCGGCGGCTGAGCCGGATCAGAGCAGTTTCAGGTCGCTTGCGGATTCCCGCCCGTCGCGGCCCGACTGAAGCTCGTATGCCACTTTCTGATTGTCGTTGAGCCCTTTCATGCCCGCGCGCTCTACCGCGGAAATATGCACGAACACGTCCTTGCCGCCGGTATCGGGGGCAATGAACCCGTAACCCTTGGTCGCGTTGAACCACTTCACGGTGCCGGTTGGCATGCCGTCTCTCCTCACTCCAGTTCACCGCCCGGCGGAATTGCCGGGGGTTGTGCAGCCAGGTCTTCCAGTCTCCGGCAGCCTGAGAGCAGGAGGCGGCGTAGAAAGTCCGTTGTCACAAGGAAAAGAATGTCTGAATCCTGCAAAAAATCAAGCAGCCTGTGAGGGGGCGGGCCGGGGGGCTTACGGGCGCGCAGTCCTTCGCCTATAAGGCGGGCAATCGGCGCAAACGGGGACGGAAATGCGGAACGCGGCGCTTATCCTGGGCATCATCGGCGGGCTGTGGGGCATGCTGATCGGCTTCTTCAGCTTCGGCTATACCGAGGTCGCCGGGCGCTACGCCGAGGTGGCCGATCTGTTCGGCATGCCACAGAACCCCGGCCTGATCCGGATCGTCAGCTTCCTGGCGCCAGTGATGGCGATTGCGGGGGGCGCGATGGCGCGGTCGCAGAACGTCGCGGCGGGCATCCTGCTGCTGGCGGCGACGGCCGGGATGTACCTGGCCTTCGGCTTCGGGGTCTTCACGATGTTCCCGCTGGCGATGTGCGGGCTGGGCGGCGTGCTGGCGCTGGCCGCAAGCCGCCCCGACCCTCACTGATCGGGGGCGCGGGCCTCGTTGGCCAGCGTAGCGAGCGCCTGATCCAGCGCCATGGTTTCGGTCCGGTTCTCGCCCAGACGGCGGAGAGAGACCGTGCGCTCGGCCACCTCGCGCTGGCCGATGGCCAGGATCACGGGCACCTTGCCCATGGAATGCTCGCGCACCTTGTAGTTGATCTTTTCGTTGCGCGTGTCGGCCTCGGCCCGGACGCCGGCTGCGCGCAGGGCTGCCGCGACCTCGGATACATAGGCGTCGGCATCCGATACGATAGAGGCCACGACCACCTGCCGCGGGGCCAGCCAGAAGGGCAGCTTGCCGGCGTAGTTCTCGATCAATATGCCGAGGAACCGCTCGAAGGAGCCGAGGATGGCGCGGTGCAGCATGACCGGGCGGTGCTTCTGCCCGTCCTCGCCCACGTATTCCGCGCCCAGCCGCTGCGGCAGGTTGAAATCGGCCTGGAAGGTGCCGCATTGCCATTCGCGGCCGATGGCGTCGGTCAGCTTGAAATCCAGCTTTGGCCCGTAGAAGGCGCCTTCACCGGGGTCGATCTCGTAATCGTCGCGGACCTGCCGGATGGCGCGTTCCAGGGCTGATTCCGCCTTGTCCCAGATCTCGTCCGAGCCCACCCGCACCTCGGGCCGGGTGGAGAGCTTGATGTCGAACTTGGTGAAGCCGAGATCGGCATAGACCGAGGACAGCAGGCCGAGGAAGCTGGCGCATTCCGCCTCGATCTGATCCTCGGTGCAGAAGATATGCGCGTCGTCCTGGGTGAAGCCGCGCACGCGCATCAGACCGTGCATGGACCCCGACGGCTCGTATCGGTGGCACGAGCCGAACTCGGCCAGCCGCAGCGGCAGGTCGCGGTAGCTTTTCAGGCCGTGATTGTAGATCTGCACATGGCAGGGGCAGTTCATCGGCTTCAGCGCGTTGATGCGCTTTTCCTTGGCGCCTTCCTCGTCGACCTCGACCAGGAACATGTGCTCGCGGTAGGCTTCCCAGTGGCCGGATTTCTCCCACAGCACGCGGTCGACGACCTGCGGCGTGCGGATCTCCTTGTAGCCCGCGGCGGTCAGCCGGCGGCGCATATAGTCTTCCAGCGCGCGGTAGACCGTCCAGCCGTTCGGGTGCCAGAAGACCATGCCGGGGGCTTCTTCCTGGATGTGGAACAGCTCCATCTCGCGCCCCAGGCGGCGGTGGTCGCGCTTCGCGGCCTCCTCCAGCATGGTCAGATGGGCCTTCAGATCCTCGCGGTTGCGGAAGGCGACGCCGTAGATGCGCTGCAACTGCTTGTTGGCGCTGTCGCCGCGCCAGTAGGCGCCGGCCACGCTCATCAGCTTGAAGGCATCGGCCGGGACCTGCCCGGTGTGCTGCAGATGGGGGCCGCGGCAGAGATCCTGCCAGGGCCCGTGCCAATACATCCGGATCGGCTGGTCGCCGGGGATCGCCTCGATCAGCTCTACCTTGAACGGCTCGCCGGATTGTTCGTAATGTGCAATCGCGCGGGCACGGTCCCAGACTTCGGTTTTCACTTCATCGCGCAGGTTGATGATCTCGCGCATCTTCTTCTCGATCGCGCCAAGGTCCTCGGGCGTGAAGGGTTCGTCGCGGTCGAAATCGTAATACCAGCCGTTCTGGATCACCGGGCCGATGGTGACCTTCACGCCGGGCCAGATCTCCTGCACGGCGCGGGCCATGATATGGGCGAGGTCGTGGCGGATCAGTTCCAGCGCGGGGGCGTCATCCTGCATCGTGTGGATGCGGATCTGCGCGTCGCGTTCGATCGGCCATTGCAGATCCCAGTGCGCGCC
>JBJHCH010000206.1:0-2652 GCA_050485905.1 Paracoccaceae bacterium | reverse complement strand
CCGGCGGCGGGTGATTGCCGCCTTTCAGCCTGTCCGCAGCAACGCCGCGGCCTCTGGTGCGAAATAGGTGAGGATCCCGTCGCAGCCGGCGCGTTTGAAGGCCAGCAGGCTTTCCATCATCACCCGCTCGCCATCCACCCAGCCGCGATCCGCCGCGCCCCGGATCATCGCGTATTCGCCCGATACCTGATAGGCGTAGGTCGGCACGCCGAAGGCGTCCTTCACCCGGCGGCAGATGTCCAGATAGGGCATTCCCGGCTTCACCATCACCATGTCCGCGCCCTCGTACAGGTCGCGGGCGATCAGCCGCAGCGCCTCGTCAGAATTGCCGGGGTTCATCTGATAGGTCTTCTTGTCGCCCTTCAGCGCGCCAGAGGCGCCGACGGCATCCCGAAACGGCCCGTAGAACGCACTGGCATACTTCGCCGCGTAGCTCAGGATGGTGACATCCCGGTGCCCCGCCGCCTCCAGCGCCTGCCGCATCGCCCCGATCCGCCCGTCCATCATGTCCGACGGGCCGAGGATATCCGCCCCCGCCTCGGCCTGCGCCAGCGCCATCCTGACCAGCGCCTCCACCGTCTCGTCGTTCAGGATCACGCCATCCTGCACCAGCCCGTCGTGGCCGTGGCTGTTGTAGGGGTCGAGCGCCACATCGGTCATCACCGCGATTTCGGGCACCGCCGCCTTGATGCGGCGGATCGCGCGGTTCGACAGGTTGTTCGGGCTCCACGCTTCTTCGCAGCCCGGGGTCTTCCGCGCCGGTTCGATATAGGGGAACAGGCAGATCGCCGGGATGCCGATGCCCGCCGCCTCCTCTGCCGCGCGCACCGCATCGTCCAGGCTGCGACGGCCCACGCCGGGCATCGACGCGATGGCCTCGATCTCGCCGTCGCCCTCGCGGATGAAGATCGGCCAGATCAGATCTTTCACCGTCAGCACGTTCTCCTGGCTCAGGTCGCGCAGGGCGCCGGTGCGGCGCATCCTGCGGAACCGGGCGGCGGGGAAGGGGGCGATCGTGTGGCGCATGTCGGCTTCCTTGGCTTTGCCATCGTCGTGCCACGAAGCCGGCATTACCTCAAGGGTGGCAATCGCCACCGGTCGCGGCTAGTGTCGCGCCGCAATCGGCGCCGGGGGCGGGGTTTGGGCTGGCATAACAGCGTGATCGAAGTGATCGACTTCAGGTCGTTCTCCAGCCTGTGGTACTGGATCGCGCTGGCCGTGATGTGGTCGTCGGCCAGCCATTACGTGCTTGGTGTGCCCTTTGATCTGGTGCAGCGCGCGCGCCGCCGGGGGGGGCAGGCGGCGGATGATATGACCCAGATGGCTCATATTAATGCCCGGCGCTTGATCACCCTGGCCGATGCGTCCGGGATCTGGCTTCTCGCCGTCGGATCGGCGCTGCTGACGATGCTGGCGCTGCTGGGTTTCTTCTACGGGCTGGAACTGGCGCAGGCGCTGTTCCTGATGATGCTGCCAATGGCGCTGCTGACGATGTTCAGCATCTCTACCGCCCGTCGCGTCCTGGCCGAGGGCGCGATGGGCGAGGCGCTGTGCCGGCGTCTGGCGCGGCACCGGCTCTGGACACAGGCCCTGGGCGCGGTGTCCATCTTTGTTACCGCGATCTGGGGGATGTTCCGCATCCTCACCACGGGGATCCTTGGGCTCTGAAAGGCGCATTGACAATCCGGCTCCAACGCGTAGGTCCGCGGCCATGACATCCCCCCGATCCCCCCGCATCACGCTCGGCGGCGCGCCGGAAGGCTTCGACGCCCGGCTCATTGCGCGCGAGGTGGAGAAATCCGGCGCCCCGGTTGTGCATCTGGCGCGAGATGACAAGCGGATGGCGGCGATGCGGGCGGCGCTGGCGTTCTTCGCGCCGGGGCTGACAGTGCTGGACTTTCCCGCCTGGGACTGCCTGCCGTTCGACCGGGTCTCGCCCAACCCGGAGATCTCGGCCACGCGCATGGCGACCCTGGCCGCACTCGCTCACGGCGTTCCCGGCCCCTTCGTCCTGCTGACCACCGTGAATGCCGCGACCCAGCGCCTGCCGGCCCGCGATGTGCTGCGCGAGGCGTCGTTCACGGCCCGCGTAGGCCATCGCGTGAACGAGACGGGGCTGCGAAACTTCCTTGTCCGCATGGGCTTCTCGCAGTCCCCCACGGTCACCGAACCGGGCGACTACGCCGTACGCGGCGGCATCATCGACATCTACCCGCCCGGCGCGGGCGGGCCGGTGCGTCTGGACCTGTTCGGCGACCAATTGGACAGCGCGCGCCGGTTCGATCCGGCAACCCAGCGGACCACGGAAAAGCTGGACACGGTGGAACTGTCGCCGGTGTCCGAAATCATCCTGGACGAGGCGGCGATCGTCCGCTTCCGCCAGAACTATCGCATCGAATTCGGCGCCGCCGGAAGCGACGATCCGCTCTATGAGGCCGTCAGCGCGGGCCGCAAGCACGCCGGGATGGAACACTGGCTGCCGTTCTTCCACGACCGGCTGGAAACGATCTTCGATTACCTGCCCGGCGCCAGCGTGATGCTGGACGATCAGGTGACACCGGCGCGGGTCAACCGCTGGGACGGCATCGCCGACCAGTACGACGCGCGGCGCGAGGCTATGGGGGCGAAGCGGGGCGACACCGTCTACAAGCC
>JBJHCH010000205.1:0-2672 GCA_050485905.1 Paracoccaceae bacterium | reverse complement strand
CGGCCCAGCACCGCTATGATCGCCATGGCGAACAGAATCCCCGGCAGCGCCAGCAGCACATCCACCAGACGCATCGTGACGGTATCGCGCCAGCCGCCGTAATAGCCAGCAATCAACCCCATGGGGATACCCACCGACGCCGCCACCAGCACAGCCCCCGCCGCCGTGGTCAGCGAGGTGCGCGCGCCGTAGATCACCCGGGCCATGATGTCGCGGCCCAACTCGTCCGTGCCGAACCAGTGCGCGGTCGACGGCGGCTGCAACGCCTGCAGCACATTCTGGCGCATCGGCTCGATGGGCAGCCAGGCCGCACCGAATGCCATCGCCAGCAGCACGGCAAGAAAGCTCAGGCTGATCACGGCGCCACGGTCACGCAGAAGCGCGCGCATCGCTATAAGGGACCGGCGGGGCGGGCGACGCATCATCGGGCCTCCGGCTCGCGGGCTCGTGGCTCGGCCTCTGTCTCAAGCGGAGCGGCATGATGGCAGGCGCTGTGCGTCGGCAGGCCGGGATAGGGGGCAAAGGCCGGCGCAGTGGTGCGGCAGAGGTCCGTCGCCCTGAAACAGCGCGGGTGAAAGGCGCAGCCCGTGGGCGGCGAGATGGGGTTCGGGATCTCGCCTGTCAGCACGATCCGCCGGCGTTCCGCGCGGCCCTCGGGTTCAGGTACTGGCACGGCAGACAGCAGGCTTTGGGTATAGGGATGCGTGGGCGTGTCGTAGAGCGCATCGCGCGCGCTTTCCTCGACAATCCGTCCCAGATACATCACTGCGACCCGGTCGGAGATCTGGCGCACGACGCTCAGGTTGTGGGCGATGAACAGATACCCCAGCCCCAGTTCCCGCTGGAGATCCTGCAGCAGGTTCAGGATCTGCGCCTGGATCGACACGTCCAGCGCCGCCACCGGCTCGTCCAGGATCACCAGCCGCGGTTTCAGCGCCAGGGCGCGGGCGATGCCGATGCGCTGTTTCTGTCCGCCGGAAAACTCACGCGGATAGCGGCCGAACATGCGCGAGGAAAGCCCCACCATGTCGAAAAGCTCTGCCACGTAGCGCGCCCCGCCCATTTCATTGAACAGACCGTGGATGCGCAGCGGTTCGGCAACGATGTCCTCAACCGGCAGGACCGGGTTCAGCGACGAGAACGGATCCTGAAAGATATACTGCATGTGCCTTCGGACGCCCCGCATCGCCCGCCGGTCGAGCCCCACAATGGAGCGGCCTTCGAACCTTATGTCGCCCCCGGTGGCCGGGATCAGCCCCATCACCGCTCGCCCCGTCGTGGTCTTGCCGCAGCCGGACTCGCCCACCAAGCTGACGGTCTCTCCCGACCGGACGCTGAGGCTGACGCCATCCACCGCGCGCACATGCCCGCGCGTCAGCTTCAGCAGGCGCGACCGCAGCGGGAAATGCACCTGCAGCCCGTCCACCTCCAGCAGCGGGGCGTCGTCGCCCGCGGCCTCTGCCCCGGCACTGCGGGCGGTCGCCGGCACCCGCGGCGTGGCGGTCTCCTCGACGAAATGGCAGGCGGCGGCCTGCCCGGTGCCCAGATCGCGCAGCGCGGGTTCCTCTTCGGCGCAGCGATTGCGGCCCTCGCCCATACGGCAGCGGGGATGAAACGGGCAGCCCGAGGGCAGCGCCCCCGGCACCGGCGGCTGGCCGGGGATGGGATCGAGCCGGATGCCGGAACTGTCCAGCCGCGGCAGGCTTTCCAGCAGCGCGCGGGTATAGGGGTGCCTCGGATTGCCGAACAGCGCCGAGACCGTTCCGGTCTCGACGATACGGCCAGCATACATGACCGCGACGCGGTCCGCGACCTCAGCCACCACGCCCAGATCGTGGGTGATCAGGATGATCGCCGCGCCGGTCTCGGCCTGCCTGCGGCGCAACAGGTCCAGCACCTGGGCCTGCACCGTGACGTCGAGCGCAGTGGTCGGCTCGTCGGCGATGATCAGTTGCGGCCGGCCCGCCATGGCCATCGCGATGACCGCGCGCTGGCGCATCCCGCCGGAAAACTGGTGCGGATACTGCGTCGCGCGGCCCACCGGGTCGGCGATATCCACCTCGGTCAGCAATTCGGCGGCCCGTGCCGGACCCTCGGCCGGGCGCAGGCGGCCATGGGCGATCTGCCCTTCGACGATCTGCCGACCAACCGGCAGAACCGGGTTAAGCGTCGTCGTCGGATCCTGAAAGATGAACCCGACCTCCTCGCCGCGCAGGCGGCGCATCACCTCGGCCGATGCGCCGATAACATCGGTGCCCGCAAGGCTGATGCGGCCCCGTACCCTTGCCGAGTCGGGCAGCAGCCCCGTCGCCGCCAGCGCCGTGACGCTCTTGCCGGAACCGGATTCGCCAACGACGCAGAGAATCTCGTTGGGATGGACCTCCAGGTCCACCCCGCGGATGACCGGCACCGCGCGCCCCGAGCCCGTGAAGTCCACCTCCAGCCCCTGAACCGAAAGGATCGGGGAACTCATCGGCGGACCTTGTGCCGGGGACGCGCGGGCACGTTCATCAGTTGACGCTCAGCCCGCGCGCGACGAGCAGATTGTCGATATCGAGGATGAAGCCCTCGACATTCGGCGCGGCCACGATCAGCCCGGTCTCGTAGCTGTTCGTCGGGATGGCAAAGGCTTCCTCGACCATCACGCGGTTCAGGTTGTCATAGGCCGCCGC
>JBJHCH010000204.1:0-2682 GCA_050485905.1 Paracoccaceae bacterium | reverse complement strand
TCCACGCGCTTTCGAGCTGCTGATAGTCCTGATGATGCAGGATCAGGTTCACCTGCTCGGTCAGCTTCTTGTCGATCTGCGCGATGATGCCCTCTATCGAGCGAAGCGCATCGTCACTGATAAGCGCCGTATTCTCCAGCGCCTGCTGCGCCAGTGTCTTCACGGCTTGTTCCACCGCAGACTTGGCCTGATCCGACTTCGGCCGGAACTCCTTTTGCAGGAGGCTGGCAAATTCGTCGTTGCCGAAAGCCGTTTCGGTGGCGGCTTCGGATTTCTGCATATCGGTGTCAGCCATGGATCACCCCTTGTCTTCTTCGGTGGCGGCGGAGTCGTCCTTCGGCGCAGGTTGCGCGGCCAGTGCCTGCAGCAGCGCCGGATCCTGAATGATCTGCGAAACCAGATTCTCGGCGCCTGTCTTCCCGTCCATGTAGGTCATCAGGTTCGACAGTTGCGTACGCGCCTCTAGCAGCTTGCGCAGCGGCTCCACCTTGGCCGCGATTGCCGCCGGGCTGAAATCGTCCATGCTCTCGAAGGTGATATCCACCGCCAGGTTGCCCTCGCCGGTCAGCGTGTTGGGAACGGTGAAGGCCGCGCGCGGCTTCATGGACTTCATCCGGTCATCGAAGTTATCGACGTCGATTTCCAGGAACTTGCGATCGGCGACAGCCGGCTGCGAGACCTCGGACTTGCCCGAGAGATCCGACATGACCCCCATGACAAAAGGTAGCTGGATTTTCTTCTCGGCGCCGTAGAGTTCGACATCGTACTCGATCTGCACCCGCGGCGCCCGATTGCGCGCGATGAACTTCTGAGAACTACCGGACATATTTCATTCTCCCGTATCCTTCGTTGCCTCTGCACCCAGCGCACAAGTGCGTCGGGGCCGATCCGTTATTGATCAGTCGTCGTCATCAAGCCCGCCGATCCGATTCACGTTGTCCAGGCCCTGCGGCGCCATGTCCTTCATGATGACAAGAAAGTCCGCACCGACAAGCCGCTTGGCGCGCTGCAGCAGCAGCGGCACCGGGCTCGATGGCTCGTTGCGCCGATAATAGGCCACGATCTGGTCCAGCGCCGCGATCACGTCGCCGGTGCCAGAGATCACGCCCGGCGTCCCCCGCGCAGGCGCGGCCGATGGTGCCCCGCCTTCTTCCGGCGCTTCCTCATCCACCGTCTCGGGCTCGCCCCCGGCGGCTTCGGTCAGTTTCAGCACGATCTGGCGTGCCAGTCGGTGAGCCCCGTCAAGATCGGGGCCTTGACCAGGCGTGTTCTCGACAAAGCATGCGTCGATGGCCTTCAGATCCGCCTGCACTGACCGCGCAGCTTCCAGGGCGCTGGCTATCCACTGGCCGTCGCTGTCGCGGAAGGCTGCGTTGATCGCCGACCTGTCCGGTACGCTGTCCATCCCGGGTGGTGGCGCCATCTCGCCCTCGGCAACGGCGATGTCGCGCAGCGAAAAGCGCCCGAACGACCGGCTTTCGGTCAGTGGTGCCAGCCGCATGCCCCGCAGCATCGTGTCGGGGTCGGCAAGTTGCTGGATCGCATTGATCCGCATGGTCGGGTCATTGTCGTCATCCGCATCAAGCTGCGGATGGCAGGTATCCCAGTATTGTTCCAGACAGCCGCGGATGTATCCGGTTACTTCTGCCAACCCGACAAGACCATCGAGCCGCAGCCGCGCCAGCGCCAGCATAGCGCCCGCGCGCAGGTCGTGACTGCGGTTAATCACCGCCAGTGCCTTTTCGACAACCTCTCGGTAATCCGGCTCCTCGGCCGGCAGGATGCTGTCCCCTACCTGCCGCTCTTCGCCCGGAGTGGCCGCCAGTTCAAGCTCGGTGAACTCCGGATCGTACTCCAGATTCTCGCCGCTCGGCGCGTCGTCGCCGAAACGCCTGAGATAGTGCTCCAGATCCAAGCCGGCCTCCAATCACCGCACGGCGGTCGCCACAATGACGCAATACAATCACCCAAGGTCAACATTGCGAACGACCCCGCGCGACAACCCTATCAGCTAGCGCAATCAAATCCAGAGTTTTATACCAGATGCCGAGAGTTAGCCGCATTTTCCGTGCGCGCGGCACGGCCGTTTCGGTGCATTCCGTGCTTGACCTGAGCCGGGGGCTGTCGCCTACTTCGCGCAGCCGGGCGCGGGGCGGCGCGTCACAATCAGCGTGAGGAGGCGCGGGCACGGATGAAACTGCCGGGAATCATCGCACTGGGGCTTCTGGCGGCGCTGGCCGTTTCAGGAGCCAAGCAAGCCGCCGCGCAGGGAGGGCGGCTGACGATCGAGTTGAACAAGTTCGAGGATTCCGAGGCCGGCGCCTGCCGCGCCTTCTTCCTGTTCCGCAACCAGACCGATCTGACCCTGGAAGGGTTCGAGATGTCGTTGGCGATCATCGACTCCGGTGGTGTCATCGACAGGCTGCTCAGCATCGACGCGGCACCGCTCGCGGCGGCCCGCACCACGCTCAAGCTGTTCGAGATACCCGACACGGCTTGCAACCAGATCGGAGAGATATTGCTGCACGAGCTTCCCAGTTGCCGCCCGCAGAACGAGGAGGAGATCGACTGCTTCCCGTTCCTCGAACTGGAAAGCCGGACCAGCGCGGCGCTGGTCAAATAGGCCATGGACGGCGGCATCACGGGTATCCTGCAGGCCGGTGGGCCGATCATCGCGATCCT
>JBJHCH010000203.1:0-2816 GCA_050485905.1 Paracoccaceae bacterium | reverse complement strand
CTGCCGCAGGTCCGTGCCGCAGGGGATCGCCGCCACGGCGGCGCCGGTGACGGCCTTCGACAGCGAGTGCATGAAGAACCACCAGACCGGCACATGGGCACTCTGGTTGTTCATCGTCGTGAACGAAGTGGACCAGTTCGTTTCCGAGGGCAGCGGCACATTGACCTGGCATTGGGTCGAGCGCGTGCGATCGAACTGGATGGTGCTCAGGTCAACGGGAATGAAGGGAATGCCGGCGAACATGATGACCACCATCGCCACCCACACGCGGTTCTCGATGCGCATGGACGAGAGCACCCCCTTGTTGCCTTCGTCCGCGCCTTCCGCACGGGCCTTGAGCCATTCCTGCACGACGATGGCGAGAAACGGCAATGCGAAGATGCCGCTGGCCACCAGCACGTTCCAGATGCCGTTGTTGATGATCCAGGCAACCAGCGTCAGGTAATACTCAAGATAGTCCGTGGTGTAGAGGGTCATGGTCGTCGTCCCGCATCGCTACGGTTGTCGCAGCAGTACGCTGATTTCGAGCAGCACGATGGCGGCGACGGCGCCGACCTCCGCGCGCAGCAGGCGCTGATGCGCTTCGCGGGATGTGTCGCGTTCCCGGAGGCGGCGACGCATCCATATCCACCCGTAGGCCGTCGCGCCATACAGGCACAGCCGACAAACGAGGAAGTAGCCGGCATGCTCGTCCAGCCACCGACTCCATGTGTCTGCATCACCGACGAGGCGAATGCCGACGAGGTTGACGGCCACCGCGACGAACACGATCAGCGCAATCCATCCCAGCGTGCGTCCGAGTTGCCGGTTGAACAGCCACTTCCGCAGCCCGATCCTCATGGCGGATTGCCGGGGTTCTGCGGCCGCTGGATGGCGTCGAGGCGATCGCGCTCGGTGTCGCCCTGGTAGATGCCGCGCGAGCCGGCGCTGCGCGTGCCGTGCCGCTGGATGATCGCCATGGGCGAATTCGCTGCCAGTTCGCGCCGCAGGTCCAGTTCGGTCTTGAGGTTGTTGATCTCCTGTTCCAGCAGGCTGCTTTCGTGCGCGATAGCATCCTGCGCGAGCTGGTTGGCCGCGACGTTGGGCTCCTTGCGGCCGGCGAGCAGCGTCCGCTGCAACAGCAGGGCCTTCTCCAGCACGCTGGCCAACGCGACTTCGGAGGCCAGGCGCCGCGCGAGCACATCCTGGTCCGGTTCGTCGCGCAGCGCCTCGATGACGCCGCGCGTGATCGGCAGTGAAGTGCTGCCGGCCGCTTCCAGGTTGTCGAACGTGGTCGCGCTGGCACCCGTCACCAGATCTCGCAGCGCCTCCAGCCTGGTCTCGTACTCTTCCTGAATCAGGGGCGTCAGGCCGACGCCGGCGGTGGCCTGGGTCTTGAGGCAGCCATCGCAGGTCCGATGCTCTTGCTCACCCAGCACGCGGGTTGCCCAATCGGTGGCGGCCTGGGGAGAAGGCCAGGTCTGGCAGCTCAGGCGATTACCGCAGGTGATGCTGTCGATCGGCGAGGTATCGGTCGCGCCGCGGCCGTTGAGCAGGTTGTAGCCGGCGCGGGTCACGTCGCTGACCACGCGGATGGGGTTCTGTCCGGCGCCGCCGGCATTGTCGCCGCCGACCCAGGGCACACCGTCGTTGCCGCGACTGGTCTCGGCCTGTTCGATCGCCGATACGGCGTCGGTGCTGGCCACGGCCTGCTTGAGCGCCATGCCCTCGGCCAACTGGTCCCAGCCGAGCTGACCGCCCGCCGCGTCGGCCATGCGGTTGGCGATCGCGCGGCAGGTGAGCTTGCTGCGGTCGAAATCGAGCCGTGCCTGCAAGATGCCGTTGGTCAGCAGGTTGTACAAACCGGGATCTGCGCGCTGGATGATGAGTGCCGGCAGCGACGCCACGGCCGCCGTGGCGTTCTGGATCACCTGGCTCATGATCGTCTGAAAACCGTTGGTGATGCCGTTGAGCTGGTTCTGCAGCGTGGTGGTGATGCTCATGTCGCCGCAGATCAGATTGCTGTTCCAGCCGATGCCGACACCGAGATGCTGCATCTGGCCGACCGGCCCCATCGACACCGCCCGGCCGCCACCGATGCTGTACAGCACGTCATCGCCGATGACGCTGCCGCGATGATGCACGCCATAGTCATTGACGCTGGTCTGCGCCCACAGCGGGTTGCTCATCGCGGCCAGGATGCCGGCAAACAGGATGCTGCGCGCCAGCCGCGTCATGGCGAAAGGATGTGAATGCGAGGACATGCTCATGGGCCGCACCTCAGTTGAAATCCGTGCTGCCCAGGAATACCTGTCCGCGCCGCTGGCAGCAGGAGTACGGGCGCCACAGCGCCCAGGCGTAGTCGCCTTGTTGCGCCTGGATGCGGACGTTGTTGTGCGGGAAGACCGCGCAGGAGGATGACAGCCGAGGCGTCAATTCCTGCCACTTTCCCGTGGAGGCATCGCTTTCCACCAAGGCACCTGCGGGCCAGTAGCCCGCGCTGGCATTGGCAAGCAGCGGCTGATAGACATGGACCTGCCCACGCCGGGTCACGATGTCGCCGGCACGCTGCGCGACGACGGCAGCCGCCTTGTAGTCGTCCACGTGATGCAGGAAACCACCGCGCGGATAGACGTTGCCCCAGAGATTCAGACCGGTGCGCGTGCCGATCTCGCGCATCCCAGGGATCAGTGCCTCGGGGTAGACGGACTCGGGGATGTTGTAGCGCCAGGCCACGGTATCGAGCGTGCTCAGCAGGTACGGCATGAACGCCGTGCCCGCACCGGCGCAGGAGTAACCCAACTGGTTGACGAATTCGCTGAAGATGGTAGCGCCTG
>JBJHCH010000202.1:0-2880 GCA_050485905.1 Paracoccaceae bacterium | reverse complement strand
GATCCCTCAGGAACCGAAGCCGACAAACAGTGAAGCTGACACCCATATCATCGGTCCGAAAACCTAATGGGCCGATATGCAAGCATCCAACCGCCGAAACAGCCAAACCACCCGCATACCCCTTCATGATAGTATACTATGTCAAAGAGCAGAGACCGCACAAAACAGAGCGATGCGCCTTCACTTCGGCGCGCCCGCCTGCTGTTTCCTGCTGTCTCCCCGGATCAGGCTTGGTGCCCGCTGCCGAGGAATGTGGATATACGTCGTGACCTCGCCCCGCGCAAGAGGAAACGACAAGATTTTCGCACCGCCAAGCGCCGGCGGGTGAAAACCGCCGGGAACACAAGGATTCAGATGTTCCCGGCCATCCTGGCGCCACGTCTGCGCGTTCGGCAGGCGGACTGACGCTTCCCTGCCTCTCTGTCTTGCAGGGTTGTGATGCCGATTCCCACCATCAGCCGCCCCCTCAACGGTCGAATCGCAGCGCGGTTCCCGAATCGCGGGATCGGATTCGCGCTGTCCGGCCGGGCTGGCACCGCCTGCACCGGCGCGGTATGCCGAAGGAAACCACAGGAGGGTCCGATGTCGGAGAAATCGTTTCGCTTCAGCCATGCCATCACGCGGCGCCCGGCGCCTAACGTGGTGAGCGGGTTGCGGGCGGTTGATATCGGGGCGCCTGATCTGGGCCTGATGCTGCAGCATCACGCCGACTATGTATTGGCGCTGCGATCGACCGGGGCGGAGGTGATCGAACTGCCGCCGCTTGAAGACTATCCCGATGCGCTGTTCGTCGAGGATACGGCGCTGTGTCTGCCGGAGGGGGCCATCGTCATGCGGCCGGGCGCGCCGTCGCGGCTGGGGGAGGCGGGCGAGATGGCGCCGGTGCTGCGCGGGCTTTACACGACGGTCGTCGAAATTCCGGCGCCGGGGTTCATCGAGGGGGGCGACATACTGGTGACGGAACGGGAGATCCTTGTGGGCCGGTCGGCGCGGACGGATGCGGCGGGGGTCGCGGCGCTGCGGGGGATCGTCGAGCCCTGGGGGTATCGGCTGCGGGAGGTGGAGACGCCGCCGGGGGTGCTGCATTTCAAGACCGACTGTTCGCTGCTGGACGGAGAGACGATTCTTGCCACCCCGCGGCTGGATGCCTCGGGCTGCTTCGATGGCTACCGGGTGATTCACACGGCCGAGGGGGAGGAGGCGGCTGCGAATACGGTCCGGTTCAACGATCTGGTCCTGATGCCGGCGGGGTTTCCTCGGACTGCTGAGAGGCTCGATTCGGCGGGGTATGAGGTGCGGGAAATCGGGAACAGTGAATGTGCGAAACTGGACGGGGGGATGTCCTGCCTGTCGCTGCGATTCACCCCGTCCTGAAGGCCTGTCCACGGTTGTCCACGCGTGGACAGAATCTCAAGCCGTTGATTCAGAACAAAATCACGATTTTTGTTTACCGGATTTTAACCGTGGACACGCCTGCGGGGCCAGTGGTGCGCGGCGCTCAGGCCCTGCGCAGCGCCAGCACGGCGTTCAGCCCGCCAAAGGCAAAGGCGTTCGACAGCGCCACCTCCACCCGCGCCTCGCGCGCCTGGTTCGGGACGACGTCGAGGGCACATTCGGGGTCCGGTTCCTCGTAGCCCACAGTCGGCGCGATCACCCCGTCGCGCAGCGCCATCAGGCAGGCCAGCAGTTCCACCGCGCCGGTGCCGCCGATCAGATGGCCGTGCATCGACTTGGTGGAGGAGATCATCAGCGCATCGGCGTGATGGCCGAAGGCATGGGCCACGGCGGCGCATTCGGTCTTGTCGTTCGCGGCCGTGCCGGTGCCGTGGGCATTAATATAGCCCACCTGTTCCGGGTTCAGCCGGGCATCGCGCAGGGCGCCGGTAATCGCGCGTTCCGCCCCCTGGGCCGAGGGCATGACGATATCGCCCGCGTCAGAGGTCATGGCGAAGCCCACCACCTCTGCCAGAATCTCGGCGCCGCGCTTCTTTGCGTGCTCGTATTCCTCGAACACGAAGACGGCTGCGCCCTCTCCCTGAACCATGCCGTTGCGGTTGGCGCTGAACGGGCGGCAGGCATCGCGGGACATCACGCGCAGCCCCTCCCACGCCTTGATCCCGCCGAAGCAGAGCATCGATTCCGACCCGCCGGTCAGCATCACCTTGGCCGTGCCCTGCCGGATCATCCAGAACGCCTGCCCCATCGCATGGTTGGAACTGGCGCAGGCGGTGGCGACGGTGAAGGACGGCCCCTTCAGGTTGAACTCCATGCTGACATGGCTGGCCGCGGCATTGTTCATCAGCTTTGGCACGACAAAGGGGTGAACGCGGTTCTTCCCCTCTTCATAGACGGTGCGGTAATTTTCGTCCCAGGTGTTCACGCCACCCGCGGCGGTGCCCAGCACCACGCCCGAGCGATAGGAGAGCGCATCGTCGAAGCGCAGGCCCGCCTGATCCAGCGCCTCGGTCGCCGCGCGGAGCGTGAACTGGGTGAACTTGTCGTAAAGCGCGATCTGCTGGCGGTTGAAATGCGCCTCGGGATCCCAGTCGCGGACCTGCGCGCCGATGCGGATGGACAGACGGTCCACATCGCGCACGTCCAGCTCGCCGATGCCGCAGCGGCCCTCCTTGAACGCCTGCAGCGTGCCGGGAACGTCATGGGCGAGCGCGTTGACCGTGCCCGCGCCGGTGATGACGACGCGGTTCATCCGGCCTTCTGTTCCGCCACCAGCTTTTCGACCGCTGCGACGATGGCCGCGACCGACGAGATGTCGAAATCGCTCTGTTCCGGCTCGTTGGCGTTGAACGGGACCGAGATGTCAAAGGCTTCCTCGATCGCGAAGATGCTTTCGACAAGCCCCAGGCTGTCGATCCCAAGGTC
>JBJHCH010000201.1:0-2984 GCA_050485905.1 Paracoccaceae bacterium | reverse complement strand
GAACCTTGCTGCCGGTACGGCGGCAAGGTGCGGGTCGAGGCCGCAACGACGTGCCGCTTCCTACTGGAAGCGCCACCACTGAGCAACGTTGATCGAAGCGGTACGGGTCATGGCAGACCGAGGTTCAAGTTAACCGGGGAAGATACATGCGGAAGCGAACTCTCCCACAGCAGCTTCATATCCGAGCTATTGTAACACGTATTCCCTATTTGCCGTCTACGGGCCATACGCATTAACGCATACGAAAGGCCGCCCTCAAAGCCGGCAAACTGCCCCCGCCTACACGACAGCCTGAACTGCTCCAGTGGTTCGGAGGGGGCGGCACAGTAGGCAGGGAGATGGCCCTGTCATCCCGGCCACCGCCGATGCAGCGTGTCGATGACGAACGGATGTGCATGCGGCGCCACACCATGCGACTTGAAATGCGGATGATCGCGAGGCAAGCCTTCATGGCCGTGGATGAGCACGCTTTGATCGTCCGGTGGCCAACACCGGATCGCTACGAGCCACCCCACCACCGCAAGGCCGCTCAGAGCGGCCAAGGCAACCCCGAGGCCGAGCTTCAGACCGACCCAGCCCGCCAGCGGATACGCCAGCAGCCAGCAGACATGCGAAAGGGAAAATTGCGCGGCGAACACGGCCGGCAGATCGTCATCGTGTGCCGAGCGGCGTATCAGGCGGCCTCCCGGCGTCACCAGTCCGGCATAGGCGATGCCCATCACTCCCCAGGCCGGCAGCAGCACCGCCCAACCACGCCAGAGTGGCGCCGCAAGCCAAAGCACCGTAGTGACCAGCAGTGTCAACACCATCATCAGCGCGGCCGCCAGCATCGTCTGGCGGTCCGGCAGCCGGTCGAGCAGCTTTGGCAACAACAGCGCGGCCGCCATCGAGCCGCCGCCGAAGGTCGCCAGTGCCAGCGCGACGTGTTGTTCGTTGCCCCCCAGGACTTCCCGCACGACCACGACCGTGTTGACGAACACCATGGCACCACCGGCCGCGGCGCACAGGTGCAACGCCAGCAGGCCGCGCAGTCGCGGCGTGCGCAGATAGATGCGCATACCGCGCAGCATGCGTTCACCCAGCCCTTCGCTGCGACTCCCGGCCACGGCCACCGGGAGGGTCGCTGCCAGGATCAATCCCGCCGACAACACGAAACCAAAGGCCGTACCGACGAACAGAACATGGAAGCTGACCCACAGCAACAAGACCGCCGCGAGAGCCGGGCTGACCAGGCTCTCCAGGTCATAGGCCATGCGCGACAGGGACAACGCGCGGGTGTAGTCGCGCTCATCGGGAAGCACCTCGGGAATCAGCGACTGGAACAGTGGCGTGAAGCTGGCGGAAGCCGCCTGCAACACCGCGATCAGCAGGTAAATCTGCCAAATCTCGGAGACGAACGGCAGCGCCAGTGCAACACAAACCCGCACCAGATCGAGGGCTATCAGCGCTGTCTTGCGCCGCTCAGGCGGTATCAACGCGCCTGACAGCGGCGCCAACAGCACATAGACCGCCATCTTGATCGCCAACGCGGTGCCGAGAACCGCGCCAGCCTGTTCGCCGGCAAGCTCGTAAGCCAGCAAGGCGAGTGCGACGGTCAGCAGGCCGGTGCCGAGCAAAGCGACGACCTGCGCCGTGAACAGTCGGCGGAAGACGCGATGGCGCAGAACGCTGATCATCAACAGCCCCCTTGCTCACGTCGGCGCTATGCCGGTATCCGCGCCGGCATCGGGATGCGTCTTGGAGCGACGAGCCGAATGCGGCAGGGCACCGTAGCGCAGATACAGCGCGGGCAACACGATCATGTTGAGCACCGTCGAGCTGAGTAGCCCGTACAGGATCACGATCGCCATGGGCGCCTGGATCTCACTGCCCGGCTGGCCCGTGGACAACGCCAACGGCACCAGCGCCAAGCCGGCGGCCAACGCCGTCATGGTGATCGGCACTAGACGCTCCAGCGCGCCCCGGCGCACCTGCTCCACGGGATCGGTGACGCCTTCCTCCCTGGCGAGATGGTGGATGTGGGCGATCAGCATCACACCGTTGCGGGTGGCGATGCCGAATAGCGTGATGAAGCCGATGATGGATGCCACGGACAGCACGCCACCCGACACCCACACGCCCAGCACGCCGCCGAACAGCGCCAGCGGCAGGTTCAGCATGACCAGCAGCGCATCCCGGCCCGAGTTGAACACCAGGTTCAACAGCAGGAAGATGCCCACGATCACGACACTGCCCAGCATCAGAAGCGTTCGCGTAGCCGATGCGGCGCTTTCAAATTGACCGCCGTACTCGATGTAGTAGCCGGCCGGCAGTGCGATGTTGGCTTCGATCCGCTGGCGCGCATCCTCGACCACGCTGTTCAGATCGCGGCCGGCGACGTTGGCCATGACCACGATCCTGCGTTGCACGTTCTCGCGGCCAATCTGATTCGGGCCTCTGTCGCGCTCGACCCTGGCCAAGGCCGACAACGGCACGCGCGCGCCATCGGCCGTCGCGATCTGGAGCGATCGCATGGTCTCTATGCTGTCGCGGGCCGAGTCCGGATAGCGCACCACCAGATCGAAGTTCGCATTGCCCTCAAGAATACGTGAGACCGTGGTGCCGAAGAAGGCGCTCTCAATGACATGGCTGACTTCACGCACGGTCAGGCCATAGCGGGCAATGGCGGCCCGGTTGAAGTCGATGGTGACGAACGGAACCTCCGCCTGCTGTTCCAACGCGACATCGACAGCGCCCGGCACCGCCGCGACCTGATCCTCGATCTGCGTGCCGATCCGGCGCAGCTCATACAGGTCTTGTCCAAACAGCTTGATGGCGATGTTGGCGCGGGTTCCCGACAGCATGTGGTCGATGCGGTGCGATATGGGCTGGCCGATGACCACGTTGGCGCCGGCGATGCCGGAGAATTCGCTGCGCAGATGGGCCAGCAACGCCGCCTTGCTGCGCTCCGCCATGGCGAGCGTCACTTCGATCTCGGAGGCATA
>JBJHCH010000200.1:0-3087 GCA_050485905.1 Paracoccaceae bacterium | reverse complement strand
GATCCGGCGCAGCGAGGCCGAGGGCGGCGAAAGCGCCCGTCAGCCTGTCGGCGCCGAGTTCCAGCCGACCCTCGGCCGTGGGCGCGAGGCCGGCGCGGCCGTCGAAGCGCAGCCGCGCGCCGGCAAGTGTCAGATCCGCCGTCACCGGCACCACCTCGCCCGCCAGCGCCCCGATCACCCCGTCCAGCCGGGCCGTCACATCCAGCGGCTGGCCGTTCAGACGCCCCGAAAGCGTCATGTCCAGCGCCCCGGCCAGATCGGGCAGGGTCAGGTCCAGATCGACCGCCGCCAGTTCATGCTGCGAGCCGGAGCCGTGATCGCGGAAGCGGATCGTGCCGTCACGGATCACCGCCTGATCCAGCGTGATGCGGCGGGCGGTGGCGGGGGCCGTGGTCTCTGCCGCCGCAGGGGCGGACGCACCGGCGCCATCAATCTGCCAGTTCACGCGGCCGTCGGCTGCAAGCTCGATCAGCACCTCTGGCGCGATCAGTTCGATCCGCCGCACCACCAGATCGCCCGACAGCAGGGCACGGGGGTCAAGGCCGATGGCCAGCGCCTCGGCCCGCAGCATCGGCCCGGCATCGGACCAATCGGCATTGGCGAGGCTGACGGCGCCGGTCTTCAACCCCAGCACCGGCCAGAGCGAGGGGTTGACCGGCCCGCCCACCTCTAGCTGCCGCCCGGTTGCGACGGCGAACTGACGCGCGGCCAGCGCCGTTATCCGGTCGGCGGGCAGCAGGAACAACCCGCCGGTCAGCACAATCGCCAGCATCAACAGCGTAAGGACGATCCGGATCAGCCAACGCATCGGGCACCCCTGTTTTCAGGCAGATTATTCACCGCCTCGCCCAGCGGCAAGCACCCTGCGGTGCCGTCGTGGCCGGGTTTGATGGCCGCAGGCCGTTGGCCGGCGCGCCAACGAAAAAGGCCGCGCCCGAAGGCACGGCCTGTCATTCGCAACGGATGGCTGGATCAGACTTCGTCCAGCGCCTCGATGGCTTTCTGCAATTCATCCTTGCTGACGGATTTTTCCGTCACGGTCGCGCCGCTGACGATGTGATCGACCACCTTGTCCTCGAAGATCGGAGCGCGCAACTGCTGCTGCATCTGCTGGTTCTTCTGCACGAATTCGAAGAACTGCCGCTCCTGCCCCGGATATTGGCGGGCCTGCGCCAGAACCGCCTGGGTCATCTCCTGATCGGTCACCTGCACCTCGGCCTTGCGGCCGATCTCTGCCAGCAGCAGGCCCAGGCGGACCCGGCGCTCTGCCAGTTTGGTGTGTTCGTCGGTCACGTCGATCTCGCCGTGATCGTGGCCCTGCACATCGGGGTTGTCATCGTGCCAGAGCTGGTGCGCGATCTGCTTGGCCTCTACCTCTACCAGGCTGGGCGGCAGGTCGAATTTCACCATGTCGTCCAGTTGGTCCAGCAGCGCGCGCTTCAGCACCGCCCGGCTGGCGCCGGCATATTCGGACTCCAGCCGCTCACCGACCTGAGTTTTCAGCGCATCGAGGCTTTCGGCACCGAATTTCTTGGCCAGTTCGTCGTCGATCTCGGCCGGTTTCGGCCCCTTCACGGCCTTCACCGTGCAGTCGAACACGGCTTCCTTGCCGGCCAGGTTCGCGGCACCGTATTCCGCCGGGAAGGTCACGGTGACGGCAACCTCGTCGCCCGCCTTGGCGCCCACAAGCTGATCCTCGAAGCCGGGAATGAAGCTGTTGGAACCCAGAACCAGCGGATAATCCTCGGCCGCGCCGCCCTCGAACGGCTCGCCATCGACCTTGCCCAGGAAGTCGATCACCACCTGATCGCCGTCCTTGGCCTTGGACCCCTTGCGCCGGTCCTCGAAATTCTGCGCATCAGAGGCGAGCTTTTCCAGCGTCTCCTGCACGGCCGCCTCGTCGGCCTTCACCACCAGCCGGTCGAGCTTCAGGCCAGTCAGGTCAACCTCGGGGATCTCGGGCAGCGCCTCGTAGGACATGGCGACGACGACATCCTCGCCCTCCTTCCAGTCCTCGTTGGTCATCTTGACCTCGGGCTGCATCGCCGGGCGGTCGCCGGTTTCCTCGAAATGTCCGCGCATCGCGCCGTCGACGGCTTCCTGCATCGCATCGCCCAGCACGCGGGGGCCGAACTGCTTGCGCAGCAGCGTCATCGGCACCCTGCCTTTGCGAAAGCCCTTCATCTCGATCTCGGGCCGGGCTTCTTCCAGCTTTTCCGTGACCTTGGCATCCAGTTCGGCGGCCGTCACGGTAATCGTGTAGCCGCGCTTCAGGCCTTCGTTGAGGGTCTCGGTGACCTGCATCTATCCTTCGTCCTTCCTTACCTCCGGCGCGGGGTGGCGGCGCCTGCCCCCACGTCCCGGCGCGCCGGATCCAAATTCACGTGCGCGTGTGGCCCGCGCCCTGGCCCCTGCCAGACCGGAATGGCCTGGTGGTGTCCGTGATGGGATTCGAACCCACACGCCTTTCGGCGTCGGCACCTAAAGCCGATGCGTCTACCGTTCCGCCACACGGACCGCGCCAGATACAGGCCGCCCCCGCGCAGAGTCAAGCAACTGTCCCGGCCGAAACGAAACTGCAAACCGCCCTGAAAACCGGGTGAGGAAACGTGCCGCTAAGTGCTGGTCGGGGCGATAGGATTCGAACCTACGACCTACGGTACCCAAAACCGTCGCGCTACCAGGCTGCGCTACGCCCCGACGCGGGCTTC
Organism: Paracoccaceae bacterium; assembly: GCA_050485905.1. Lineage (GTDB taxonomy): Bacteria > Pseudomonadota > Alphaproteobacteria > Rhodobacterales > Rhodobacteraceae > JAWLCA01. The sequence continues at coordinate 376 of JBJHCH010000200.1, read as the reverse complement.
CTAGCGCGGACGGGGCGGTTAGGGAAGGGCCTTCGCCGCACTCAAGCCGTCAGTTCCTCGACAATCACCAGATCGCGCTCGGACGCGCCGCGGGCATGGGTCAGCGCCTCCTGATAGCGGGGCGAGTTGTAGCAATCGACCGCCGCCTGAAAGCTGGGGAAGCGCGCGACCACGTTTCGCGGCCGGTCGCGCCCCTCCATCTGCTGGTGGCGCCCGCCGCGGGCGATGAACGCGCCGCCGTAGGCGGCGATCGCCTCGGTGGCGATGGCTGCATAGCGGCCATAGGCTTCCGGGTCGGTCACCTCGACATGGGCGATCCAGAGTGCGGACATGGTCAAGCTCCTTCTACGATGACAAGATCGCGGCGACTGGCGCG
>JBJHCH010000199.1:0-3288 GCA_050485905.1 Paracoccaceae bacterium | reverse complement strand
GGGGATCAGGTCGAGGTTGGTGAAATAGGTCTGCTGGATGACCTCGCGCAGCGGCACCGGGTCGTCGTAGCGGATGGCGTCATAGAGGGTGCCGCCGTCCAGCAGGTCGAATTCGGGCTGGAAGCCGTGGAGGGCGGAAAGCGAGGCCTGCGGGTCGAGGTCGATGGCCAGCACGCGGTAGCCGTCCAGCGCGCATTTCTGCGCGAGGTGGGCCGAGGTGGTGGTCTTGCCCGACCCGCCCTTGAAGTTGATCACGGTGATGACCTGCAGGTGGTCGCCCGCACGGCGGCCGCGCAGGTAGGTGCCGGGGGATTTCGTCCCGGCCTCCAGCAACCGGCGCAGGTCCATGATGTCGGCAGAGGTATAGAGGCGGCGGCCGCCCGGCCCGGTGGCGGGCTGGGGGCCGCGGCCTTCGAGGGAGAGTTTCCTGAGGTAGGCGTCTTTCACGCCCAGCAGGTCGGCCACTTCTCCGCTGGTGAAGCGGCGCAACTCCTTGCGCGCGTCGGGCGGGAAGAGTTGCGCGCGGTGCGCCATCAGCCGTTCCGACAGCTTCTGCGCGTGCTGGCCCACCAGCCGGTCGATCCGGTCGCGTGGTGTTGCGGCCGGTTCGGCCAGGATTTGCGCGGAATTCTGCCCCGTGCCCTGCATCTTGCCCCTCTCACGGCGGTTGATCCGCCGGCTGATTTGCCGCCTGCCCGCCGTTTGTTACGGCTGATGGCGATTATTTCACTTCCTGCCGTAAATGAATGGGGCAGAAAACAGATTCGGGCAAGCGGATTCTGTCATCATCTTGTGGCACGGGGGCAGGGGGGCACAAGGGCGCGGCGGAAGCGGTTGGTTTTCAAGGCGGCGGGCGGGCGCGTCCGGCCCGCCCGACGCCCGTGTTCAGCCCGAGGCGACGGGGTTGCGCAGGGTGCCGATGCCCTCGACCTCGGATTCCACCACATCGCCGGGCTGGCAATAGCGGGTCGCGGCCACCAGCCCCGGCGCGGGGTGCCAGCTGCCGCCGAGATCCGCATCCGACGACCAGGCGGTGCCCGCGGGCGTGCCGGTCAGGATCAACATGCCGGGGCGCAGCGTGAAGTTGACCGAGAAGAAATGCACCAGATCGGCGCAGGACCAGATCATGTCGGCGGTCGAGGATTGCTGGCGCAACTCGCCGTTGATGCGGGTGCGCAGCATCGCGGCCTGGGGGTCGCCGAACTCATCGGCGGTCACGATCACAGGGCCCATCGGGGCAGAGGCATCGAAGGCCTTGCCGCGGCCGAGTTCGTACCAGGTGAAGCCCTGGGCATTGCGGCGGACCTGCCGGTCGCGGGCGGTGACGTCGTTGACGATGGTGTAGCCGAAGATATGGGCGGGGGCGTCGGCCACCGGGATGTGGCGGCCGGGGCGGCCGATGACGACGGCCAGTTCCGTCTCGCAGTCCAGCTTCTGCGTCAGCACGGGGTCGTGGATGATCGGCTCTTCCGGGCCGATGACGCAATCGCCGGTCTTGACGAAGAACTCCGGCTCCTGCCCGGACAGCGGGGCGTTGGCCTTTTCGGCGTTGTGCGCGAGGTAGTTGGAGCCGGAACACAGGATCGTCGTGGGGATCATCGGCGCGGCCAGCCGGACCGAGGCGAGCGGCACGCGGGGCGCCGTGGCAAGCAGCGCGCGGGCGGCATCCAGCCCCGCGTCGCCCGCGCGGATCAGCGCGATGGTATCGGCAAAGATCGCCGCATCGCCACCGGCGGCGATGGGGTCGATCAGGTCCTCGCCCTCGACCAAGGCAAGGCGGCGGGTGTCACGGTCAAGGTAGGTGGCGATCTTCATGGCAAACCTTTCGCAGTCAGAAGAAGAGGAACGAGAGCGTCAGCACCAGCCCGATGGCGGCGATGCCGACGCGCATGGGTGTTTCCGGCAGCAGCCCGGCGAGGTGGCCGCCAAGGTAGCCGCCGACCAGCCCGCCCAGCAGCACCACGCCCGCGGCCGGCAGGTGGACGAGGCCGGACAGCAGCAGCGGCACGACGGCGGTGGTGTTGATCGCGGTGGCGAGCGCGTTCTTCTCGGCGTTGGAATCGCGGATCGAGGCGACACCGGCGAGCGTGAGGACCGCGATCAGCAGAAAGCCCATGCCTGCGCCGAAAAACCCGCCGTAGACGCCGGTCAGGAACATCAGCACGCCCGCGGCGCTGCCGCGATGGCGGTCGGGCAGGGCACGGGCCGCCAGCGTGGCGGTACGGTTCCCCAGCGCGATGATGACCACGGCGGCGACCAGCACGAAGGGAATCACGGCAAGGAAGGCGCGTTCGGTCGAGACGATCAGCAGCCCCGCGCCGATCAGCGCGCCCGCCAGCGCCGGCCACATCCGGCCCAGCATCGCCCGGCCCTGGCCGAGGATGCGGTGCCGGTGCAGCCAGATCGCAGGCAGTTGCGCGGGCCAGAGCGCGACGGTGCCGGTGGCATTGGCCACGATCGGCGGCAGGCCGGAGGCGAGGAGCAGCGGGAAGACGAAGAGCTTGGCCCCGCCCGCGAGCGCATTGACCACCCCGCCGACCACGCCCGCGGCGAGAAACAGTGCTAGATCGATGACAGTCACGCGGTGCCGGCCCCATCCGTGGCGCCGTCGCGCGCGGCGAAATCGGCGGCGAGGTTCTGGGCGGTGGCGGCGTAATGCGCCTCTGTCAGGTCGGCGGCGGCGGCGATGTCGCGGTCCAGCACCGCGCGCAGGATCGCGGCATGTTCGGTCCCCAGATCGCGGGTGCCCCGGCGCAGGTAGACCGAGGCGCGGCGATAGCGTTCGCACTGGTCATGCAGCGACTTGCGCAGCCTGAGCAGCCAGTTCGACCCGCAGGCGGCGACCATGGCGAGGTGGAAGGCCTCGTTCGCGGCCTCCCACCGGTCCAGATCCGGGTCGCCGCCCGCAAGGGCCGCGTCGGCCTTCTGCATCCGGTAGGCGGCGGAGACGACGCCTGCCTCCCACGCCTCGTCACCACGGGTCAGCGACAGGCGCAGGGCCTCACGCTCCAACGCGGTGCGGGCGGTGTTCAGGTCGCGGAATTCGGCCATGTCGAGGGCGATGACGGTGAAGCCGCGGTTGGTGTCGGCGCTGACCAGCCCGTCGGCGCTGAGCCGCTGCAATGCCTCGCGCAGCGGGGTGGGGCCGACATCGTAAAGCCCGGTCAGACGCGAGATCCGCAGCCGTTCGCCCGGTGCGCGGGTGCCGCGGATGATGTCGAGGCGCAGCGCCTGATAGGCGGCCTCTGTCAGCGTGTCGCCGCCCACCTGTGTCAGCGGCGTCGCGGT
>JBJHCH010000198.1:0-3409 GCA_050485905.1 Paracoccaceae bacterium | reverse complement strand
GTAGTCGGCGGGCGTCATGGTGCGCAGCACGTCCCAGGCGCTGTTCAACTGCTCGAAGATCCGGGCGATGCGGGCGAGGATCTTGAAGGCCGGGCGCAGATCGCCCGCGCCGATCAGCCGGCGGGCGGCATCAAGTTCGTGCAGCGCCAGCCGCATCCACAGTTCCGAGGTCTGGTGCTGGATGATGAACAGCATCTCGTCATGGGCGTCGCTGACCGGGTGCTGCGCGGTCAGGATCGCATCGAGGCCGAGATAGTCGGTGTAGGACATTCGGCCATCAAAGGCCATTTGCGCGCCATCGCGCGCGGGATCATAGGCGTCGGACATGGGCCACCCCCTTTGGGGCGACCGATTAGGTCATCCCGGCGCGGTTGTCAGTAGCTGCGGATCAGCCCGACGAGCCGACCCTGCACCTTTACCTGATGGTCGGGCAGGATGCGGGGTTCGTAATCGGGGTTGGCGGCTTCCAGCACGATCATGCCGCCCTTGCGGCGAAAGCGTTTCAGTGTGGCCTCGTGCCCTTCGACCAAAGCCACGACGATATCGCCGTTCTCGGCCGTCTGCTGTTCGCGGATCACCACGATGTCGCCGTCGTTGATGCCGGCCTCGATCATCGAATCGCCCTTCACCTCCAGCGCGTAGTGCTGGCCGCGGCCCGAGAGCATGGAGCCGGGGACGGCGACGTGGTGCGAGACCTCGGATATCGCCTCGATCGGGGTGCCGGCGGCAATGCGGCCCATGACAGGCAGGTCGAGCGCGCTCGCCTCCACGATCCGGGCCTCTGCCGGGCGGGGGGCGCGGTCGCCTTCGACGACGCGGGGGGCAAAGCCGGGGGCGCGGCCCTCCAGCGCCTCTGGCAGGCGCACCACCTCCAGCGCGCGGGCGCGGTGGGCGAGGCGGCGGATGAAGCCCCGCTCCTCCAACGCGGTGATCAGACGGTGGATGCCGGATTTCGACCGCAGGTCCAGCGCATCCTTCATCTCGTCGAACGAGGGCGGCACACCGTCGGTCTGCACCCTTATGTGGATGAAGTTCAGCAAATCCAGTTGTTTGCGCGTCAGCATGGATGGCCCGCCCGTCAGGTGTTCAGGGCATGTTCTACGGGCGTTCTTGCTTTGTGTCAACCCGTTGCGGGTTTTTACAACGGCAGGTAGCGCACGCTGTGGCCTGCGGGACGCGGCCCGTCGCCCCTCGGGCGCAGGAGCAGCGCGTCGGCCTGGGCCAGAACCGACAGAAGCGCGCTGTCCTGCCGGGCGAAGGGCGTGATCAGCGGCGCGTCGCCGTCGGCATCGGGGGTGAGCCGCGCGCGCATGTAGTGGTCGCGCGGGCCGTTGGGGCCGACATCCACGGCCAGCCGGGCGGTGAGCAGGGCCGCGGGGCCGGCGGGCAGGCCCGACATGGCGCGGATCAGCGGCAGCAGGAACAGGTGGCCGCAGACCAGCGCCGAGACCGGGTTGCCGGGCAGGCCGAGCAGCGCGGCGGTGCCCATGCGCCCGGCCATCAGCGGTTTGCCGGGGCGCATGGCGATCTTGTAGAACGACCGGTCCAGCCCGCGCCCGGCGGCGACGCGGGCCACGAGGTCATGGTCGCCGACCGAGGCACCGCCGATGGTGACGATCAGGTCCGCGCCCTCGGCCAGGTCGAGGGTGGCGGCGAGGGCGGGCTCGGTATCCGGGGCGATGGGCAGCAGGCGGGCGATGGCGCCCGCGCCCTCGACCATCGCCTGCAGGCCGAAGATGTTCGAGGCGGTGATCTGGTCGGGGCGCGGGGATTCGCCCGGCATCACCAGCTCGTCGCCGGTGGCGATCAGCGCGACCTCTGGCCGGCGGGTGACGGTGACCTCGGCCACGTTCATCGCGGCGAGGAGGGCGAGGTCCACCGCGCGCAGGCGGCGGGGGGCGTCCAGCGTGAAGCCGGCGGCGAAATCGGCCCCGGCGGGGCGGACGTGGGTGGCGGTGTCGAGGGAGTCGGAGAGCGTGATGAAGTCGCCGTCTCTGGTCACATCCTCCTGTATCACCACGCGGTCGGTGCCCTGGGGCAGGGGCGCGCCGGTGAAGATGCGAAGCGCGTGGCCGGGGGCGATGGTGCCGTCATGCGCGCGGCCGGCGGGGGCCTCTCCGACCACGCGGAAGCGGGCGCCGGGCTTAGCCTCGGCGGATCGGAGCGCGTAGCCGTCCATGGCCGAGGCGGCGAAGGGCGGCTGGTCACGGTGGGCGGTGGCGGGGGCGGCGAGGATGCGCCCCGAGGCGGCGCGGAGCGGGACGGTTTCCGTGGGCAGCGGCGTGGCGAGGGCGAGGACGCGGGCCAGCGCCTCGTCAACCGGGATCACAGGGCGGCCTCGTAGCGCCCGGACTTGCCGCCCTCCTTCATCGTCAGGCGGATCTCGGTGATGGTCATGGATTTCTCGGCGGCCTTGACCATGTCGTAGATCGTCAGGCAGGCGACCGAGACGGCGGTCAGCGCCTCCATCTCAACGCCCGTGCGGCCGGTGGTGCGGACGGTGGCTGTGACGCGGATGCCGGGGAGGCTCGCGTCGGGTTCCAGATCCAGCGCGACCTTCGACAGCGGCAGGGGATGGCAGAGCGGGATGAGATCCGCGGTGCGCTTGGCGGCCATGATGCCGGCGAGCCGCGCCACGCCCAGCACGTCGCCCTTTTCGGCGCGGCCATCGGTGATCAGTGCCAGCGTTTCGGGGCGCATCACCACCGCGCCGCTGGCGGTGGCGGTGCGGGTGGTCACGTCCTTGTCGGTCACATCGACCATATGCGCCCGGCCGGCGTCGTCGAAATGCGTCAGGGCCATCACATCCCCCCGGCCGAGGTCAGCGGGTTGGCAAGGATCGCGCGGGTCGCGGCGGCGACGTCATCGGCGCGCATCAGGCTTTCGCCAATCAGGAAGCAGCGCGCGCCGAAGCGGGCCAGATCGGCCAGATCCTCGGGCGTGTGCAACCCGCTTTCGGCGACGATGGTGCGGTCCGAGGGCACGATCCGCGCGAGCTTGCGGGTGGTGGCAAGATCGACCTTGAACGTGTGCAGGTTGCGGTTGTTGATGCCGATGAGGGGTGAGGACAGGCGCCCGGCACGCTCCAGTTCCGCCTCGTCATGCACCTCGATCAGCGCGTCCATTTTCCATTCGTGCGCTATGGCCTCCAACTCGGCGGCCTGCGCGTCGGATACGCTGGCCATGATAATGAGGATGCAGTCGGCCTGCAGCGCGCGGGACTGCACGACCTGCCAGGGGTCGTAGAGGAAATCCTTGCGCAGCACAGGCAGGCGCACGGCTTCTCTTGCCGCCGCCAGATAGCTGTCATCGCCCTGGAACGAAGGGCCGTCGGTCAGCACTGACAGGCAGGCGGCGCCGCCTTCTTCATAGGCGTGCGCGAGGGCGGGCACGTCGAAATCGGCGCGGA
>JBJHCH010000197.1:0-3483 GCA_050485905.1 Paracoccaceae bacterium | reverse complement strand
GTAAGCGCGACGCCGATGCCCTCCTGCCATTTCTGACTTGATCCGGCCATTCTGCGCGCATGGGCGTGACGGAGGGTTTGGATTTTGGATAGAGACGGCAAAATGGGCGTCCATTTGGACGGCTCGACCGAAGGTAGAGTTTCCCGACTGGAAGTGATCGAAGGGCCGAGTGGTCGGCGGCAGCGCACGAAGGCTGAGCGGGCGCGGATCGCGGCGGAGAGCATGATGCCGGGTGTGACGGTCGCCGATATTGCGCGCAAGCACGGCACGACCCGCTGGCAGATCTATGATTGGCGCAAGCAGATACGCAAAGGCAAGCTGGTGGTGCCCGAGAGCGTGGAAGCCTTGCCTGTCTTCGCAGAGCTCGTGGTCGATGACCGCACGACTGAGGCGTCGGCCGCTGTCACAAATTCCGATCTCGAAATCGTTGTCGGCGACATCGTGATCCGTGCTGGCGCTGGTGCCGAGGAGGGCCAGTTGACGCGGGCGATCCGGGCGGCACGGACTGCTGCATCGTGATGTTCGGTCATGGCGGGCCGGTGAAGGTCTTTGTGGCGACCCGGCCGGTGGACTTCCGCAAGGGGATCGATGGCCTGGCACTGGCGGTGCAAGAGATGTTCGGGATGGACCCGTTCTGCGGGGCGGCCTTTGTCTTCCGGGCGAAACGGGCGGATCGGATCAAGCTCTTGATCTGGGATCAGACCGGCATGGTGCTGGTTCACAAGCGGCTGGAAGGCGGAAAGTTCGTCTGGCCGCAGGTGCGTGATGGCGTCATGCGTATGTCCAGCGCGCAGTTCGCGGCCCTTTTTGAAGGCGTGGATTGGCGGCTGGTCCGACCGGAGCGGACGCGGCGTCCGCTGGTGGCAGGGTAATCGGAAAGAGCCCGGAAATCCCCATTTTTACTGGAAAAAAGACGCGTTCCGTGATTCACTTCCTGCCATGAAAGGCTCTGATCTTGCGCGCGAAAATGCCGAATTGAAAGCCCGGCTCGCCGAGGTCGAGGCATCGCTGGCAGAGTCCCAGGAGGCCAATCGGCGGCTGCAGGATATCCTGCGCATTGCGCAGCGCGAGAAGTTCGGCAAAAGCTCCGAGAAGCTGTCGCCGGACCAGTTCAACCTTCCCTTGGAAGATGCCGAATTTGCCCAAGGCGTGCTCGAGGCAGCGCAGGAGAAGGCCGAAGCGGCGATGCAAAGGGCGCGTGGCGAAACGCCCCGCAAGCCCAAACGCAACCGTGGGCATCTGCCGTCACATCTGCCCCGGGTCGAGCGGGTGATCGAGCTTGCCAGCACGCTCTGCCCCTGTGGTTGCGGTGAGATGACCAGGATCGGGGAAGACGTGTCCGAACGTCTGGACGTCATCCCCGCCCAGTTCCGAGTGCTGGTCACGCGGCGCCCGAAATATGCTTGCCGCCGCTGCTCGCAGGCCGTGGCGCAAGCGCATGCGCCCGAGCATGTCGTGCCCGGCGGCCTGCCCACGGAGTTGTTCATCGCCTGGATTATCGTCTCGAAATTCGGCGACCATTTGCCGTTCTACCGCCAGGCAGAGATCTTCAAGCGCCAGGGGATCAGCCTCGATCGCGGCACTCTTGGCAACTGGGTCGGGCGCGCGTGCTTCCACCTGATGCCCGTCATCAATCACATGCGCGCCCATTTGCGCAGTGCCGAGCGGATCTTCGTGGATGAAACCCGCGCGCCGGTGCTGGAACCGGGCCTGAAACGCACCAAGAGCGGCTATTTCTGGGCCGTCGTATCCGACGATCGCGGCCATGGCGGTGCTGGACCACCCATCGTGCTGTTCCACTACGCCCCCGGCAGGGGCAAGGCGCATCCGCTGAACTTTCTGGCCGGATACAGGGGCCGCTTCCTGCAATGCGACGCCTATCAGTCCTACAACGCGATGACCGACATCACCCGCGACAATGGTCCGTGGCAGCTGGTCTATTGCTGGACGCATGTGCGCCGACGCTTCGTGAAACGCTTCGAGAGCGATGGCTCACCTATCGCCGAAGAGATGCTGCGCCAGATTGCGTTGCTCTATCAGATCGAGAAGACCGTGCGCGGCAAGGAGGCTGCCGTGCGCCTGGCTGCGCGGCGTGAACACGCAGCCCCGATCATTGCCGCGCTGAAACCATGGCTGGAAGCCCAACTCTCGCGCATCCCGCAGAAATCCCAGCTCGCCGAGGATATCCGCTACACGCTGGCGCACTGGCCCGGCCTGATCCGCTTCCTCGACGACGGCATGCTGGAACTGGACACCAACCCGGTCGAGAACCAGATCCGCCCGATCGCCCTGACAAGGAAGAATGCGCTATTTGCAGGGAATGAAGTCGGCGCCGAGAACTGGGCCATGCTCGCCTCGCTGGTCGCCACCTGCAAGATGTCCAACGTGAACCCGGTCGACTACATCGCAGCCACCCTGCGCGCCATCCTCGACGGCCACCCGCAAAGCGGCATCGAAGATCTCATGCCTTGGCGCTTCAATCAGCCGTCAAGCCTCGCCGCATAGGGTCACGCCGTCGCGCTTACACAGAAAGCGCCCCTGGGGGCGCTTTTTTGTCGGCGAGTCAGATTTCGGTGGTTGCGGGGGTAGGATTTGAACCTACGACCTTCAGGTTATGAGCCTAAATTTCAATGATTCCAATAGCTTAAGGAAACCAACGGCTTAACCGACAAGCCTTTGATTTCACAGATTTTCAACGCTGACACTGGCTGACATTGGTCCGCATTCACTGTCACCGCCCATCGAAAAATTACGTACGCTCGTTGACATGACGTTGACATGGACGACCCCAGCCACCGTGGAGAACCATCGCATTTCTCGGCGCTCGTCCCCTGGATTCATTTTGCCCGCCTCACAGGATTGAATGCAAGCGAGGAGCAGCGGTTGTCCGCAGGCTCTTTACTCTCTTGGTCCGCAGAGGACTGCATAGTCACCTGTCGGCGAAGCGATACCCAACTCCAGGTTCGGTAAAGATGTATCGTGGATTTCCGGCGTCGTCGCCGATCTTGGCGCGGAGTTGGCGGATGAAGACCCGCAGATACTGACTGTCTTCGGTGTGGGCTTTGCCCCACACGTGTTCGAGCGCCATCGATTGGGTCACCAGTCGCCCGGCGTTGGACGCCAGCAGCCACAGGAGATCGAATTCCTTGCGTGTCAGCTTCAGAGGTTCGCCCGCCTTGGTGACAATGCGTGAGGCAGCGTCGATGGTGAGATCCGCGATGGTCAGCGTCGCGCCGTGCGGAGCGTCAGACGCGCGGTCGCGCAGGAGGCCCCGCAGGCGGGCGAGAAGTTCACGAATGCCGAAGGGCTTGGTGACATAGTCCTGCGCGCCAGCGTCGAGGAGCGCTACCTTTTCGGCCTCGTCGGAGCGGACCGAGAGCACCAGTACGGGGACAGCGGACCATTGGCGGATTTCACTCAGGACGGAGCCTCCCTCCATGTCCGGCAGGCCCAGATCCAGACTGATCACCTCCGGCGTGGTCA
>JBJHCH010000196.1:0-3495 GCA_050485905.1 Paracoccaceae bacterium | reverse complement strand
ACTTGACCGCGACAGCCCCTATTGGCGCAAGATGACCACGTCGGGGGGCGTCGCGGTGCATATCTCGGGCGACTATCCCGGGCTGAACATGGAGCTTTGGGCAATCCGCCAAGGCTAGGAACGGGAAGCGGGCGATGGCTGGAAACGATCCCTTCGCGGAACCGGATGACTCCGAACGCACGGTGATCCGGCCTAATCCCGGCGGGCGACGGCCTGCAGCCGTGCCGCCCTCATCGCCGCAACCAGCGCCACAGCCGGCCGCTCCGATGGGCGAGGTGCCAGCCTACGGCCTGCCACAAAGCTCCACCCAGCCCGCCGCCCCCGCCGCAGCGTCATCGGATGCACAGCGCGCCGGCGACGCCCAGTCGGCACTTACCGGCATGAACCGGCTCAATGCATGTGCGACGGTGCTGTTCTCACTCGTCAGCCGGATCCGCAACCGGGCCCAGCACATGGACCCGGACGCGCTGCGCCGAAACGTTGTGGCCGAGGTGCGTGGCTTTGAATCCCGTGCACTCTCGGCGGGGCTGGACCCGCAGATGATCAAGATCGCCCGCTATGCGATCTGCGCCACGCTGGACGACGTTGTGCTGAACACGCCCTGGGGGGAACAGTCGGTCTGGGCGCAGCAATCCATGGTCGGCACCTTCCACCGAGAAACAGTTGGCGGCGACCGCTTCTACGACCTTCTGGCGCGGCTGGAACAGGATCCGGGGCGCAATATCGAGTTGCTGGAATTCCTCTACATGTGCCTGTCTCTGGGGTTCGAGGGGCGACTTCGGGTCGAACACGGCGGATCGGACAAGCACCTGCAAATCCGCAACGGGCTAGCGCGCATCATTCGGGCGCAGCGCGGCGCGGTGGAGCAGGATCTGTCGCCGCACTGGCGCGGACTCGATTTGCCGTACAAGCCGGTCTGGGCATGGAAGCCGGTGCTGATCGCCAGCGGCGTTCTGGCAGCGATCCTGGCCGTCACCTTTGCCAGCCTGTCTTACGCGCTCTCTGGTTCGACGGAGCGGCTTCTGGGCCGGCTCTCTTCGCTGGATGCCGGGGGGCCGGTGGAGCTCGTCCGCGCGGCCCCGCCGCCACCGCCGCCGCCGCCCACGGTGATCCAGGAACAGCAGATCGAGAAGGTCACCGCGTTCCTGCAGCAGGAGATCGAGGAGCAGCTCGTCTCGGTGTTTCAGGACAACAACACCATCACGGTACGGATCGCTGGCTCGGGTATGTTCGCCTCGGGCTCGGACGCCCTGCAAAGCCAGTTCGAGCCGAAGCTGACCCGCGTGGCTGAGGCACTGAACGATTTCGACGGACCGATCCTGATTGCCGGCCATTCCGACAGCATCCCGATCCGCACCGCGCGCTTCCCGTCGAACACCCATCTGTCGCTTGCCCGGGCCGAAACGGTGAAGGCACACCTCGCGCGCAGTCTGCCCAACCCGGAGCGATTGAGCGCCGAGGGCCGCGCCGAGAAGGAACCCATCGCGTCGAACGACACCGCCGAAGGACGAGCCGCTAACCGGCGCATCGAGATCATTCTGGTAAGGACGGATAGCTGATGCTTGTACGCTATCTTCGCCGCATATTCAGCTCAGCGATCACCGCAATCATTTTCGTGACGCTGATCCTGTCAGTCTGCCTGTTCTATTTCGGGCCGCTTCTCGTGCTGGGCGACTGGCGTCCTTGGGATACGCTGACGCAGCGCGGCATCTGGATCGGCGGCATGTGGTTCGTGGCGATCCTTCTGATCATACTGATCATTTGGCGCCGCCGTCGTCGCGAGCGCGCGATGTCGCAAGAGATCGTCGAGGCCGCCGAAGTGGATCCCGGCGACGAGATCCTGAAGGGCGAGATGGACGAGTTGCGCCAGAAGATGCGTACCGCCATGACCAAGCTGCGCAAGTCCAAGATGGGCCGGCGCAGCCTGTTCGAACTGCCTTGGTACGTGATGATCGGCCCACCCGGCGCGGGAAAGACGACCGCCATCATCAACTCCGGCCTGCAGTTCCCGCTGGCCGACGAGATGGGCAAGACCGCCATCGGCGGCGTGGGCGGCACGCGCAATTGCGACTGGTGGTTCACCAACAACGCCGTTCTGATCGACACCGCCGGGCGGTATACGACGCAGGAGAGCGATGCCGAGGCCGACAACGCCGCGTGGCTCGGCTTCCTTGGCCTGCTGAAGAAGCACCGCAAGCGCCAGCCGATCAACGGCGCGATGGTAGCGATCAGCCTGTCGGATCTGTCGATGCAGGACGAGGTGACCCAGAAGGGCCACGCGCTGGCTGTTCGCCGTCGCCTGAACGAACTGCGCGAGAAGCTGGGCGTGCGCTTCCCGGTCTATGTGCTTTTCACCAAGGCCGACATGATAGCGGGCTTCACCGAGTTCTTCGACAATCTGGGCAAGGAAGCGCGTGAACAGGTCTGGGGCTTCACGCTGCCGCTGGAAAAGAAGCGCACGGAAGCCTCGCCCATCGCCGCCTTCGACGACGAGTTCGCTTTGCTTTTGGGCCAACTTAACTCGCAATCGCTGGAGCGGCTGCAGTCCGAAACCGACCACCAGCGCCGCAGCCTGATCGCGGGGTTTCCCAGTCAGGTCGCCTCGGTCCGGCAGGTGGCGCGCGATTTCCTGGCAGAGGTTTTCCAAGATAACCGCTACGAGGCGCGGCACATGCTGCGTGGGGTCTACTTCACCTCGGGCACCCAGGAAGGCACGCCCATCGACCGGCTGATGATGTCGATGGCGCGCACCTTCGGCATCGGCCGGCAGGCGATCGGCACAGGGCGCGGCACCGGGCGGTCCTTCTTCCTGACGCGGCTCTTCGACGACGTGATTTTCCCCGAGGCAGGGCTGGTCTCGACCGACGACAAGGTGGAACGGCGATATCGCTGGACGGTTCGCGCAGCAATGGCCGCAGTCATCGTGCTGGCGGTGGCCGCAGGCGCGCTCTGGACTCGGAGCTTCCTGGGCAACCGCGCGCTCATCGCGGATGCGGGCGACCGGGTCAGCGCCTACATGCAGGCAGCTGCCGCGATTCCTCCAAGCCCCGTGGGTGACAGCGATCTGCCCGGCGTGGTTCCGGCTCTCAACATCCTGCGCGACATTCCTGTCAACGCGGCGATGAACCCCGGCTCACCGGACCGCGAACTGACCTACGGACTGTATCAGGGCGAGGTGCTGGGCAGCGAGGCGTCGCGAGCCTACCGCGACGCGCTGAACCGGCATTTCCTTCCACGCCTGCTGTTGCGTCTGGAAGACCAGATTCAGGCCAACATGAACAATCCGGACCTGCTTTACGAGGCCCTGAAGATCTATCTGATCCTTGGCGGGCTGGGGCCGATGAACCAGGCACTCGTCAAGGAGTGGATGGAGCTTGACTGGTCGATCTCCTATTCCGGGCCTCCGCGCGAGGAATTGCGGCGCGATCTGACGATCCACCTCGATGCGCTTCTGGCGCGACCCATCGATGAGATATCGCTGAACGGCCCTCTGGT
>JBJHCH010000195.1:0-3502 GCA_050485905.1 Paracoccaceae bacterium | reverse complement strand
TTCCCGGCACCGGGAACGTGCCGATACCCGGCTGCTCCAGCATGGCCATCATCGGGTTGTCCGGGCTCAGATCCGGGTCCAGCCGCACCGCCTCGGCAAAGCTGCGAAACTCCGACCACGTCACACCAGAACGATCCATTTCCTGTGCGAAATCAGTGACTTTCCGCGCCGCAAACCAGGGCGCCAGGATGGCCGTGATCTCTGCCCGCGCGCGATAGCGGTTGCCCTCTTCGGCCAGATCCAGCCCCAACCGTTCGCCCAGCGCGGCGATCGCGTCGCCGGTGCCCGTCACCTTCACCAGCCCGCGCCACTGCCGGTCAGTCAACCCGATCACCATGACCCGCCGACCGTCTGCACAAACGAAATCCTGCCCATATGCGCCATAAAGGCTGTTGCCCCCCTTTGCCCGGTCCACCCCGTTCACCGCCACCTCGCCGATGATCCCCAGATGCCCCAGCATCGCAGCGGCCACATCCTTCAGCGACAGCTCCAACAACTGCCCCGCCCCGGTCCGTAGCCGGTGCCGCTCTGCCGCCAACAGACCCAGGCTAACCATCTGACCTGCAACGCAATCCCAGCCGGGCAGAACATGCGCAACAGGCTCGGTCGATCCTTCCGGCCCCGTCGCCATCGGAAAGCCCAACGCGGGGTTCACGGTGTAATCCACCGCCGGAAGTCCGTCGCGCGTACCGAGCAGCGTGACCATGATCAGATCCGCCCGCCGCGCCGAAAGCGCCTCGTGGCTCATCCACCCCCGCGCCGGCAGATTGGTCATGAAGCAGCCCGCATCCGGCCCCGGCGCGCAGATCAGATCTGCAACGATTTCCTGCCCTTGCGGGCTGGACAGGTCCACCGCCAGCGACCGCTTTCCCTTGTTCATCCCGGCCCAGAACAGACTTGCGCCGCGCTCTGTGACCGGCCAGCGCCGGGCGTCCAGCCCGCCCTGCAGCCGGTCGAAGCGGATCACATCGGCCCCCATCTGCGCCAGCGTCATTCCCGCCAGCGGCACCGCGACAAAGGCAGAGCCCTCGACGACGCGCAATCCTGTCAGAATCCCCGCCATCCCGCCCCTACCAGCCAATCCGCGCCTGCATGCAGACAGCGCCCTCGGCGGTCACGGTACAAAGCGGCTGCTCGGCGCCTTCGACGGGATGCCCCATCAGCCGCGGCCGGTCGAAATGGAACATCGGCCTGATTCCGCGAAACTGGAATGTCGCCGGTTCTGCCGCTCGGTGGCGCCGCGCGGCCTCCATCAACAGGATCGCCTGAAGTGGCCCGTGGACGACAAGGCCCGGATACTTTTCTACGCCTTGCGCGTAGTCGAGATCGAAGTGGATGCGATGGGCGTTGAAGGTGACGGCAGAGAAGCGGAACAGCCGCACAGTGTCGATTGCCACGTCTTCCGTCCACTCCGACACCGGCGGCGGGGCAACGGGCGGCGGCAGGGCAAAGCGGTCTGGCATTGCCACATATACGATGTCTTGCTCCTCGGTCACAGCCAGCCCGCGCGGAGTGCGCAACCGGTGCCCCACGGTGACGAACACCATCCGCCCCGCAGCCCCGTGTTTTTCCGAAACCTTCAGGATTTCGGAGCGGCGGTGCAGAACCTCTCCTATCCGGATATCGTCGTGAAACTGCAGCCGACCACCCGCCCACATACGGCGTTCCAATGGCACCGGCGGCAGGAACCCGCCCCGCCGCGGATGGCCGTCGCGGTCCAGTCCGGACTGTTCAACCTGCGGCAAAAATCCCAGCCAGTGCCAGAGCGGCGGCAAAGGGCCGCCAGAGCGAAGTTGCATCCGAGCCCGGTCCTGCGGCGAATAGTCGAGCGTTGCCGCAAGCGCCTGAACGGCGTGATGATCAACAGTGTCCTCGGCCTCTTCGACCCGGCCTATCCAGTCCTCGATGTCGATAGCTGCGCTTTCGGTCATCGCTCCCCCCGGAAAGGGTTTAGGCTCGGCGCTGCGCCAGTCAACGCCCAGTGCCATAACGGGCCAGAAACATCGTCACTGCACCATCGATCACCCGCGCGATCTCGGCGTCCGTGAAACGCTCGGACACCCCCATGATCCTCCGCAGGAACAGGTCGGCCTTGCAAAGCTCGGCAAACTGGTCAGCGGCCAACGGAACATCATCGATAGCCAACTCACCGCGCGCGCAGGCCTGATCGAGGTAGTCGGCAACATGCCGGCGTGCCAGCTTCGGGCCATTCTCGTAGAACTGGCGGCCGAGTTCAGGAAAGCGGCCGGATTCGGCCACGGCGATCCGGTGCACCCGCTGCCCGAAATCCGAGAGGAAGAAGGCGAGCATCGTCTCGGCGGCCCGGCGCAGCACGACCTCGGGCGGCGCGGTCAGGTCAATCCGCTCCAGCGCCTCGTCGGCCTGGCGCTGGCACTCCAGCCGCGCCACTTCCATGAAAAGCAGTCGCTTGTCGGGGAAATAGCTGTAGAGAGTCGCCTTCGACACGCCGGCGGCCCGGGCGATATCGTCCACGCCCGCACCTTCATAGCCACATTGCAGAAACACGCTCCGCGCACCGTCAAGCACCTGCTGGAACTTGCGGCCCTGCCGAACCGCCAGGCTGGACCCTGCCATCGCTTTCCCCCCAAGCCAATCTAGGACCAAGCCTGCCAGTGCTGCAAGTCGGGCCTTGTCATCGCCCGCCGGATGCCTAGTTTAGAATTATTCTAATTCAGGTGCTGGATATGTTGCACACTCTCGCTAATCGACGCCGCTTTGCTGACCTGTCGGAGCAGGAGAACCTTGCGCTGGCGATCTCGTCCGAAGAGGACGACGCGCGAATCTATCGACAGTACGCCGAGCGGCTACGCGCGGAATACCCCGCCAGCGCCGCTGTCTTCGACGGGATGGCTACGGAAGAAGACGACCATCGTCGCCAGTTGATCGCAATGCACCGCAGCCGTTTTGGCGAGGTGATCCCCCTGATCCGGCGAGAGCATGTTGCCGGCTACTACGCAAGGCGCCCGGTTTGGCTGACGGAGAACCTGGGCCTAGACCGGATCCGAGATGAGGCCGCCGCGATGGAGCGTGAAGCTGGCACTTTCTATACCCGCGCTGCGCAGGCATCGTCGGACGCCGCTACCCGCCGATTACTGGGCGACCTGGCGGCGGCGGAGGCCGGGCACGGCACACGCGCGGACGAGCTGGCAGCCAAGCACCTGACCGAAGGTGCGCGCAAGGACGAGGACGGCGCAAGAAAGCGCCGGTTCATCCTGACCTGGGTACAGCCCGGACTGGCGGGCCTTATGGATGGCTCGGTCTCCACCCTTGCGCCGATCTTCGCCACGGCCTTTGCCACGCAGGACACCCATACGACCTTTCTGGTGGGCCTCGCCGCATCGGTCGGTGCCGGCATCTCGATGGGCTTTACCGAGGCCGCCAGCGACGATGGCGTGCTGTCGGGGCGCGGCAGCCCGGTGAAGCGCGGCTTTGCCAGCGGAATCATGACCACCATCGGCGGGCTGGGGCACGCCCTGCCCTA
>JBJHCH010000194.1:0-3582 GCA_050485905.1 Paracoccaceae bacterium | reverse complement strand
CGAGCGCAAGGCAGACCCCGCGCCAGACCCGGCGCTGACGGCGCGGGCGGCAGAGACAACGGATGGCGTTCAGGACGAGCGCCTGCGGGCAGCACTTCAGGCGCTGGGCGGCAGGATCCTGTCGCGCGCCGGACAACGGAAAGGCCAAGCATGATGAAGAAACTTCTCTCCTCGCTCGCGGTTCTGGGCGTGATCGCCGCCGGCGGCTGGTGGTTCACGCAAGGTAGCCAGCCCACACAGTCGTTCGCGCCGGTGGGGGCCGCACAGGCGCAGGGCGCCGAGGTGGACCCGGCGGTGATCGCCGACATGAGCCTGGGTAACCCCGATGCCAGCGTGACGGTGATCGAATACGCGTCCTTCACCTGCCCGCATTGCGCGTCGTTCCATGCCAATGTGATGCCGCAGCTGAAGGCCGAGTATATCGACACCGGCAAGATCAACTTCATCCACCGCGAGGTCTATTTCGACCGCTACGGCCTTTGGGCCGGGATGCTGGCGCGCTGCGGCGGAGAGGATCGGTATTTCGGCCTCGTCGATCTGATCTACGAGCGTCAGCGGGACTGGGCGGGCAGCAACGATCCGGCGGCGGTGGCCGAGAACCTGCGCAGGCTGGGCCGCACGGCGGGTCTGTCGAACGATCAGGTGGACGCCTGCCTGCAGAACGGCGACGTGGCGCAGGCGCTGGTCGAGGTCTATCAGGCCAATGCAACGGCGGATGACATCAACTCCACCCCCAGCTTTGTCATCAACGGGCAGAAGTATTCCAACATGTCGTTCAGCGACATGGCGGCGATCATCGACGGCAAGCTGACGGACTGATCCCGTGGCAGCGCCGCTGGAGGGGGTGAGGGTCGTCGAGCTTGCCCGCATCCTGGCCGGCCCCTGGGCCGGTCAGACCCTGGCCGATCTGGGTGCCGAGGTGGTGAAGGTGGAGGCGCCCGAGGGCGACGATACCCGGCGCTGGGGCCCGCCCTTTGTGGGAGAGGACGGGACGGCCGCCTATTTCCACTCCTGCAACCGCGGCAAGCGCTCGGTTACGGCCGATTTCCGCACGCCCCAAGGGCAGGCGTTCGTGCGCGATCTGGTGTCGCGGGCGGATGTGGTGATCGAGAATTTCAAGGTCGGCGGGCTGGCGAAATACGGGCTGGACTATGCCAGCCTGTCGGCGCTGAACCCTGGCCTCGTCTATTGCTCGATCACCGGCTTCGGGCAGACCGGCCCCTATGCCCACCGCGCGGGCTATGACTACATCATCCAGGGCATGTCTGGTCTGATGAGTGTGACCGGAGAGCCTGACGGGCAGCCGCAGAAGGTGGGCGTGGCGGTCACGGATATCTTCACCGGCATCTATTCCGCTACCGCGATCCTGGCCGCGCTGCACCAGCGGCAGGCGACGGGGCGCGGCCAGCATATCGACATGGCGCTGATGGATTGCGCGGTGGCGATCATGGCCAATCAGGCGATGAACTGCCTTGTCACCGGCACCGCGCCGCTGCGTATGGGCAATGCGCATCCGAACCTCTCGCCCTATCAGGTCTTTGCCTGCGCCGACGGCCACATCATCATCGCGGTCGGCAACGATGCGCAGTTCGCCCGCCTTTGCGCGCTGCTGGACCTGCCCGCGCTGGCGACCGATCCGGCCTATCGGACCAATGCCGACCGGGTGGCGAACCGACCGGCGCTGAGCGCGGCGCTGACCGCGGCCACCAGCCTGCGCAGCAAGGCCGACCTGCTGGCCGCCTGCGAAGGCGCGGGCGTGCCGGCGGGGCCGATCAACGATATGGCAGAGGTCTTTGCCGATCCGCAGGTTAACGCGCGCGGGCTTCAGATCGACATGGGCGGCATGCCGGGTGTGCGGTCGCCCTTTGTCTTTTCGGATGCCGACCTCGCGACCGACCGCCCGTCGCCCCGGCTGGGTCAGGACGACGCGGCCTTTCCCCGCCCGGCGATTGCCGACGGCGACTGACGGGTTAGGTTACGCCCGATCAAGCAAAGGAAAACCGGATGACCGATCCCTATCTTCTGGGCCTGTGCGGATCGCTGCGGCGGGCGTCGTGGAACCGGATGCTGATGCGCGAGGCGGCGCGGGTCTACGGCGGGACGTTCGTCGAGGCGGATCTGAACCTGCCGCTGATGAACGAGGATGTTCAGAACGAACAGGGCATCCCGGCGGCGGTGGAGCGGCTGGCGCAGCAGATCAAGGGCGCAGAGGCGGTTCTGGTGGTGACGCCGGAATACAACCAGTCGCTGTCGGGCGTGATGAAGAATGCGCTGGACTGGGTCAGCCGGGTGCCGGGCGGCGCATGGCGCGGCAAGCCGGTGGCGGTGATGTCGGCGGCTGCGGGCCGGGCCGGGGGCGCGCGGGCGCAGTATGCGCTGCGGCTCTGCATGCAGCCGTTCCGTGCCCGCGTGCTGCCGGGGCCGGAGGTGCTGGTGGCCGATGCCAAGAACCAGTTCGACGCGCAGGGCCGTCTGACGGGTGAGCGGTATCAGAAGGCGCTGGCGGAACTGATGCAGGATCTGCACGCCGAGGTGGAGCGCCTGCGCGTTCCGGCCTAGAGGCAATCCTCGACCCGGAACCCCTCGGGGATCGTGTCGCGCCCGTCGAGCACAAGATCGGCCATCACCTCGGCCACCTTCGGCGCCATGCCGAACCCGATCTTGAAGCCACCATTGGCGATGAAGTGGCCCGGACGGCCCGGCCATTCCCCCAGGATCGGCGCACGGCTGCGGGCGCGCGGGCGCACCCCGGCCCAGCGGGCGACCACCGGGGCGTCTGCCAGCGCCGGACAGGCGGCGCGGGCGCGGGCGATGAGCGTGTCAAGCTGCGCGTCGGTCGTGTCGGGCGCGTCGAAGTCGCGTTCGCTGGTCGATCCGACAGCCACGTTGCCGTCGGCATGGGGCACGATGTGCAGCCCGTCGATGAATAGCTGGGGCAGATCGGCGGCGGGATGGGCGAAGCATGCGGCCTGACCCTTCACACCGCCGCCGACCGGTTTGCCGAAGGTGCGAGACAGGTCCAGAAGTCCCTGCCAGCCGGTTGCCCAGACGACCGCGCCCCCTGGCGTCCCTTCGGTCGATACCTCTGCCCCTTCAGCGCGCAGGGCGGCGGTCAGCGCGGCGATGGCTTGGCGGGGGTGCTGCCGGGCGGTCAGCGTGTCGTGGATCAGATGCTCTGACTGCGGTGCCCAGCCGGGGAAGGTGCCGGCGGGGATCACCTGCCAGACGGCCTGCCCGCGCCAAAGGTTGGCGGCGCCGACGGCGCGCGCCTCTGCCCCGGCCATGTCCGTAACCGGCTGCAACCGGCCGGTGCGGGCATAGCCGGGGTCGATGCCGCCCGCCGCCTGCACCCCGGCCCAGAAGCCCTCGGCCATCAGCAGGCTGTCGAGTTGAAACGCCTTCTTGGCGTTCCAGTTCTCGGGCACATGGGGGGCCAGTGCGCCGACGAGGCCGCCCGAGGCACCGGCGCCGGGGCCTGCGGGGTCGATCACCCGCACCCGCGCGCCGCGCCGGGCGCAGGCCCAGGCGACCGACAGGCCGAAGATGCCCGCGCCCATCACCGTCACGTCGGCCGTTGCCAAT
>JBJHCH010000193.1:0-3714 GCA_050485905.1 Paracoccaceae bacterium | reverse complement strand
AAGATCATACTGCGCCGCCAGTTCGGATCGGATAGGGGACAGGTCGAGCAACAGGGAACCTTCCTTTGCAGGGCGCGTCGGCAACACAGGGTCACGACGGCACTTTTCGGGTGGTCGATCTAGGGTAAGCATGGCCGAAGGTCAACTTGGCGGCGACTGCGCCCTGCTGGGTAACAGGAACAGCGGTTCGACCGATCTGGTCTTGCCGGGCCGCCGGACGAAGATGCTGAGCGGGTAGAAACCGTCGGCATCCGACCGCGATGAGCAACCCATTCCCCAAGAGGATCAGAATCACGAGTTCCTGATGATGATGTCGGCGGGACGGCTTTCGCTCCGGATCAGACGAGCATTGGGCAGGTCGTTGCCCTCGGCCTTCCTGCGCGCCTCTGCCATCGGGAATCCATGGTCTAGCCAACGCTGGAGAAGGCGCGACTCCAGTGTGGATTCCGACACATCCAGATAGAGGCTGAGGTCGAAAGTTCCGGCCAACCCGGTCCACGGCTCCTGATCCAGCAGCAGATAGTTCCCCTCGACAAGGACGATCCGCACCTCTGGTGGGATCTCGCGCGCTGAGCCGCGCGACAGATCCAGCGCCCGGTCGAAAACGGGCACGAAGACACTGACCTCAGTGGCACGTACGCGAAGCAGATCGTCCGCCAGCGCGCCGACGTCGAACGTGTGCGGGGCGCCCTTTCGGTCGCGCCAGCCGTGTGCATCGAGAACGGAATTGTCGAAGTGGTAGCCGTCCATGGGCAGGATCGCGGCCACCCGGGGCGACCGCTCGTTCAATGCCTCGCAAAGCGCCTCGGCATACGTTGATTTGCCGCTGCCGGGTGGACCGGCAACGGCAATCAGAGTTCTGTCTTTGGCCGCGAGAGCCTCAATCCGCGCGAGCAGCGCGTCCTCGATCCGTGGCACCATGCGATCGCCTATGCAGCTTCGGGCAGTTTCGCTCCTGTCATATAGGCAACCGCATCCGACATGGAATGCTGCTTCGGATCGATCACGCAAAGCCGCCGGCCAAGGCGGTGCACGTGGATGCGGTCGGCGACCTCGAACACATGCGGCATGTTGTGGCTGATCAGGATAATCGGAATGCCGCGCGATTTCACGTCAAGGATCAGTTCCAGCACCTTGCGGCTTTCCTTCACGCCGAGCGCAGCGGTGGGCTCGTCAAGGATCACCACCTTGGAGCCGAACGCCGCCGCCCGCGCCACAGCCACGCCCTGCCGTTGCCCGCCCGACAGCGTCTCCACCGGCTGATTGATGTTCTGGATCGTCATCAACCCCAGATCGTTCAGCTTGTCGCGCGCGAACTTCTGCATCGCGGGCATGTCGAGCATCCGGAGCCACTGCCCCATCGGCCCCGCCTTGCGCAGTTCGCGGCCGATGAACATGTTTTCCACGATTGACAACGCGGGCGACAGGGCGAGGGTCTGATAGACCGTCTCGATGCCCGCTTCCCGTGCCTGCAGCGGTGAGGAGAAGCTGACGGGCTTGCCCTCCAGCGTGATCTCGCCCTCATCGACCGTGATCGCGCCGGAGATTGCCTTGATCAAACTTGATTTCCCTGCGCCGTTATCGCCGATCACGGCCAGGATCTCACCCGGCAGCAGATCGAAGTCGCATTGGTCGAGGGCGGTAACGCGGCCGTAGCGCTTGACCAGTCCGCGAGCCTTGAGAAGGGGTTCCTGTGTCATGCCGAAATCTTTCTGATCCATTGGTCGATGGCGACCGCGATGATGATAAGCCAACCGATTGCGAAGACTTGCCAGAGCACGTCCACACCCGCCAGGCGCAGCCCCGACTGGAACACGCCCACGATCAGCGCGCCGAACAGCGCCCCCATGATCGAACCGCGCCCGCCGAACAGACTGATGCCGCCGATCACCACGGCAGTGATGGATTGCAGATTGCCCTCGTAGAAGGACTGCGGAGAGATCGAGCCCACCCGCCCGATGGAGGCCCAGGCGGCAAGCGCGCAGATGAAGCCCGCCAGTGCATAGACCGAGACCAGCATGCGGTCGGTGCGGATACCGGCTAGTTCGGCCGCGTCCTTGTCATCGCCGATGGCATAGACATGTCGCCCCCATGCGGTCTTATTCAACAGATACCAGAGTGCGGCAAAGACCAGCACCATCAGGATGGATCCGTAGGTGATGTTCGCCCCCGCTACCCTGAAGGAATTGCCGAAGAACTTCAGTATGGGCGCCATCTGGTCGATATCCTGCGACCGGATGGACTGCGCGCCTGACAGCCACAGGTTCAGTGCGAAGAAGATGTTCCACGTGCCAAGCGTCACGATGAAAGGCGGCAGGCGCAGACGCGTGACCAGAAACCCGTTTAGCATCCCGGCAAGCGTGCCGAGAATGAACGACAGAGTAAGTGCCAAGGTAGGGGGCACGCCCATGGTGATCGCGAGCTTGCCGGAGATCACCGACATCAGCACCATAATCGCGGCCACCGACAGATCGATCCCCGCCGTCAGGATGATCAGCGACTGCGCGGCGGCCAGGATCCCGATGATCGAGACCTGCTGCAGGATCAGCGACAGATTGAACGGGGTAAAGAACCTGTCGCCAGCCAGGATGCCGAACACAACAAGGCTGAGCGCCAGCACGATGACCGGAACCATCGTTGGGTTGGAATGAAGGAAATGCTGAACATGGCCAAGTGCAGTGCGCTTCGGGCCGGTGAACTCGGCTACGCGCCGGTCGGCCTGCGCCAGCGATGCCTCATACTCTGCGACACTTCTGGGATTGTCTGACATCTGAAGTCTCCGGGTGAGAGGGTATGAGCGATCCCTGCCGCCAGCATGGTGCTGGCGACAAGATCTCGGTCATGTTTCAGGAAGGACGGGTTGGCTCAGCCCCAGCAGCGGGCGAGGCCTTCCTCGGAGGTGATCGAGGGGATGCCTTCGACCGGGTTGTCGGTAATCAGTTCCACGCCGGTGTTGAAGAAATCCAAACCTTCGGTGTTCTCCGGAACCGCGCCGGTCTCGGCAAAGGCCGCGATGGCCGCGATCCCCTCGGACGCCATCAGGAGCGGGAACTGCATCGAGGTTGCCCCGATGATCCCCTCGGCCACGTTCTGCACGCCGGGGCAACCGCCATCGACGGACACGATGATCACGTCATCCTGGCGACCGACCGAGCGCAGCGCCTCGTAAGCGCCCGCCGCCGCAGGTTCGTTGATTGTGTAGACGAGGTTGATCTCGGGGTCGCGCTGCATCAGGTTTTCCATCGCGGTGCGCCCGCCTTCTTCGTTGCCGTTGGTCACGTCGCTGCCGACGATACGCGGATCGTCCTCATCTCCGATCACCGTGGGATCCTTCACGTCGATTCCAAAGCCCGTCATGAAACCCTGATTGCGCAGGTAGTCGACCGAGACCTGGCTGGGGTTCAGGTCCAGCGTGGCGATCTTGGCATTGGCTGCATCGTCACCCATCGTCGCCAGCGCCCATTCCCCGATAAGCACACCGGCCTGGAAGTTGTCGGTGGCGAAGGTGGAGTCTGCGGCGTCAATCGGCTCGAACGGTGTGTCGAGCGCGATGACCAGCACACCGTTGTCGCGCGCCTGAGTGATCGACGGGACCAGCGCACGGCTGTCAGACGGCGTGATCAGGATGCCGCTTACCCCAGAGGCGATGCAGCTCTCGATTGCCGCGATCTGGGTTTCGACGTCCCCGTCGATGCGCCCCGCATGGGTTTGCAG
>JBJHCH010000192.1:0-3734 GCA_050485905.1 Paracoccaceae bacterium | reverse complement strand
GCGGCGCGCGCGCGGTCGGCGACATGGGTGCGGCGCAGGAAGGCGGAACCGATCCGCCACGCGCCCGCGCCGACATGCCAGAGTTGCCCCGCCGCCTCGACCTCGACGATGTGATGGGCCTGCAGGGTGCTGAGCACGCGGTAGACGGTGGCCGGCGACTGGTCGGTCCGCTGTGCCAGTTCGGTCAGCGTCAGCCCCGGCCCCTCGGCCACCGCGGCGAGGATGCCCATGGCGCGATCCAGTGACTGGACGATGTTCTGCTCGGTCTTGTCATGGAAGGATTTCGGGCGCCCACGGGCACGGGATTCGGCCATGAACCGGTTCCTTTCGCAGCTGCAGCAAAAAACGCTTTCACGAGATGAAAAACAGAATACGTAATATTTTCAAACAGGAAAGCTGTTTTTCGATTGGCAAAAAAAGATTTCAAAAAAATTGTGTGCGGGGTGCGCCTTGAGTAGAACGATCCACATCGTAAGGGAGGAAAGCCCATGTCGTTCCAGAACCCCGTCTTCATTCCGGGTCCCACAAACATCCCGGAGGAAATCCGCAAGGCGTGCGACCAGCCGACGATCGATCACCGGTCGCCGACGTTTCCCCGGATGTTCAAGCCAGCCATTGCCGGCGTGCGCCGCGTGCTGCGAATGGATCAGGGCGAGGTGATCATCCTGCCCTCCACCGGAACCGGCGGCTGGGAGGCCGCGATCAGCAACACGCTGAGCGCAGGCGACAGGGTTCTGGTCGGCCGCTTCGGCATGTTCAGCCATCGCTGGATCGACATGTGCCAGCGACACGGCCTGGACGTGCAGATCATTGACGCGCCGTGGGGAGAGGGCGCACCCGTCGCGGCCATCGAATTCGCACTGGCCGCCGACCAAGACCATCGGATCAAAGCGGTGCTTGCAACCCATAACGAGACCGCGACGGGCGTGAAGTCTGACATCGCCGGGATCCGCGCGGGGCTCGACCGCACCGGGCATCCGGCGCTGCTGCTGGTCGATGGCGTGTCGTCCATCGGGTCGATGCCGTTCGACATGGCCGGCTGGGGTGTCGATATCGCGGTGGCCGGATCGCAGAAGGGCTTCATGCTGCCCGCGGGTCTGGCGATCCTGGGCGTGAGCCCCAAGGCGCTCGCGGCGATGGAGACCGCGACCCTGCCGCGCACCTTCTTTGATTTCCGCGACATGCTCCGCAGCTATGAGGCGGGCGGCTATCCCTACACCCCGGCCGTCGGTCTGATCGCAGGTCTGGCTAAGGCGATAGAGGTGCTGGAAGACGAGGGGCTGGACAACGTCTATGCCCGCCACCACCGTCTGGCCGAGGGCGTGCGCCGCGCCATCGCGGCCTGGGGGATGCGGCCCTGCGCGGCCTCGCCCGATCTTTATTCCGACACCGTCACTGCGGTCGTTGTGCCCGAGGGCTGCAACGGAACCGATCTGGTGAAACTCGCGGCCGAGAAGTATGGTGTGGCCTTTGGTGTCGGACTGGGCGAAGTTGCCGGCAAGGTGTTCCGCATCGGGCATCTGGGCATGCTCACCGATGTCATGGTGCTGTCGGGTCTGGCAACGGCGGAAATGTGCATGGCCGATCTGGGGTGGAACATTCGCCTCGGCTCTGGCGTCGCCGCCGCACAGGAATATTATCGCACCAGTGGCGGCGCCGCACTCAGCGCCGCCGCCTGAGAGGACGAGATGAAGGACAACGCAGGAATGTACATCCCGACCTATGATGACGTGGTGGCCGCGCATGACCGCATCCGGCCCCACATCCATCGGACCCCGGTTCTGACGTCGAGCTATCTCAACGGCCTGACCGGGGCCGAACTGTTCTTCAAATGCGAGAACTTCCAGAAGGCGGGTGCCTTCAAGGTGCGCGGTGCGTCGAACGCGGTCTTTGGCCTGTCCGATGACATGCTGGAAAAGGGCGTGGCCACGCACAGCTCCGGCAATCACGCGCTCAGCCTGTCCTATGCGGCGGGCCGGCGCGGTATCCCGTGCCAGGTGGTCATGCCCCGCACAGCGCCCGAGGCGAAAAAGGCCGCCGTGCGCGGCTACGGCGGCATCATCACCGAATGCGAACCCTCCACCAGCAGCCGCGAGGAGGTCTTTGCCCGCGTGCAGGCCGCGACGGGAGCCGAGTTCGTGCATCCCTACAACGACCATCGCGTGATCGCCGGGCAGGGCACCTGTTCGCGCGAATTGATGGAACAGGTTCAGGGGCTTGATGCCGTGATCGCCCCGATTGGCGGCGGCGGCATGATCTCCGGCACCTGCCTGACACTGTCGAACATCGCGCCCGGGGTGAAGATTTACGCGGCCGAGCCGGAACAGGCCGATGATGCCGCGCGCAGCTTCAGGGCGGGTCACATCATCGCCGACGACGCGCCGGTGACGGTGGCCGACGGGTTGAAGGTGCCGCTGAAGGATCTCACATGGCACTTCGTGAAGAACCATGTGACGGACATCCTGACCGCGAGCGAGCAGGAGATCATCGACGCCATGAAGATCACCTGGGAGCGGATGAAGATCGTGATGGAGCCAAGCTGCGCCGTGCCGCTGGCCACGATCCTGAAGAACCCCGAGACGTTCCGCGGCCAGCGCGTGGGCGTCATCATCACCGGCGGCAATGTCGATCTGGACAAGCTGCCATGGATCAAGAACTGAGGGAGGCGAGAGATGAACGCACCGACAAAGATCGAAGAGCTTGAAGTAGGCTATGACGTACCGGCCGTGCCGGGGATGGACGAAGCCGACATTCAGACGCCCTGCCTGATCCTCGACCTCGACGCGCTGGAGCGCAACATCAAGAAGATGGGCGATTACGCCAAGGCCCACGGCATGCGCCACCGGGTCCACGGCAAGATGCACAAGTCGGTCGACGTTGCAAAGCTGCAGGAAAAGCTGGGCGGCGCGGTCGGCGTCTGCTGCCAGAAGGTGTCAGAGGCTGAGGTCTTTGCCCGTAGCGGGATCAAGGATGTGCTTGTCTCGAACCAGGTGCGCGACCCGGCCAAGATCGACCGTCTGGCCCGCCTGCCGAAGCTGGGCGCGCGGACCATCGTCTGCGTCGACGATGTGGAAAACGTGGCCGATCTGTCGGCGGCGGCGCAGAAGCACGGCACGACCATCGAATGCTTCATCGAGATCGACTGCGGCGCGGGCCGCTGCGGCGTGACCACGACCGAGGCGGTGGTGGAGATCGCGAAGGCGATCGATGCCGCGCCAGGGCTGAAGTTCACCGGCATCCAAGCCTATCAGGGCGCGATGCAGCACATGGACAGCTACGAGGACCGCAAGGCCAAGCTCGACATCGCCATCGCTCAGGTGAAGGACGCCGTGGACGGACTGAGGGCCGCGGGGCTGGAGCCGGAACTCGTGTCCGGCGGCGGCACCGGAAGCTACTATTTCGAGTCGAACTCGGGCGTCTACAACGAGCTTCAGTGCGGCTCCTACGCGTTCATGGATGCCGACTATGGCCGCATCCTGGACAAGGACGGTAACCGCATCGACCAGGGCGAGTGGGAGAATGCGCTGTTCATCCTGACCAGCGTGATGAGCCATGCCAAGCCCGGCAAGGCGATCTGCGACGCGGGCCTCAAGGCGCAGTCGGTCGACAGCGGCCTGCCCTTCATCTTTGGGCGCGACGACGTGAAATACATCAAGTGCTCGGACGAGCACGGGGTGATCGAGGACACCGGCAACGTGCTGAAGATCAACGAGAAGCTGCGCCTGGTGCCAGGC
>JBJHCH010000191.1:0-3744 GCA_050485905.1 Paracoccaceae bacterium | reverse complement strand
ACTGGCCGCATGGCTAGGGACGCAGCGCCTCTACCTGTGCCATGTAGCCGCCATCGGCCATGAACGCCTCTTCCTCTGGTGTGGATTTCCGGCCCAGGGCGGCGTTGCGATAGGGGAAGCGGCCGAAGCGGCGGATGACCTCGCGGTGCGCGCGGGCGTGCAGCAGGCTGTCCTCGAACCCTTCGGGCAGTCGCGTCAGGAACAGGCGCACGCAACGGTCCTGATCGGTCAGAACCTCGGAATGCATCAGCGGCAGATAGAAGAACTGCCGCTCGGGCGGGTCGATCCGCTCGTCCCAGCCCAGATAGATCGCCCGCTGCGCCGCCTTGCGCGCCAGTTCGTCGGTGGCGAAGGCGCGGGGATCGTTGCGGAACATGTTGCGCGGGAACTGATCGGTCAGGATGATATAGGCAAGAACCTGCCGCGGCTCTCCCTGCCAGTGTTCCGGGCCGTCATCCAGAACGGCATCCCAATCGGCGCGGAACCTGCGCGAGATGTCTTCATCAAGCGCCGCATCGACGCGATACCAGCCGTCCGGCCCGACCTCATCAAGCCAGAAATCAAGTATCTCCTTGGTGCGCGGCATGTCGTTCCCCCTGCTTCACAGGGGCAGCGTGGCAGGCATCGCGGGGCTTGGCAACAGTGAGTCAGTCCTGCCCGCCGCTGCGCGCAGACCAGCCCGGGCTGTCGTCAACCTCGGCCGCCGGTGTGGCTTCCAGCACCGCCTCGACCGCCAGCGCGGATGCAGTGGGCGAGATCGTGGCGAAGTTGCCGGTGTCCTGCACGGCCGGTGCGGCGCGGCGCGTTGTACGCCAGGCGGCGTAGAGCGTCAGCAGCAGCAGCAGGATGCCGATATAGAGGAAGAAACCGCGCGGCCCCACGAGGCCCATCATCCAGCCGGTGATCAGCGGCCCGGCGATGGCGCCCAGCCCGTTGATGAACAAAAGCCCGCCGGAGGCCGCCGCCATGTCGGTCGGATCCAGATAGTCGTTGGTATGGGCGATCAGCAGCGCATAGACCGGGTTGGCGATGCCGCCGATCAGGACCGCGACCACCAGCAGCACCTCGAACCGCGGCTGCGCAAAGGACGGCACGGCCATGATGGCGACGCCGACCCCGGCCAGCACAAGGATCAGCCGCCGCCGGTCCATCCGGTCGGACAGCCGGCCCAGCGGATACTGGAACACCATGCCGCCGAAGTAGATCGCCGCGACGAAGATCGAGATCTGCGCGATGGTCAGCCCGGCCAGCGTGCCCCAAACCGAGGCCATGCCGAAGGTGGCCGAATAGACCCCGCCCATCAGGAACATCCCCATGCAGCCCAGTGGGGAGACGGTAAAGAGGTGTCGGAAGCTCATCGGTTTCGTTGTGTCGAAGACCGGCGCGGGGCTGGCCGACAGCAGGATCGGCGTGAAGGCCAGCGACACAAGGACCGAGGGCAGGACGAACAGCAGGTAGCCCGCCGCATCGCCCACGTTCAGCAGCGCCTGCGAGGCGATGATGCCGACCATCTGCACGATCATATAGGCGGAAAGCGTCTGGCCCCTTGTCTCGTTGGTCGAGGCGTTGTTGAGCCAGCTTTCGGCGGTGACGTAGACGCCGGCAAAGCAGAAGCCCATCACCACCCGCATCAGCGCCCAGGCGACCCAGTTCGGCACCACCGCGTAGAGCACCAGCATGGCCGAGATCAGCGAGCCGAGGGCGGCAAAGACGCGGACGTGACCGACCCGCCGGATCAGTTCGGGTGCTGCGCGCGAGCCGATCAGGAAGCCCGCGAAATAGGCCGACATGACGATGGACATGTTGAAGGTCGAAAAGCCTTCGATCGCGCCGCGCACACCCAGCAGCGTGCCCTGAACGCCGTTGCCGACCATCAGCAGCATGACGCCCAGCAGCAGCGCCCAGGTATTTGCGACGACAAGCAGCATCAAGACCTCTTTCCTACCGGCCTTCTGAACCCATTTCTAATCGCCATCCGGCCCAAAGGCGACACCGGGCGGCGCGTCACCGGCGCGGATCGGGAATCAGAAGCGACGCATCCCCGTAGCTGAAGAAGCGGTATTTCATGTCGATGGCATGACGGTAGAGCGCCAGCATGCGCGCCCGCCCCATCAGCGCGCTGACAAGCATCAGAAGCGTGGATTGCGGCAGGTGGAAATTGGTCATCAGCCCGTCGGTGACGCGGAAGCGGTAGCCGGGGTAGATGAAGATGTCGGTCGGTCCCTGCCATGGGTGCAGCGTTCCGTCCGGCGTGGCGGCGGTCTCGATCAGCCTCAGCGCCGTGGTGCCGACCGGGATGATCCGCCCGCCCGCCGCGCGCGTCGCGTTGATCTCCGCCGCGGCCTCTGGCGTCACTTCGCCCCATTCGGCGTGCATGCGGTGGGTGGTCACGTCCTCGACCTTCACCGGCAGGAAAGTGCCGGCGCCGACGTGGAGCGTCACCTCGGTAAAGGCGATCCCGCGATCGGCAAGCGCCTGCATCAGCGCGGCGTCGAAGTGCAGCGAGGCGGTGGGCGCCGCGACCGCGCCTGAATGGCGGGCAAAAACCGCCTGATAGTCGCTGCGATCCTGCCGATCAGGGGGGCGGCGTGCGGCGATATAGGGGGGCAGCGGCATCGCGCCCGCCTCGGCCAGTGCCGCATCGAAATCCTCGCCGACAAGGTTGAAGCGCAGGGTGGCTTCCGCAGCGCCACGATCGACCACCTCGGCAGAGAGATCTGCCGAGAAAGCAATCCGGTCGCCGGGGCGCAGCTTGCGCAGCGGGCGGGCCAGCGCGCGCCAGTCCCCCGCGGCGGTCGTGTCCAGCAGTGTCACCTCGACCTGCGCCTCGGCATCGCCGCGCCGTCGCCGCCCCGTCAGCCGCGCAGGGATCACGCGGGTGTTGTTCAGCACCAGCCGGTCGCCTGGACGCAGAACATCCGGCAGATCGCGCACGATCACGTCCCGGACGCCTTCGCCCTCGGCCACCAGCAGCCGCGCCGACGACCGCGGCCGCGCCGGGCGCGTTGCGATCAATTCCTCGGGCAGTTCGAAATCGAAATCCGACAGTTTCATGGGATCGGTGCGCCGGCCCGGCTACTGGGTCAATCGCGGCGGGGCGCGGCGAAACACCTCGCGCAGCCCGCCGGGTGCGAGCATCGACAGCGGATTGACGTTCACCTGCGGCCGGTCGGCCGGACCGCTGAGCCGATAGTTCACGCCGATCAGGCCCTCGCCACGACGCGGAGCAAAGATGCCGCCGATGGCATTCAGCATGTAGACCGGCGAAATCACGCCCTGCATTTCCATCCGCTTTGACGCCAGCCCGTAGACGCCGGCCAGGCTTATCCCGAGCGAATTGCCCGTCGCGCTGGCGCTGATGACCTCGATGGCCTGTGGCGTCAAGCGGAAGTCGGCCTCGACCAAGCTGAAAACCAGCCCCTGGCCGTTGAGTTGCTCCAGCAGACCGATCACGCTGATGGCGCCCAGCAGATCGGCCAGCACCGGCGCCTGCCGCACGCGAGTGTCGCGCACGATCAAGCGGCCGTCGTATTCGCCGGGGCCACCGCGAGGGCTAAGTACCATGTCCATAGCGCCGTCGTGCGCTCTACCGAATACTCCGGCGGCGCGGAACACGGCCCCTGCATCGTTGCTGCGCAGGCGCAGCGCGCTGCGACCACCGGCGGCAGGAGCAATCATACCGGATACCGGCGCCTCGCCGTTGACCCGCCCGTCGAAGCTGCCCGTCATGCCGCCTTGCAGTGC
>JBJHCH010000190.1:0-3747 GCA_050485905.1 Paracoccaceae bacterium | reverse complement strand
GACGAGAAGTTTCTCTATTCGACCAACGGCATCTCGAACGACGTTTCGGTCATCGACGTCGAACGCGACGAGGTGGTGAGATCGATCCAGGTTGGTCAGCTCCCCTGGGGCGTGGCCATCGCCGACCACTGAACGAACGAGGGACAAGAAAATGATGAAACCCAAGTACCTGCTTGCCGCCGCACTCTGCGCGGCCATCGCTGGCCCGGCGCTGCCACAGAACCGAACGCTGGAACTGGGCTTTGCCGGGCTGATGGACAACCGCAACCGCACCGATCTGGGCGAGATCACACTGACGGCCGGGCGGATGGACAGCGAGGGCGAATACACGCTCTATTCCGGTGGCTACTACCGGCTCACCGTCACCTCGGACGGCACCCAGGAACTCGCGGTCGAGGGGCCGGGGCTGTTCCGCAACATCTGGATCAACGAGGTGGTGATCAACGATATCGAGATCCGGCCGCTCGGCCTCGATTCGATCGAGTTCGACGCCGCAGGCTCGGCCCGGATCAGCTTCATAGCGATCCGACCGGGGCGGTACGAAATGCGCATCGTCGGCACTAGCGGCGAAACCCAGCGGGCGATATTCACCATACAATGACCGCCGCGCTGGCCATTCGCGGGCTGAGTCACAGTTTCGGCAAGCTCCGCGCGCTGGACGATGTCAGCCTGACTGTCGAACAGGGCCGGTTCACGGCCCTGCTTGGCGTGAACGGGGCCGGCAAGACGACGCTCTTTTCGCTCGTCACGCGCCTGTATGACAGCACCTCGGGCCGGATCGCGGTCTGTGGCCACGACCTGCGTCGCCACCCCGGCGCGGCCTTGGCCGAGATCGGCGTTGTCTTTCAGACCCGCGCGCTTGATGCCGACCTGACCGTGGCGCAGAACCTCAACTATCACGGCGCGCTGCACGGCATGTCCGGGCGGGTGCTGCGCCAGCGGATCACCGAGGTGGTCGATCAGATGGCGCTGACCGACAAGCGGCACGCCCGTGTCGCCACCTTGTCGGGCGGTCAATCGCGGCGCGCCGAGATTGCGCGGGCGCTGTTGCAGAAGCCGCAACTTCTACTTCTGGATGAGGCCACGGTTGGGCTCGACATCCAGTCTCGGGCAGAGGTCATCCGCCTTGTCCGTGGGCTGATCCGCGATGCAGAGGTGGGTGTCCTCTGGGCGACGCACCTTCTCGACGAGATCGAACCCGACGACCATGTGGTGGTGCTGCACGCCGGCCGGGTTCTGGCCGATGGCACCGCCGCCAGTATCGCCGGCGACCAGCCGTTGACCGAGGCGTTTCTGGCGCTCACGGCGCTTGACCGCGACGCCCTGCAGGGCGCGGCATGAGTCTGAGCAATCTCGGCTGGTCCGGGCGGTTGACCGCGCTGCGCGGGATCGTCTGGCGTGAGACGCTGCGCTTCCTGCGCCAGCGCGAAAGGTTCCTCTCGGCGCTGGTCCGCCCGCTGGTCTGGCTCTTCATCTTCGCCGCCGGCTTCCGCGCCGTCCTGGGGCTGTCGATCACGCCGCCCTATCAGACCTATGTCCTGTATGAGGTCTACGTCACCCCCGGCCTCGTGGCGATGATCCAGCTTTTCAACGGCATGCAATCCTCTCTGTCGATGGTCTACGACCGGGAAACGGGGGCGATGCGCACGCTTCTGGTCAGCCCGCACCCGCGCTGGTTCCTGCTGACCGGAAAGCTTCTGGCCGGGGTTGGCGTGTCGATCCTTCAGGTCTATGCCTTTCTGGCCATCGCCTGGGCCTGGGGAATCCGGCCGCCGCCGATGGGGTTCCTGACCCTGCTTCCGGCGCTTTTTCTCAGCGGTCTTATGCTGGGCTCGATCGGGCTGCTGCTATCCTCGACCATCCGGCAGATGGAGAATTTCGCGGGCGTGATGAACTTCCTGATCTTTCCGATGTTCTTTGCCTCCTCGGCGCTCTACCCGCTTTGGCGGGTGCGCGAGTCGAGCGTGCTTTTGCACGATATCGCTGCCTTCAATCCTTTCACCCATGCGGTCGAACTGATCCGCTTCGCGCTTTACATGCAGGTGAACTGGACGGCGCTTGCGGTGGTCGCGGGGTGTCTGGTCGTCTTTCACGGCGCGGCGCTTTACGCATTTGATCCGACGAAGGGCCTGATCGGCCGTCGGCGCCGCGGCTGAAAACCATACTAAAGGGTGAGTTGTGTCGCCCCCGGCGGGCTGCCAACGTGGGAAGGAACGTCTTCACCAAGTCGATGGGGACGGGCATAAGGCAAGGCGGCGGCACGACCGTCATAATTGAAGGAGGAATTAGACATGCGCACCCGGGCCGCCGTGGCCGTTGAGGCCGGAAAACCGCTGGAAATCATGGATGTGAACCTCGCCGGGCCAAAGGCGGGCGAGGTGATGGTGGAGATCAAGGCCACCGGCATCTGCCACACCGACGAATTCACCCTGTCCGGCGCCGACCCCGAGGGGCTGTTCCCCGCGATCCTGGGGCATGAGGGCGCGGGCGTCGTGGTCGAGGTGGGCGAGGGCGTCACATCGGTGAAGCCGGGCGATCATGTCATCCCGCTCTACACCCCCGAATGCCGGGCCTGCCCCTCGTGCCTGAGCCAGAAGACGAACCTCTGCACCTCGATCCGCGCGACGCAG
The DNA here is from genome assembly GCA_050485905.1 of Paracoccaceae bacterium. Taxonomy (GTDB): domain Bacteria; phylum Pseudomonadota; class Alphaproteobacteria; order Rhodobacterales; family Rhodobacteraceae; genus JAWLCA01. Next base: position 1,117 of record JBJHCH010000190.1, on the reverse strand, counting down.
GGGCAGGGGTTGATGCCGGACGGGACCAGCCGGTTCACCACCCTCGATGGCGACCCGATCCTGCATTACATGGGCTGCTCGACCTTTGCGAACCACACCGTCCTGCCCGAGATCGCGGTGGCCAAGGTGCGCGAGGACGCGCCCTTTGACAAGATCTGCTACATCGGCTGCGGCGTGACCACGGGCATCGGCGCGGTGATCAATACGGCAAAGGTAGAGATCGGTGCAAAGGCCGTGGTCTTCGGCCTCGGCGGCATCGGGCTCAATGTTATCCAGGGGTTACGGCTCGCCGGTGCCGACATGATCATCGGCGTGGACCTGAACCCCGCCAAGGTGCCGATGGCCGAGAAGTTCGGCATGACCCACTTCCTGAACCCAAAGGAGGTGGACAATGTGGTGGCCGAGATCGTCAACATGACGAAGACGCCCTTCGACCAGATCGGCGGGGCGGACTACAGTTTCGACTGCACCGGCAACGTGAAGGTGATGCGCGACGCGCTGGAATGCACCCACCGCGGCTGGGGGCAGTCGATCATCATCGGGGTGGCGGCGGCGGGGGCGGAGATTGCTACGCGGCCGTTTCAACTGGTTACGGGGCGGATCTGGAAGGGGACGGCGTTCGGGGGGGCGCGGGGGCGGACGGATGTGCCGCGGATCGTGGACTGGTACATGGACGGCAAGATCGAGATCGATCCGATGATCACCCACACGCTGACTTTGGACAACATAAACAAGGGGTTCGACCTGATGCACGCGGGCGAGAGCATCCGCAGCGTGGTGATCTACTGACCCCCGAACCGCCCCCGGACCGGGCCTGCGACTCAGGCCCGCGACGGGGGCCGGTGGGCCGCGCAGGCGGCGAAACGGCGTGTGCACACAACGTATGATTCACGTATGTTTTGCGTGCATATGACGTGCATACGTTGGCGGGCCTGACCGCTGGAGCGGGCAGAGAGTGCCGCGGGATCAAGTGCTTGGCGGATCCGGAGATGAGGGGGCCATACCTTTTCGGGTATATACCCGATAGGGTATATACCTTATGAGGTATATACCTGAAACGGTATGGCGGGTGCGCGGCGCTCGCGGGGCGGCGCGTGAGCCTGCGAGGCCCCGGCGC
>JBJHCH010000189.1:0-3840 GCA_050485905.1 Paracoccaceae bacterium | reverse complement strand
CTGGATGATCAGGGCCGGCAGCGAGGCCACGGCGCTGGTGGCGTTCTGGATCACGTTGCTCATGATCGTCTGGAAGCCGTTGGTGATGCCGTTGAGCTGGTTCTGCAGCGTCGTGGTGATGCTCATGTCGCCGCAGATCAGGTTGCTGTTCCAGCCGATCCCCACGCCGATGCTCTGCATGTTGCCGGCACCACCCATCGACACGGCCCGGCCGCCGCCGATGCTGTAGAGCACGTCGTCGCCGATCACGCTGCCGCTGACGTTCACGCCATTGGGATCGATGCGGGTCTGCGCCCAGGCGACGCCGACGACCAGCGTGATGGCCGCCACGAGCAGCGTGGCCCGCAGGTGCGACTTCGAGCGGCGCAGGAAGTCAGGGAGGGATGCGTTCATCGTGGGTTCCTCACATGAAATCGACGCTGCCGAGGAAGACCTGGCCACGGCGCCGGCAGCAGGAGTAAGGCCGCCACAAGGCCCAGGCGTAGTCGCCCTGCTGGGCCTGCACGCGGGTGCGGCTGTGCGGGAAGACCACGCAAGTGTTCGAGAGCGTGGGCGTCAGCTCCTGCCACTTGCCCGTCGATGCGTCGGTCTCCATCAGCGCGCCGGCCGGCCAGTACCCGTCGCGGGCGTTGGCCAGCAGGGGCTGGTACACGTGAATCTGGTTGCGGCGCGTCACGATGTCGCCCGCGCGCTGCGCGACCACGGCGCCGCTCTTGTGGTCGTCGGTCTGGTGCAGGAAGCCACCGCGGGGATACACGTTGCCCCAGAGGTTCAGGCCGGTGCGCGTACCGATTTCGCGCCGGCCGGGGATGAGCGCTTCGGGGTAGAACGCTTCCGGGATGTTGTAGCGCCAGGCGATCGTGTCGAGTGTGCTCAGCAGATACGGCATGAAGGCCGTGCCCGCGCCTTCGCAGGTATAGCCGGAGGCGCTGGCGAACTGGCTGAACACCATCCCGGCCGGATGGCCGATGACATCGGCGTTCTTGAACTTGGCGAGGTTGTTCTCGTTGTCGTGATTGGTCGTGCCGTCACCGCCAGCCTTGGCGCTCGGGTTGGGCATGCTCATCGCCCTGACTTCCAGCCACGGGTTTTCGCCGGTGTTCGAGTAGCTCGACACCACCGCATCGGGGACGTAGTGGCGCACCTTGACGGAGGTGCGAACCGAGCAGCCGAAGGGCGTGCAGTACAGCCAGTAGCAGATTCCGACCACGCGGTATTCGAGGCAGTCGGGGGACAGCGCCGACGAGACGATGGTGGCGGTGTCCAGGGCGAACGTCGATGTGGCCGCGCCCAGCAGCAGCGAGGCGACGGTGGCGCGCAGGCGCCGGGATGCCAGCAGGAGGCTCATGGCTGCGTGCTCCGGTAGGTGTCGATGCGCGCGACGGCGCGGGCCACGTCGGGCTCGCCGTAGACCACGTAGCGTCGATCGACCACCACGGCGGGAATCTTGGCGATGCCCAGCCCCCAGGCATCCGCGACACCCTGATAAGCATGGCCGATGCGGCGCTGCAGGGCCTCGCCGCCGTCATGCAACCGCTGCCGCACCAGGGCCGCGGCCTGTTGGGGGTCGGCCGGCAGGTGCGCGGCGAGTTCGACCTCGATGCGCGTGGCCTGGTCCAGCTCGATGACCCGCACGTCGGTCGGGGCCTGCACCGGATGACGGCTGTCGGTGACCACGAGCACATCGGCGGCCGCCGCGATGGAACCGAGCAGCGCGGCGCACAGTCCAGCGGCCAGCCTGGCGGCCAAATGGCGCCGCGAGGCGGCAGGAAGGTTGAGGGAATGAGCCGGCATGTCGCGCCTCCGCGGAGTCGATGCAGACTCGTAGTCGAGCGCAACGCAGATCAGGGAACGACAAAGAAACCGAAACCGGTCAGTCCCGATTTCTCTGTGGGTCGGCGAAAGGAAACGGGAGCCAAGGGCTCCCGTGGTGATGAAATGAATGCGCGTGGGGTGGTGCTGCTACAGCAAGCCGGCTTCGGCGAACGAGTACGGGCTGCCCTTGCCGACGATGAAGTGATCCAGCACCCGGACATCGACGGTGGCCAGGGCGCTCTTCAGCCGCTCGGTGATCGCACGATCAGCGGCCGAGGGCTCGGTGTTCCCCGAGGGGTGCTGATGCGCCAGGATCAGCGCCGAAGCGTTGAGCGCCAGCGCACGCTGAACCACCACCCTCGGATACACCGAAGTCTGGTCGACCGTGCCCTTGAACAGCGGCTCAAAGGCGAGCACCTGGTGCTGGCTGTCGAGAAACACGATGGCGAAGATTTCGTTCGGCTCCGCGACCAGTTTCAGGCGCAGGTAGTTGCGCACGGCGGCGGGACTGCCCAGCGCCGGGCCGGCCTTGAACACGCGGTTCTCCAGCAGGGTGATGGCCTGCCGGATGATCCAGTCTTCGTGCTGGGCGGCGATCAGGGTGAGCGACTCCGGGCGGGAGTCGGCGATGACCAGAGACATGGCGAACCTCCAATGGATGAGATCGGAGGGCGCCTGCCCCTGGAGGGCAAACCCTCCTGGGGACGATGGGGATGGAACAGGTGACGAGCGGGCATCCACCACCGCGGATGCAGTGGCCGTTCGCGTCAAGGGATGCGATGCGAACGGGTTTCGATCAACGCGGACGAGCCGCGCCGCAGCCTTGAAGATCGATGGCTACCTGGGCATGTCACCGGCGACGCCGGCGGGCATGTCTGGGGAATGGGCGGGTTCGGCTGCGGTCGTGCTGCCGGCGGCAAGCAGGTCGATGGCCGACAGCAAGGCATCGCCTTCGACGGGGGCGTGCAGCAGGAGGGTCTTGCCGGACTCGCGGTCGCGCAGTTGCAGGGCCGGCGTGGCCGCGATGCCCTGCTGTGCCGCTTCCGCCGCCTGGGCACGGATGACCGCATCGGGGCGATCGCTGTCGAGACAACCCTGCATGGCTGGTGTGAGGTCGGGATAGCGCAGGCCCTCCGGCAGGCCCTGGCCGTCGCCACGGGTGTTCGCGTAGAGCCACGCCACGGCCTGCCAGAACGTGGCATGTCCGCCAGTCTCGCCCGCGCACTCGGCCAGGCGTGCCTCGGCAGTCGCGGCCGGCTCGTGCATGGACAGCGGCAGGTGGTGCCACTGCCAGTTCACCTCGGGATGGGCGTCGATCCAGCGCTTGAGCGCGGGGAAGTAGGCCCGGCAGTACGGACACTCCAGGTCGGCGTACCCGACCACCGTGAAGCGCGCATCGGCACGGCCATACAGCCAGGGCGGGCCGGCCGGTTTCGACGCTTCGGACCCGGCGGCGGCCTGGGACATGGACTCGGTTGCCGGATGCGGCACGCGCAGCAGCATCCACGAGGCAGCCCCAATCGTCACCACGATCAGCAGACCGATCCAGGGATGACGGCGGGCGAATGAAGGCATGCGCATCGTGTTGCTCCCGTCAGGCCAGCGTGTCCAGCGCCAGAGGTTCGATGCCACGCGCACGGTCGATCTTCTCGGCCACGCGGAAGGCGGCATCCAGCTCGCTGATGCCGTGCTGCTGCATCAATTGGAAGCGTTCGGCCTTCTCTTCGGGCTCGGTCATCGCCATCGCCAGGTAGAGGCTGGGCGGCACGGCGCGGAACAGCACTTCCATCGACTTGGACAGGATGACGCCCTCGCTGAACTTGCCGGCCTCCTTGCGGGCCGAGAGCATCAGCGCCTTCTGCGAAGCGTTGAGTTCGCGGAAGCGCGCGATCTTCTCCACTTCATCGGGCGGCATCGACAGGCAGATCCACCACTCGATCATGTTGAGCATGGGCTCGGCCGCTTTCGGCAGGTCGTCCAGGTTCTGCGTGGCGAGCCAGAACCAGGCGCCGAGCTTGCGCCACA
>JBJHCH010000188.1:0-3850 GCA_050485905.1 Paracoccaceae bacterium | reverse complement strand
GCGCCGGGGCCTCGGATGCCTGTGCGGCGGCCGGTTGTGGCGCGGGCCGGGGCGCGGCATCGCGTTCGGAGCGCTCTGCGCGCTCCGGGCGGTCGGCGGGCTTGCGCGGCTGGCGCGCGGCGCGGGGGATGTGCTTCTTGCGCGGCGCGTCGTCGCTGTCGCGCGGGGCGCGCGGGCCGGACGGGGCGCTGTATTGCGCCGGCGCCTCGGCCGGGCGGGCGGTGATGTTTTCCTCCAGCACCGCGCCCTCGCCCAGCGCCTTCCAGAAGCCCGGCGCGGCGCTGGCGGCGATCTGCACCAGCGTATGGTCGCCCTGCACCCGGATCGCGCCGATCTGGTCACGGTCCAGCCGGCCCTGACGGCAGAGCAGCGGCAGGATCCAGCGCGGCTCGGCATTCTGGGTCCGGCCCACGGACAGCGCGATCCACTGGCTTTCGCCCAGATCGTCGCCCGCGCGTTTCTTTGGCGCGTCCTGCCCGGTCAGTTCCTCGGGCGCGGACTGCCGCGCGCGGACCAGCCGCAGGAAGCCCGCCGCCAGCGCCTGCGCGTCATGCGCCGCCATCAGCGCCGCGACCTGCACCGCCTCGTCCTCGTCCGGCGCGGCCTCCAGCAGCGGGTGGCTCAAGAGCCGCGCGTCGTCCTGGGCGCGCACCGCATCGGCGTCGGGCGGATTGTCCCATGTCGCCTGCACCTTGGCCCATTGCAGCAGCCGCTCGGCCTTGCGCCGTTCGGAATGCACCACGATCAGCGCGCTGATCCCCTTGGCCCCCGCGCGGCCCGTCCGGCCCGAGCGGTGCAGCAGCGTGTCGGCATTGACCGGCAGATCGGCATGGATCACCAGTTCCAGCCCCGGCAGGTCGATGCCCCGCGCCGCCACGTCGGTCGCCACGCAGACCCGCGCCCGCCCGTCGCGCATCGCCTGCAGCGCATGGGTGCGCTCGGACTGGCTGAGTTCCCCCGACAGCGCCACGACCGAAAAGCCCCGGTTGTGCAGCCGCGCGGTCAGATGCGTCACCCCCACCCGCGTCGCGGAAAAGATGATCGCCGTCTGCGGATCGTGCCAGCGCAGCAGGTTGATGATCGCCGCCTCGCGGTCGCGCCCGCCCACGGCATAGGCGCGGTAGTCGATGTCCGTGTGCGCCTTCGCCTCTCCCTGCACGGTCACCCGGCGGGCGTCGCGCTGGAAGCTGGCGGCGAGGTCCGCGATCGCCCGCGGCACGGTGGCGGAAAACATCAGCGTGCGCCGGTCGGCCGGGGCCTCGCCCAGAATGAACTCCAGATCCTCGCGAAAGCCCAGATCCAGCATCTCGTCAGCCTCGTCCAGCACCACGGCGCGCAGGGCGGACATGTCCAGCGAGGCGCGCTCGATATGATCCCGCAGCCGTCCCGGCGTGCCGACGACGACATGCGCGCCGCGTTCCAGCGACCGCTTTTCGGTGCGGTAATCCATCCCGCCCACGCAGGTGGCGACCCGCCCGCCCGCGCCCGCATAAAGCCAGTCGAACTCTCGCGCGACCTGCAGCGCCAGTTCGCGGGTGGGTGCGATGATCAGCGCCAGCGGGCGACCGGCCTCGGGCAGCGCGTCGGCGCCACCCAGCAGCGCCGGCGCGATGGCCAGGCCGAACGCCACCGTCTTGCCCGATCCGGTCTGGGCCGAGACCAGCGCATCCGCGCCGTCCAGTTCCGCATCCAGCACCGCGTGCTGCACCGGGGTCAACTCGTCATAGCCACGATTGGCCAGGGCCGCCGCAAGGGCGGCGGGGATACCGTCGATCATTCGTCCAAACTTTCGCGTTGGGGGCCATCGGCCCCAGGGTCCATGCGCCGCAGGCCCTGCCCCGTCCCACCCCCTTGCGCGCCCCATGGGCCGCATCGGGACGGCATCACCCATCGCGCAAGGCGGCCATACACAGAAACGCGCCCCTTGCCCACCCCGTTCACGCGCGCTTGCACGCGGGCCAGCCGCGGACTAAGCCCCGGCCATGCCCCGCTACGCGCTTCTGATCGAATATCACGGCGGCCCCTTTGCCGGCTGGCAGCGGCAGGCGGGCCAGCCAAGCGTGCAGGCGGCGGTCGAGGCTGCGCTGCGCGCGCTGGAACCCGACGCCCCCGGCATCGCCGCCGCCGGCCGAACGGACGCCGGCGTCCACGCCACCGGGCAGGTCGCCCAGTGCGACCTGTCGCGCGACTGGGATCCGTTTCGACTGTCCGAGGCGTTGAACTGGCACCTGAAGCCCGCCCCCGTCGCGGTGCTGCAGGCCGCCCGCGTGGCCGATGATTTCCACGCCCGCTTCTCCGCCATCGAACGCCGCTACCTGTTCCGGGTGCTCGCGCGCCGCGCCCCCGCCACCCATGACGCCGGCCTCGTCTGGCAGGTCCGTCACCCGCTGGACGCCGACGCCATGCGCGCAGGCGCCGCCCACCTGATCGGGCACCACGATTTCACCACCTTCCGCTCCACCCTCTGCCAGTCGGCCAGCCCGGCAAAGACGCTGGACGAGGTCACGATTGACGCAATGCCGGTCCCGCAGGGCACCGAATACCGCTTCAGCCTGCGCGCTCGCAGCTTCCTGCACAATCAGGTGCGCAGCATCGTCGGCACGCTGGAGCGGGTGGGCGCGGGCGCGTGGCAGCCGGGCCGCGTGGCACAGGCGCTGGCCGCCCGCGACCGTGCCGCCTGCGGGCCGGTGGCCCCGCCCGACGGGCTTTACCTGACCGGCGTGCGCTACCCCGCCGATCCCTTCGCCTGAACCGCGCGCAGCACCATCCCGCGATAGATCTCGGCCACGTCCGCCCGGCTCAGCCGCCCGCCCTCGCGGAACCAGGTCGTCACCCCGGTCAGCATCCCGATCAGGGCGAATGTCGCCAGCTTCAGATCCGGCACCTCGAACACGCCCGCCGCCTGGCCCGCGCGCAGGATCGCGGTCAACTCGCCCTCATAGGCCCGCCGCAACCCCTCGATCGCCGCGAAATTCGCCGGCTCCAGGCTGCGCAATTCCATGTAGGCCACGAACACCGCATCGGGCCGGTCGAGGTGAAAGCGGATGTGGAACCGCGCGAATGCCTCCAGCCGCGCCACCGGGTCGGCGGGCGCATCCGCCGCGCGCCAGCCCGCCAGAACCTGCTCCATATGCTCGCGCATAAGGTCGAACAGCAGCGTCTGCTTGTCGGGCGTGTATTGATAGAGCGCCCCGGCCTGCACGCCGACCTCGGCGGCGATGGCGCGCATCGACACCGCCGCATAGCCGTCGCGGGCGAACAGCCGCAGCGCCGCCGCGCGCACGCGCGGGCCGGTGGTTTCGGCGTGGGATCCGGTCTTGCGGGCCATGGGTGCAGGGTAACTGAACGCCCGTTCAGTTCCAACCCTGACGGTTCGGCCCCGGCTACTGCTTCGTCGCATCCACCGGCGGCGTGATCGCCTGCCGGCGCAGCACCGTCTCGCGCCAGGTGATGAACATGATCGCCGCCATGATGATCGCGCCGCCCAGCACCACCCAGCGGTCCACCGGCTCGGCAAACACCAGCGCACCCAGAGCCGACGCCCAGACGAGTTGCAGGAACGTCACCGGCTGCGTCACCGTCATCGGCGCCGCGCGAAAGGCCAGCGTCATCGTGTAATGGCCAATCGTGGCAAAGAACGCCACCAGGAACAGCCAGCCAACCTCGGCCCATGTCGGCGTGATCCAGACCGCAAGGGCAAAGGGCGCCAGCGCCACGGTGACCGTGATCGACAGCATCGCCACCACGATGGACGGATCGACCGTCCCCGACATCCGCTTGGCCAGCAGATAGGAACCGGCGAACAGAAAGGCCGTGCCCAGCATCGCCACATGGCCGGGGTCGATCTCTC
>JBJHCH010000187.1:0-3937 GCA_050485905.1 Paracoccaceae bacterium | reverse complement strand
GCGGGTGATGATGGAAAGCCTGCTGGCCTTCAAACGCGCCGGCTGCGACGGGATCCTCACCTATTTCGCACCAGAGGCCGCGGCGTTGCTGCGGACAGGCTGAAAGGCGGCAATCACCCGCCGCCGGGGTGCGACAATGCGTGACAGACCGACAGCGATCCCCTATGATTAGCGATCAAGAGGGCGGCAAGCCCCCTCATATTGTGGCGAGGGCAAAAAATGACACGAGACTTGAACCTGGAACTGGACGGCGCGCGACTGTCGCGGCGGGGCCTGATCGGCGGCGCGGGCGCAATGGCGCTGCTGGCGGGATGCGCCAACCCGATCGGGGGTGACGGCGCGGCGCGACTGGATGCGCGGGTCGATGCAACGCGGAGTTTCCTGCTCAGCAACTATCCCGGCATGCGCGATGTGGAAAGCCGGGCGCAGGGCGTGCTCTATATGCCGCTGATCACCGAGGCCGGCTTTGGCTTCGGCGGCGCCTATGGCCACGGCGCGCTGCGGATCAACAACGTCTCGGTCGACTACTATTCGGCGGCGCGCGCGACGCTGGGGTTCCAGATCGGTGCGCAGCAATATGCCCACGCTCTGTTCTTCATGTCGGCAGAATCACTGAACGAGTTCCGCCGGTCCGAAGGCTGGGCGGTCTCGGCCGATGTTCGCTACGCGGTGCCGGAGCGCGGTGCGGCGGCGGGGCTCGATTCCGTGACCCAGCAGGCACCGGTGATTGCGGTGGTGTTCGGCCAGTCCGGTCTGATCGCCGGGGCGACACTTGGCGGGACGAAATACACCCGCATCATTCCCTAGGCTGCAACAGCGCCTTCGCCGCCGCGCGGGCGGCATCGGTAATCGTATCGCCTGCGAGCATGCGGGCGATTTCGTTGATCCGATCCTCTGCGTCCAGTGGCGTCACGGTGGAAAGCGTGGCGCCACCAGCCACCCGCTTTTCCACACGCCAGTGGTGCGCCCCGCGCGCCGCGACCTGTGGGCTATGGGTCACCACCAGAACCTGCGCCCCATCTGCCAGCGCCTGTAGCCGGCGCCCGACCGCATCGGCCGTGGCGCCGCCAACCCCGCGGTCGATCTCGTCAAAGATCATCGTTACGCCGGGACTGTTCCCGGCCAGGCAGACCTTCAGCGCAAGTAGAAACCGCGACAGTTCCCCGCCCGAGGCAATCCGGTCCAGCGGGCCGGGTGGCGTGCCCGGATTTGTGGTGACGCAGAAGGCGACAGCATCGCAACCGTCCGGCCCAGGATCAATGGGTTCGATCCGGGTTTCGAAGATCGCGCGATCCAGCTTCAACGGCGGCAGTTCACTCGCCATCGCCGCATCAAGCCGCCCCGCAGCGGTGTGTCTCACTGCGGACAATTCCGCTGCGACCTTGTCATAGCGATACTCGGCATCGGACAGGTTTGCGCGCAGACCGACGATCTGCCGGGATCCCATGTCGATAGCCGCAAGGCGATCGCGCAGCGTGGCCGCAAAATCTCCCAGATCGTCGGGCATCGTGTCATGCTTTCGCGCCAGCGCCCGCAGGGCGAAAAGCCGCTCTTCCAGCCGCTCCTGTTCCAGCGGATCGAAATCCAGCGCCTCCAGACAGTCCTCGACGCCCTGCTGCGCCTCGCCAAGCTCGATCAATGCGCGGTTGAGAGCGGCGAGCGGAGCCTCCAGTCGCCCTTCCGTGCGGTCGGCCGCGCCTTCAAGCCACCGCAGTGCATCGCCCATCTGCCCTTCGGCACCTTGGGGTGAAAGCGCGGCGTGCGCCCGCGCGATATCCTCACGAACTCTTGCTGCGCCCTGCATCAGCCGGCGGCGGGCGTCCAGTTCTGCCTCCTCTCCCGGTGCGGGTGCCAGACGGTCTAGCTCTGCGACGGCGTGGCGCAGGAAATCCTCCTCGGCCCGCGCAGCCTCCAGCGCGGCCTCGGCATCACGCAGTTCGCGCCGCGCCGCGGCCACACCCGCCCAAGCCGCCCGAACGGATGCGAGGTCAATCACGGCGAACGTATCAAGCAGTTGCCGATGCCCTCGGGGATTCAGCAGGCCGCGGTCGTCCTGCTGGCCATGCAATTCAACCAGCGTATCGGAGAGGGCGCGCAGCACATCCCCGCTTGCACGCCGGTCATTGACCCAAGCTGTCTTGCGGCCATCGGCACTGTTCACCCGGCGCAGGATCAACTCGTCGCTGACGGGCAACCCCGCTTCGTCCAGAACCGTGCGGGCAGGATGGTTGTCGGGCAGATCGAAGATCGCCGTGACCTCCCCCTGCTCCGCCCCCGGACGGACAAGATCGGCACGCCCGCGCCAGCCCAGCACGAAACCGAGCGCATCCAGCAGAATCGACTTGCCCGCGCCGGTCTCTCCGGTCAGCACGTTCAGGCCCGGTCGGAATGCAAGCTCCAGCCGGTCGATGATAAGCAGATCACGGATTTCAAGCCCGCGGATCATCGCGGAACGGTCAGAGCCACTCGCCCCGGATCATCTGGCGATAGACGGTGCGAAGCCAGCCCTCGCCCCGCGCCTCTGGCGCCAGACCGCGCCCGGTCAGCAGCCGGTGGCTGTCGCCGTAGAACGGGTTGGACTGATAGTTGTAGCCCAAGATCGCGCCCGCCGTCTGCGCCTCGTCGGTGAAGCCGAGTGCGAGGTAGCTTTCGACCAGACGGTGCAGCGCCTCGGGCGTGTGGGTCGTCGTCTGGAACTCCTCGACCACGACGCGGAAGCGATTGATCGCAGCAGTGTAATGGCCGCGCTTCAGGTAGTAGCGACCGATCTCCATCTCCTTCGCCGCCAGATGGTCGAAGGCGAGGTCGAACTTCATCATCGCCGAACGCGCATACTCCGTATCCGGATAACGCTCGATCAGCTGACGTAACGCCTGCAAGGCCTGAAACGTAAGACCCTGATCCCGACCGATGGCGTCAATCTGGTCGTAGTAGGACAAGGCGAGCAGGTACTGCGCATAGGCAGCATCTTCATCAGCCGGGTAGAAATCCAGAAACCGCTGCGCGGCGGCGCGGCTTTCCTCATACTCGCGGTCACGATGATGGCCGAAAGCCTGCATGATCAGCGCGCGGCGCGCCCATTCGGAATAGGGATAAAGACGCTCCACCTCGGCAAAGTAGCGCACGGCATTGGTGGCGCGGCGCTGGGTCTCCAGCTCGTACTCTCCGCGGCGATAGATCTCCTCGGCACTGAAGCCGTCCAGATCCGGCTCGCGTGTTCCTGAGCCGCAAGCGGCCAGCATCAGCACGATCAGAACTGCCCCGACACTGCGTGCCCCGATCCTGCCGACTGCCATGTCTTGCCTACCCTCGTTCCCGGGCCTCAATCGCCCGCGTTCGGGTCGTCGTAGCACAGAAAATTTCGGTGCGCAAAACGCCTTTGACCGTTTTGGGCAAGGCTCAGACCAGAACCGGCAGATCGGCACGGGTCACGCCGACGCCGGGCAGTTTACAGCCCTGCCGGGCGCCACAATCCACCATTTCGAACGTGTCGGGGCGGTCGAACATCTCCCGCAGCAGGCGGTTCGTCATCGCGTGGCCGGCACGGTGGCCCGTGTAGCGGCCGAGAATCGGTGCGCCTGCCAGTGCCAGATCGCCGAGCGCGTCGAGCATCTTGTGGCGCACCGGCTCGTCCGGCAGGCGCAGGCCACCGGGGCTGAGAACGCGGTCGCCATCGACCACCACCGCATTGTCCAGCGTTCCGCCAAGCGCCAGGCCGTTGGCCCGCATCAGATCCACATCCGCCTGCCGGCAGAAGGTGCGGCTCGTCGCCAATTCGCGCACAAAGGTACCGTTGGCCATGTTCAGGACCAGATCCTGACGGCCGATCGCCGCGTCGGCGAAATCGATATGAAAATCGATCTCCAGCATCTCTGCCGGCTCCAACCGTGCGAAAGCCTCGCCCTCACGCACCTCAATCGGCTCGACGATCCGGATC
>JBJHCH010000186.1:0-4076 GCA_050485905.1 Paracoccaceae bacterium | reverse complement strand
GCGTCAGGCTTTCCATCGTCGGCCGCCAGTAGCCCTGATTGAGGATGAACAGGAACCCCAGCAGCACCAGCAGGCAGGGCTGCCAGCGGCGCTGGATCACCCATGTCAGCGCCACGAAGACGGCGACGATCACCAGTTCCGGCGGGGTCAGCAGCGCCCAGAGGATGCCGTTGATCAGCGCCTGCATCCCGTCGGCCATGCCGTCGAAGAACCATGCGCCGTTGATCTGCAGCCAGGTAAAGACCTCTCGCGCGGTCTGGCCGACGGGGATCTTGTTCTGGGTCAGCCAGTCCATTCTGCGCCCCCTGTGTCGTGGCCCCGGCGCGGACGCCGGGGCGGGCTGTCAGCCGGGCGTCAGTTCAGCGCCGCTGTCACGGCTTCCAGCGCGTCGCCGCCGTCGCGGGTGGTCACGCCGTCAAGCCAGGGGCCGAGGACATCGGGGTTGGCGGAAAGCCAGGCGGTCGCTGCCTCCTCGGGGTCCATGAAGTCGTTGAGGATCGAGCCCATGATCTCGTTCTCCATCTCCAGCGTGAATTCGAGGTTGGAGAGGAACTGCCCCAGGTTCGGGCATTCGACCACGTAGCCGGCGCGGGTGTTGGTCACCACCTCTGCCCCGCCGAGATCGGGGCCGAACCAGTCGTCGCCGCCCTCCAGATAGGTCAGGTCGAAATTGGCGTTCATCGGGTGCGGCTCCCACCCCAGGAAGACGATGGGTTCGTTGCGGCGGCTGGAGCGGTCCACCTGTGCCAGCATCCCCTGTTCGGAGGATTCCACGATCTCGAACGAGCCGAGGCCGAAGGCGTCGGCCTCGATCATGTCGAGGATCAGGCGGTTGCCGTCATTGCCGGGCTCGATCCCGTAGATCTGGCTTCCCAGCGCGTCGGCATTGGCGGCGATGGCGTCGAAGCTGGTGATGCCTGCTGCCGCCCCGGCGGCATTGGTGGCGAGCGTGTATTTCGCCCCGGTCAGGTTGACGCGCACGGAGTCGACGGTGCCGGCCTCGCGATAAGGCGCGATGTCGGCCTCCATCGTCGGCATCCAGTTGCCGAGGAACACGTCGATATCGCCCGAGGCGAGCGAGGTGTAGGTGACGGGGACGGAGAGGATCTTCACGTCCGTCTCATAGCCCAGCGCCTTCAGGATCGTGGTTGCGACGGCGGTGGTGGCGGTGATGTCGGTCCAGCCGACGTCGGAAAAGGTCACCAGATCGCAGTTGGCCTGGGCGGGCAGGGACAGCGCCAGCGTGGCGCCGGCAGCGAGAAGGGTGGTGCGAAAGGTCATGGCGGGCTCCCCGTGGTTTTTGTTGATTGACGAGTCAATTAAGTTTCAGGTAGCCCCGGAACGCAAGCGGGAATCCGGGGGGCGACGATGCCGAAGCTGGGGATGGAGCCTATCCGAAAGGCCGCGCTGGTCAACGCCACGATCGTGGAGATCGGGCGGGCGGGGTCGCTGGACGTGACCGTGGGGCAGATCGCGCGGCGGGCGGGCATGTCCTCGGCGCTGGCGCATCACTACTACGGCAGCAAGGAGGCGCTGTTCCTGGCGGCCATGCGGCACGTGCTGACGATGTACGGGGCCGAGGTGCGCGGCGCGCTGGCGGCGGCGGGGGATGATGCGCGGGCGCGGCTGGATGCGGTGCTTTGCGCGTCGTTCTCGCCTGCGAACTTCCGCGCCGATGTGGTCGGGGCCTGGCTCAGCTTCTGGGGCATGGCGCAGACGGTGCCGCAGGCGCGGCGGCTGCTGACGGTCTATCAGCGGCGGCTCAGGTCCAACCTGCTGCATGGGCTGCGGCCGCTGGCGGGCGATGGCGGGGATGCGCTGGCCGACCGGCTGGGGGCGATGATCGACGGCGTTTACCTGCGCGCCGCGCTGCGCGAGGGTCCGACCGACGGGGTGGGGGCGCTGGCGATGCTGCGCGACTATCTGGCGCGGGAGATCGGGGAGTGAGCCGCGCGCCGAACATCCTGATCCTGATGGTGGACCAGCTGAACGGGACATTGTTCCCCGACGGGCCGGCCGACTGGCTGCACGCGCCGAACCTGAAGCGGCTGGCGGCGCGGTCGGTGCGCTTTGCCAACAGCTACACCGCCAGCCCGCTTTGCGCGCCGGGGCGGGCGAGCTTCATGGCCGGGCAGTTGCCCAGCCGCACGCGGGTCTATGACAACGCGGCCGAGTTCGCGTCGGACATCCCGACCTATGCCCATCACCTGCGCCGCGCAGGCTATCAGACCTGCCTGTCGGGCAAGATGCATTTCGTCGGCCCCGACCAGCTGCACGGGTTCGAGGAGCGGCTGACCACCGACATCTACCCCGCCGATTTCGGCTGGACGCCCGACTATCGCAAGCCGGGGCAGCGGATCGACTGGTGGTATCACAACATGGGCAGCGTCACCGGCGCGGGCGTGGCCGAGATCACCAACCAGATGGAATATGACGACGAGGTCGCGCATCACGCGGTCGCCAAGGTCTATGACCTGTCGCGCGGTCTCGATGACCGGCCGTGGTGTCTGACCGTCAGCTTCACCCATCCGCACGACCCCTATGTTGCCCGGCGGAAATACTGGGATCTGTACGAGGATTGCGCCCATCTGCTGCCCGAAGTCGGCGATCTGGGCTATGACAATCAGGATCCGCACAGCCGCCGCATCTTTGATGCGAACGACTGGCGCAGTTTCAATATCACCGAAGAGCATGTGGTCCGCGCCCGGCGTGGCTATTTCGCCAACATCAGTTACATCGACGACAAGATCGGCGAGATCCTGGCGGCGATGGAGGCGACGCGGCAGGAGGCGGTGGTGGTCTTCCTGTCCGACCACGGCGACATGCTGGGCGAGCGCGGGCTGTGGTTCAAGATGAACTTCTTTGAAGGCTCGGCCCGCGTGCCGCTGATGATCGCCGCGCCGGGGCTGGCGCCCGCGCGGATCGAGGCGCCGGTTTCCACGATGGACGTGCTGCCGACGCTGGCCCATCTGGCCGGCATGTCGATGGCGGAGGTCGCGCCCTGGACCGATGGCGAAAGCCTGCTGCCGCTGGCCACCGGGACCGCACGCGAGGCCCCCGTTGCGATGGAATATGCCGCCGAGGCGTCGGAGGCGCCGCTGGTCTGTCTGCGCGAGGGGCGGTGGAAATACACCGCCTGCGCGCTGGACCCCGAGCAACTGTTCGATCTGCGCGGCGATCCGCAAGAATTGACGAACCTTGCGGGCGATCCGGCCCATGCCGAGACGCTGGCCCGGTTCCGCGAGATGGCGCAGGCGCGCTGGGATCTGGCGGCCTTTGACTCGGCGGTGCGCGAAAGCCAGGCGCGGCGCTGGGTGGTCTATGAGGCATTGCGCAACGGGGCCTATTTCCCGTGGGATTACCAGCCGCTGCAGAAGGCGAGCGAGCGCTACATGCGCAACCACATGGACCTGAACGTGCTGGAGGAAAGCAAACGCTTTCCAAGGGGGGAATGATGCGCGCACAACCGACAGCCAGCCATTTCGTGGACGGACAGTATCTGGAGGATACGGCGGGCGAGCCGATCGACGTGGTCTATCCCGCCACCGGCGAGGTGATCGCGCGGGTTCACGCGGCGACCGATGCGGTGATCGAGGCGGCACTTGCCGCCGCCACCCGCGCGCAGGCCGACTGGGCCGCGCGCGCGCCAGTGGAACGCGGGCGTGTGCTGCGCCGGGCGGCCGACCTGATCCGCGAGCGGAACCGGGAGTTGAGCGAACTGGAGACGCTGGATACCGGCAAGCCGCTGCAGGAGACGCTGGTGGCCGATGCGACCAGCGGCGCGGATGCGCTGGAATATTTCGGGGGGCTGGCCCCGACCGTGACCGGCGAGACGATCCCACTGGGCCGCGATTTCGTCTACACGATCCGCGAGCCGCTGGGCGTCTGCGTGGGCATCGGGGCGTGGAATTATCCGACCCAGATCGCCTGCTGGAAGGGCGCGCCGGCACTGGCCTTTGGCAATGCGATCGTCTTCAAGCCGTCGGAGACAACGCCGCTTTGCGCGCTGAAGATCGCGGAAATACTGGTCGAGGCCGGGCTTCCCGCGGGGCTTTACAACGTCGTGCAGGGCATGG
>JBJHCH010000185.1:0-4254 GCA_050485905.1 Paracoccaceae bacterium | reverse complement strand
AGGCGGGGCGGTCGGAGCCGTTGGCGCCGGGCCGGATGGCGGCGCGCGAGCGGCTTCGTCAGGTCGCCTGAGCGAAGGCGCGGGGAAAGGTGGCCTTCAGCGCCAGATCGACGTCGTGCATCGTGACAGGCAGGCCGAGGTCCACCAGGCTGGTCACGCCATGGTGGCGGATGCCGCAGGGCACGATGCCGTCGAAATGGCTCAGGTTCGGCTCGACATTGATCGACAGGCCGTGAAAGCTGACCCAGCGGCGCAGCTTCACGCCGATGGCGGCGATCTTGTCCTCGCGCGGGGTGCCGTCGGGCAGGGGGGGCTTGTCGGGCCGGGCGACCCAGACCCCGACTCGCCCCGGCCGACGCTCGCCGCGGACGTTGAATTCGGCCAGCGTGGCGATCACCCAATCCTCCAGCGCGCAGACGAAGCGGCGCACGTCGCGGCCGCGGGTGTTGAGATCCAGCATGGCATAGACGACGCGCTGGCCGGGGCCGTGATAGGTATACTGCCCGCCCCGCCCCGCGACATGGACCGGAAAGCGCCCCGGATCGGTCAGATCCGCCGGATCGGCGCTGGTCCCGGCGGTGTAGAGCGGCGGGTGTTCCAAGAGCCAGATCGATTCGCCGGCCGTCGCCGCAGCGATCGCCGCGACATGCGCCTCCATCTCTGCCAGGGTGCCGGCATAGGGCGCAAGACCCGCCAGAGAGCGCCATTCGACCATCCGGACCCCCGAAATAGATGCAACTGCAGACGATTTTTCGTTTCGGCCTGCCGCAAAGGTCATGTTAATCTTTGCTATGGCGGATTTGAAGCTGGTCAGGAGTTCAGGACATGATCGTTAAACGCATTTCGACAGCATGCATAGCAGCGACGCTTGCAGTGGTGCCGGTGGGAGAGGCCGCGGCCAATGACGGGCTGGTCGGCGGGATCGTCGGCGGCATCATCGGCGGGGCCATCGTCAACCATGCCAACCGGCAGCCGCAGCGGGTGCAGCGCGTGCAGCGGGCGCCGCAAAGGTCGACAGTGCCCTCTGCCACGCGAGAGGCGAACCGGCAGACCCAGGTGGCGCTGAACTACTTCGGCTTCCCCGCGGGCACGCCCGACGGGGTGCTTGGGCGAAACTCGCGCGCCGCCATCGCAAACTACCAGGCGTTCATGGGCTATCCGCCCACGGGTGAGTTGAACCTCTACGAGCGCGATTTCCTCGTCACCTCGTACAACCGCGCCACCATCGGCGGGCCACATATCGCGCAGATGGTGGCATCGAATCCGCAGGGCGTGCGCGGCCTGCTGCACACGTTCCGCGACGAGATGCGGGGCACGGCCGTCGCCGCCCCGATGCCCGCGCCGATGGCGCAGCCGCCCGCCATGGTCGTGGTGCCGGCCGCCCCGGCGCCGGAACCCGTGGTCGAGGCGCCGGTCGCCGTCGTCGCCCCGGCCGCACCGGAACCGGAGCCGGAAGCCCCGGCTGCGACCTCGGCCGGGCTGCCGAACTTTCTCGCCGCTCCGGGATCGCAGGCATCTCTGGCGTCCCATTGCAACCGGGTGAGCCTTGTCACCAACTCGAATGGCGGCTTCACCACGCTGGCCTCGATGTCCGATCCGGGCTTTGCGCTGGAAGAGCAGTTCTGCCTGGCGCGCACCTATGCCATCGCCCAGGGCGAGGAAATGGCGTCGAAGGTGCAGGGTTTCACGCCGCAGCAGATCGCCCAGCAGTGCGACGGCTTCGGCCCGGCGATGAAGGACCATGTGGCCTCGCTGTCGCTGAAACAGCAGCCCGAGGTCATGGAGGATGTCGGCAGCTTCATCCTGCAAAGCGGCATGGCCCCGGCGCAACTGGCCGGCACGTCGAAGATATGCCTGTCGGTCGGCTATCGCACCGACAACATGGATGTGGCCGTGGGCTCCGCCCTGCTGCTCGCCGTGCTGGGTGAGCGGGTCTATGCGGAACTGCTGGGCCATCACTTGGCGCAGGGTTTCGGCACCGGCAAGCGCCCCGATCTGGCGCTGACGTGGTATGACATGGGCCTTGACGCGATTGCCGGTGGTTCCAACGCCGTCTTCGTTCCCGGCCATGCCGATCGCGGTGACCTGATCCGCGCCGCGGCCTATGCGGTCGGCGGGCGCGCGATGCCTGCGGCACCGGTGGCCGAGGAAACACCGGTTCCGGCCGGTCTGCCCGTCTTCAGCCTTGAGGCCGGCAGCGAAAAGGACGTCAAGAACTGATCCTTGAACCAATGATGAAGCCCGCCGTCCACAGCGCGACGGCGGGCTTCTTTTTTCCCTTCACAAGCGCGCGACGCTCGGCTATCACGCCGCCCACCAAGCCCAGACGTGCGGTCGTGGCGGAATTGGTAGACGCGCAGCGTTGAGGTCGCTGTGGGGTAACTCCCGTGGAAGTTCGAGTCTTCTCGACCGCACCAGATTCTTCTAACGTACGTTGTTTTTGTTCATAAAATTTTTGTGGCCTGGCGTGGCCCACACTATTGATCAGTAGTCTGAGCGAATTGGCGCTCTTGACCGAGATCGATATGACCATCGTACTGTGGGCGTAGCGTTCCATGGCGGCAAGGGGCACGAGCGCCTCCTGCGTCGGCATCAGGGCATCAGGCACACGATTTGCCCACTGTGAACTCGCCATGCGCGCAGCCGAGGCGGGGTTGGGGTCGATCTGGAAACCGAGGCCAGATCGCGCCGGAAGTGCAGGCGGACCGGCTGGTAGAGCCTTTCGGCATCGAATCCCCTGTTCAGGTCATTTGCTCCGTCACCTACCGCGACAACCACGCCGACCTTAGTACGTTGATCGCGTTCCGCGACTGGCTGCTACGCGCGGTGCTCTCCGAGGTTCCAGCGATTGCCCTCGAAAGCGCTTAGGGCAGGCGCCGATCGGATTCCTGCCGGTACGACTGACCGTGTCGCTCACCGCCGAGCGGATCGGTTGATCTGACACAAGAGCCGATCGCCGAAGTAAAGTGACTTTCTCGGTAGCCTCGAACGATGAGCGTCGACCACATCAGCCAGCATTGGCCCCTGTTCGTTGAAACCAGATGGCAATCTATCCGTGCGAGCTTCTCACTGTCCAAACGTGGTGTGAGTCTGTCGGCCCAATTAGAGTGGCGGGCGTGTAAGGGTTGTGGACCTTCGAGGGGGCACGGCAACGCCCCCTCGTTCGTTTTCTGCCGTAATCGGCACGCGTCGCATCACGCAAGGGAGATGCAGGATGGAAGGACTGAGTTTCGTAGTGAAGTCCACCCTGCGGATGGCCGAGCTTTGAACAACATGACCGTCTGTTGGTCTAGGCGCGACGCCTCCTCACCCATTGGATTTGTTTTGAGAGCTGGATTATCCATCATTCAACCTGGAGATGTCCGATCATCACTCGGGCAGGCTCAACAGCCAATCCGGCACACTTATATAGATAGCGCTGATGTACTCAGACCTGAATACGAGTGAAGACCGCCGCAGGCAGGCGCGGAAGGCCGTCCAGATTGCGCTGATGATCGCGTTCTCCGGGGCCATGCTTGGTGTGTACTTTGGCCTGGCGCTCGGCGCCGTTTCGACGGCCGAGGCCTGGCTCATCGGTCTTTGTGCCCTCGTGACAGGCGGCATGCTGGTCTTTGTCTCACTGCGACCGGCGATGGCGACGGCCGTGATCACCGGAAGCATGAGCGTTTTCTTCGTGTTCTACCTGAACACCATTGCCATCCTTGCCTACAGGGCGTCCGACGAAATCGTTGCCATCGTCCCCTACATCAGCTGGTTCTTCGCGCTGGTCATGTTTCACGAGTTCACCAATTTCGGCTTCCACAAACGCTCGATCGGTATCCTCGTCCGCTTGGGCCCGGTACCGATCGCGGCATTTGTGCTGGCGCATATGGCCGAACCTCGTGCCATCGAGGACGTGGGTGCAGTCGTGGCGTTCATGGTCAGCTTCTTCGCCTTCGTTCTGTTTCTCAGTTATTTCACGCGACACCGTGACCGGGAGGTTCTGCACGCGGCCATGGCCGAGGAGGCGGAACGCAGCGCAGCTGTCCTGCGTGTGAACGAAGAGCGTTTCAGACTTCTCGGGCGTGCAACCAATGACCTCGTCTGGGACGCGGATTTGAAGTCGGGCAGGATATGGTGGAACGACACGCTGCTCAGCGTCTACGGCTATGACCCTGAGGCGCTACGCACGGGCATGACCGCTTGGGAAAGCTGGGTTCATCCCGATGATCGGGAGCGCGTTGGAGACAGCCTTCGGTCCGCGATCGAGAGCGG
>JBJHCH010000184.1:0-4269 GCA_050485905.1 Paracoccaceae bacterium | reverse complement strand
GAAAAGGAATTCGGCATCTGGCAAAGCTGGTCTTGGCTGGCCGCGTCCGAGGAGATCCGCGCGATGGCGCTGGGGTTCCTGTCGCTGGGCATGGCGCGGGGCGATTATGTCGCGATCATCGGGCGCAACCGGCCGGCGCATTACTGGGCGATGGTGGCGGCGCAATCGGTGGGCGCGATCCCCGTGCCGCTTTATCAGGACGCGGTGGCCGAGGAGATGGCCTATGTGCTGGACCATTGCGGCGCCCGCTTCGTCGTCTGCGGCGATCAGGAACAGGTCGACAAGGTGATCGAGGTGCAGGCGCGGGTGAGCGGCATCGAGCAGATCATCTATACCGACAAGCGCGGCATGCGGAAATACGACCACAGCCGCATGAACTGGATGCATGACGTTCAGGCCGAGGGGCGGGTCGGCCACCAGCGGTTCGAGGGCGAACTTGCCGCGCGCAAGGCCGAGCTGACCTATGACCATACCTGCGTGATGCTTTACACCAGCGGCACGACCGGAAAGCCCAAGGGCGTGGTCCTGTCGAACCGCAACATCATCGAAACCTCGAAGAATTCGGCCGAGTTCGACGGGCTGCGCGCGGGCGACGAGGTGCTGGCCTATCTGCCGATGGCCTGGGTGGGCGATTTCATCTTCTCGATCGGGCAGGCCTATTGGGCCGGGTTCTGCGTGAACTGCCCGGAAAGCGACAAGACGATGATGACCGATCTGCGCGAGATCGGGCCGACCTATTATTTCGCGCCGCCGCGGATCTTCGAGACGATGTTGACCACGGTGATGATCCGGATGGAGGATGCGGGGCCGGTCAAGAAGCGGCTGTTCGACCGGTTCATGGCCGTGGCGCGCCGGGTGGGGCCGGCGATCCTGGACGGCAAGCCGGTGTCGTTCGCCGACCGGGTGGCCTATGCCTTGGGCAACCTGCTGGTCTATGGCCCGCTGAAGAACACCCTCGGCCTGAGCCGGATACGCGTCGCCTATACCGCCGGCGAGGCGATCGGGCCGGAGATCTTCGATTTCTATCGCAGCCTGGGCATCAACCTGAAGCAGCTTTACGGCCAGACCGAGGCGTCGGTCTTCATCACCCAGCAGCCGGACGGAGAGGTGCGGTCGGACACCGTGGGCGTGCCGAGCCCAGGCGTCGAGGTGAAGGTCGCGGAGACGGGCGAGGTGTTCTATCGCAGCCCCGGCACCTTTGTCGAATACTACAAGAACGCGGAAAGCACCGCATCGACCAAGGATGCCGAGGGCTGGGTGGCGACCGGCGATGCCGGCTTCTTCGAGGAAGGCACCGGGCATCTGCGGATCATCGACCGGGCAAAGGACGTGGGCAAGATGGCCGACGGCAGCCTGTTCGCCCCGAAATACGTGGAAAACAAGCTGAAATTCTATCCCAACATCCTGGAAGCCGTGGTCTTTGGCGCGGGCCGCGAGTTCTGCACCGCCTTCATCAACATCGACCTGACGGCGGTCGGCAACTGGGCGGAACGCCACAACATCGCCTACGCAAGCTATCAGGAACTCAGCCAGCACCCCGAGGTGCTGGAGACGATCCAGAGCCATGTCGAAGAGGTCAACCGCTCGATCGCCGAGGACCCGATGCTGTCGGGCTGCGTGGTCCGGCGGTTTCTGGTGCTGCACAAGGAACTGGATGCCGATGACGGCGAGCTGACACGCACCCGCAAGGTCCGCCGCCGGATCATCGAGGAGAAATTCGCCGACCTGATCGCCGCCCTCTACGACGGCTCGGAAACCGTCAGCACCCGCACGGAAGTCACCTATGAGGACGGGCGCAAGGGCTATCTGTCCGCGACGCTGGACCTGCGCGATGCGGGCGCGGCCAAGGCCCCCGCGCAAAGGGCCGCCGCATGAACAACATGGCGCAGGGATACACCACCGCCGACGGCCGGAAGATCGGCGGGGTGATGATGGAGATGCGCAACATCACACTGCGCTTTGGCGGTGTGGTGGCGATACGGGACATCAGCTTTGACATCCGCGAGGGCGAGATCCGGGCGATCATCGGGCCGAACGGGGCCGGCAAGTCGTCGATGCTGAACGTCATCTCGGGCTTCTACCACCCGCAGGAGGGCGAGGTCTGGTTCCGGGGCGAGAGGCGGCCGTCGATGCGGCCCTATCAGGTCGCCCGCCAGGGCATTGCGCGCACCTTCCAGAACATTGCGCTGTTCGAGGGGATGAGCGTTCTGGACAACATCATGACCGGGCGGCTGAACCACATGCAGGCCACCATGCTGGATCAGGCGATCTGGTGGGGCAAGGCCCAGCGCGAGGAAAGCCTGAACCGCGAGAAGGTCGAGAAAGTCATTGATTTCCTTGAGATTCAGCACATCCGCAAGACGCCGGTGGGCCGCCTGCCCTATGGGCTGAAAAAGCGCGTGGAACTGGCGCGCGCGCTGGCGGCGGAGCCGCAGCTTCTGCTGCTGGACGAGCCGATGGCCGGCATGAACGTCGAGGAAAAGGAGGACATGTGCCGCTTCATCCTGGATGTGAACGACGAGTTCGGCACCACCATCGCGCTTATCGAGCATGACATGGGGGTGGTGATGGACCTGTCCGACCGGGTGGTGGTGATGGATTACGGCAAGAAGATCGGCGACGGCACGCCTGACGAGGTGCGCGGAAATCAGGCCGTGATCGACGCCTATCTGGGGGTGGCCCATGACTGACGGGGCCGGAAATCCGCGTCTGGCAGGCGTATGGCGGGCGTATGGCACCTGTATGGCACCTGTATGGCACCTGACCGGGGGGGCGTGCGATGCCTGACCAACTGCTGTTCGCGATGGAGGTCACGCTGAACGGGCTGACGGCGGGGATCATGTATGCCCTTGTCGCGCTCGGCTTCGTTCTGATCTTCAAGGCGTCGGGCATCTTCAACTTCGCGCAGGGCGTCATGGCGCTGTTCGCGGCGCTGACGCTGGTGGGCTTCCAGTCGGGGCAGATCCCGTTCGCGCATCTGATCAACGCGATCTTTGGCACGCGGCTGCATCACTTTGGCTGGAACATGCCCACGGCGATGGCGATCATCGCCACGATGGCGGTGATGGTGCTGCTGGCCTTCCTGATCGAGCGGCTGGTGCTGAAGCATCTGGTCAACCAGGAACCGATCATCCTGTTCATGGCGACCATTGGCCTCGCCTATTTCCTGGAGGGTCTGGGCGACATCATGTGGGGGGCCGAGGTCAAGCGGCTGGACGTGGGCCTGCCGCAGGGCATGTCGCCGATGATCGACGATCTGACCTACAATGCCTTCGGCTATGGCTTCTACCTTGACCGGCTGGACCTGTGGGCGGCCGGGATCGCGGCGGCGCTGGTGATCTCGCTGACGCTGTTCTCGCAGTATACCCGGCAGGGCCGGGCGCTGCGGGCGGTGGCCGACGACCATCAGGCCGCGCTGTCGGTGGGAATTTCCCTGCGGGCGATCTGGGTGCTGACCTGGTCCATCGCGGGCTTTGTCGCGCTGGTCGCGGGCATCATGTGGGGGGCGAAATCGGGGGTGCAGTTCTCGCTGAGCCTGATCGCGCTGAAGGCGCTGCCGGTGCTGATCCTGGGCGGCTTCACCTCGATCCCCGGCGCCATCGTCGGCGGGCTGATCATCGGCGTGGGCGAGAAGCTGTTCGACTTCTTCCTGCAGCCCGTGGTCGGCGGGGCCACGGAAAACTGGTTCGCCTACATGCTGGCGCTGGCCTTCCTGCTGTTCCGGCCGCAGGGCCTGTTCGGCGAAAAGATCATCGAAAGGGTGTGACGATGGCCCACAGGACGCGCCTTGGCTGCATCGTGATCGACACCCCCGCCGACCGCGTGGACGAGGCGGCGGCGTTCTGGGCCGCCGTTCTGGGCGGCCGGGCAGAGGTGGATGCGGAGGGAAAATATGCCGAGATCGGTGGTCAGGGCGACATGAAGGTTCTGGTGCAGGCCGTGGACCATGCGGCCCGCGTCCATCTGGACATCGAGGCCGATGACAAGGAGGCCGAGGTCGCCCGGCTGGAGCGTCTGGGCGCGCGGGCGGTCGCGCGGATTCAGGGCTGGATCGTGATGGAGGCGCCGACCGGCCACCGCTTCTGCATCGTCAAGCCGCAGCAGCCCGAGGTCTTTGACCGGCTGGCCACCGAGCGGGAGGGCTGAGATGATCTATCGCGAGGTCGGCCAGTTCAAGACGGACTATCGGACCGACAGCCAGACCTTTCCGATCCAGGGCGACCGGCTGGCCTATATGCTGGCGCTTGCCGTGGCGTTTCTGGTGATCCC
>JBJHCH010000183.1:0-4320 GCA_050485905.1 Paracoccaceae bacterium | reverse complement strand
CGCATTCCGGTGGGTCGCAGGGCGGCCAGTTATCACGTCGGGCTCGTAGCCCATAGCGAGTCTCGACCGTCCCCACGGCGATGAACCTCCAGAGCTTTCGTTGCATCGCCGCTCCCGGACCGGCAGTAGTGTGATCTCACCAATCCCTGACAGAAGCAACAACGTCAGCGAAAAGCTCGAGCCCATTCATACCGGTTATCATGGCGTGTTCGCGCCGGCGAGTCCGGATCGGGCGCGGGTCGTGCCCGCAACTCGCGCTGGCGCTGCCAGTCAGGCCAAGGCGTACGGCGAGGCATCGGCGCCTGACCGGCAACGGGCGCTGACGTGGGCACAGCGGCTCAAGCGGGTTTTTGCCATCGACATCGAGGTCTGCCGCAGCTGCGGCGGGAAGCTGCGGGTGATCGCCAGCATCGAGGGGGCGGCGGTGATCGAGCGGATTCTCGAGCACCTGGGTCGCGACGCCGAGGCCGTCGATCCGGCGCATCCGAGCCGCGCGCCGCCGCAGGGTGAGCTGTCGATCTGATCCGTCCGCTCTCCACGCTCTCCACCGCCCGGGGCACCGCGCTGCGACGGGCAGGTTTTGGCTTCTGTCAGGCGGTCGTCCTTGCGCAGCGGCATTTCCGGCAGAAAGGGGAAGATTCTGACGCCGATGGCGATCCCGACCGAGCCGCCAGTGCAATTCCAGCCGGCCCCAATCGATCACGGACGGGCTCGCGAACTCACATAAGGCCTATTCCGCGCACCAGATCGCACCAGATCCGACCGGAACGGGTGGCTTGAATTGCCTAGCGCAGCCTCCGGCCGCAACCAAGTTGAAGCCCACCTCGTACGGTGATACCAACGCAATGTTGGTGTGGTATTCGATGGCGGAGGCGGCGATGCAAGCGTTCTGCGAGAAGCATACGAAGAAGATCCACGGGGTACTGTCGTGCTTTGATCGGATGTTGTTCCGTGGGTATCTGCCGATCATGTCGGGCGCGTCCATGGCGCAGTTTCTGCAGAGTGAGCAGGTGAACTGCGGGAATCTGAAGCAGTTTCTGCTTGAGACGTCGGAGCGTGTGAAAGGTCATGCGCAACGGAGGGCAGCGGCAGCCGGGCGGCCTTATATCTACCTGCCCGGAGCCGGCGTGAGGATGGAGCAGCAGGCCAGGGAACTGGCCGAGCGGGACGGCATCCGGGAAGGCTTGATTTGCATCTTCGCGAAAGTGGAGCCGTGCAAGTCTTTTTCATTCAAGTATTCCAAAGGCGATGCCTACGTCAATTCGGCGACGCGCAAGTGCCTGCACTTCTATTACTACTTCATGGAGCCTGGACTCGGCCTGATCCACGTGCAGATCCAGGGCTGGTTCCCGTTACGGATGCAGGTGTTCATGAACGGGCACGACTGGCTGGCGCGCAAGCTCGATGCCGCGGGCATCGGGTATACGCAGTGCGATAACGTGTTCGTCCGGGTCGAAGATCTGAAGCGTGCGCAGCGATTTTGCGACCGCATGAGCGCTCTGGATTGGCCGTCCATCCTCAACGCCCTGGCGCGGGAGGTGCTGAGCTTTTTGGGCAAGAAGCTCAACGGCTGCTTCCGCGGAGAACAGCTCAGCGATCTGACGGATCGCTTCAAGCGCCGGCTGCCAAGCCTGCGCATCAAGCATCGAGTGAAAATGAACTGGATCAAGATGTACGACAAGGCCGGTTCAGTGCTGCGGGTGGAGATGGTGATCAACGATCCCACGGCATTGAAGGTTCGCAAGCAGGTCGTGCGGGAAGGGGCTCATGTCACCGAGTGGGTCGAGATGCGAAAAGGGGTCGCGAATCTGTTCCGCTATCGCGATGTGTCGTTGTCCGCCAACCGCCGCTATCTCGATGCATTGGCCCTGGTCGATGACCCGACGCCGGCGATTCGGGATTTGGACAGGATCACCCGGCGCAAACGCACCGGCCAAGGCCAATCGGTGCGGGCGTTCAATCCGCTGGCGCGCGAAGACCGGGAGCTGTTTGCAGCGCTGGCCAGTGGCGGCCATCACGTCCGGGGCTTCACCAATCAGGACATCCGTCAAAGACTCGAGCACAGCCCCCTGCTCGGGCCGAAGCGCCAGACGCCGCAGCAGCGCTCCGCCAGGGTCTCCCGCTTGTTCCGCCGTCTTCATCTGTACGGCCTCGTTGGCAAGGTGCCCCGAACCAGACGCTGGCGGCTCACCAGGAACGGGCTGCGCGTCGTCGCCAGCGCCATCCGCCTCAGAGAACAGACATTCCCAACGCTACACGCTACCGCCTATACGTGAGACTTCTTGGAAAAATCCAAAGAACCTACAGACAAAGAATCTATCCGCGGGCAGGACATGCCGTTCTGCGGCTTTTCGCTGTGCGACGAGTGGGGCGGTTAAGAAGGGGTGAGGAGCGTCTCTCTTGCGGCGCGGAAACTGTCTTGCAGGCCTCTGTGAGCATCCAGCCCTTCCAGACAGAAGGGATTGAGAAACTGCCGCCCGGCAAAGAGCGCCTTGTCCGTCGGTGACAGACCCGCGGCTTCGCTGACTGCATGCCACTGTTCGGCGATGGTGTTCACCTGGCCTTCGATGATGGAGAGGGCATTGTCATCTGTCAGCAGAAAATCCGGTGCGGCATCGAGGCAGCTTGCGAGCGTGCTCATCCGGTTTTCACCCTTGATGAGCATGGCCTGCGTTGCGACGTTACCGGCGCGGCCCTGCGGGCAGATGTCATAGGCCGGTGTAAGGGTGAGCATTCTGCCGTTCCAGAAGGCCGCATGGTTGCGGGCGTGATCATCCGTGTTGCCGCAGAGGATGTTGAAACTGATCCGCCCGTACAGTTCCCGGAGCGTGTCTTTCGGGTCGGTGAAGCGGTGGCGGATGATCTCGGCAAGTTCTTCGTAGGAGGCGTAGCGCGCCATCATCTCATCAAGGCCGAGCATGGTTAGCGCCGACACCATGGCGCGGCGTTGCCAGCCGTTCCCGGCCTTGAGGCGATCGAACCGTTCGATGAGCAGAACATCCCTGCCACCGGCTACGGCAAGAGAGACTGGCGCGACATCGAGCCCGCAGATCGCTGCCAGGCGCATCGCCATGAATTCCGCTTTCACGACGCTGTACAGGTCGTTTCTGGAGGAAAACTTCGCGATCAGCTTACGTTCATCCCGATCGATCAGCGCCTTGGGCCGTGCTCCCCCGATCGACGTGCCGTGATTAAGAACCTGATCCAGCGCCGGTGGCAGAGGCAAGCCTTTCTCGATCAGTTCGCTCGCGTCCATCAGCGCCTCATACGAGGCTTCGGCGGCGCGGCGCGGCGCGGCACGTATTCATTGGCCGAGCTCTGAAAATCCAGCGCGCCGATCCGGTCGGAGCCGGACTCCAGTAGATAGGTCAGTTCGCTGATCCCGTCAGCGCCATCGTCGACGGCCCTCCTGCCGACAAGGTGGTTGATAGTGACGCGGCGTCCCCAGGCATCAGGCGAGCCGTCACGGATGCAGTTCGGCATGCTCAGCCCCGCCTGCGGTTCAATCCGTCCTCGGCGCAGCGGCAGTTCCGGCTCGTAGATCGGGATGGCATTCTTGCGGTTCAGATAGCTGGTGCCGTAGTTGAAGACGAAGCGGTTGCCGTCCTGTGACACACGCCCGGCCACTACCGGCCCGGGTTCGTCTGGCAGCCATATCCAGACATAGGCTTCGCCCGGCTGTTCGTGCCTAGAAGTGATCATCGACCTTCCGCAGTGAAGATCGGACGCTCTTGGGCAGCAATGTCAGTTTTTCGCTGAGGCGGGCCTGCTCCGTTGCCAGGGCGCGGCCATCCATGTCAAAGAGCCGGATATCGACCAGCGCCGCTACTTCGAACACAGTGCCGATTTCCGTGCCGGGCTGTCCCTTTTCGATCTTCTGAAGTGTCGAGCGGCTGATGCCGGCGCGATCGGCCAAGTCTTGCGCCGTCATACCGCGCTTAGCCCGGCCAAGCCTGATCAGCTTGCCGAGGATCGACAATGCCTCCTTGGTGACGCGGGAGTAGCTTCGCGTGCGCTTCATCGCCCGCTGCCTGTTCGGTTTATTTAATGGCCGTAAAAAGCTTTTATGGCCATTAAAAAAGACATCTTAGGGCGGGTAAGACTCGATCGTCAAGAATTGGCTGATTTGACAGTCACACAACCGCTTTATGGATATTAAACTGAAGTTCCCCGCCTTGCCCGAGCGGTTTTTCTAGCACGTCTGGGCAGTTAGCGTGAGATTGGTGTGCAGCCGACTGGCTACACGCTGATCTGGTTGATCAGCTCGAGCGCGCGCTGCTGCGTGGGGTTGAGCGTCGTCACCACTTTGAAGGTCGCCGA
>JBJHCH010000182.1:0-4468 GCA_050485905.1 Paracoccaceae bacterium | reverse complement strand
CGAGGCGACGGCGATCTCCAGCTTCACCTTTGGCACGAAGTTCACGGCGTATTCGGCGCCCCGATAGATCTCTGTGTGCCCGGATTGAGAGCCGAAGCCCTTTATCTCGGTCACCATCATGCCGCGCACCCCGATGGCGGTGAGCGCCTCGCGCACCTCCTCGAGCTTGAACGGCTTGATTGCTGCGATGATGAGTTTCACGGCATTCCCCTTTCAGTCGGCCGCCCAGAACGGCATCCGTCGCCAGAAGGGGCATGCGCGGCGCCCCGCACAAGGAAAGCGCCGCGCCGCAGCACATGAGTCCGGCGTGAAGTTGCACAATTTTTGCACAATTAACCGCAGTAGATTAAATTTTAGGCGCACCGATAACGAAGACGCGAGTGCTGGACGCTCCACATTGGCGTCGTGGTCGGGTATGGTCGCCGGCAGACGGCCGGGCGAAACCGGCCGATGGCAGGCAGGTCCGGGACGAAGGCCCGGTATCGGGGCAGTCCGGGGCAGGACGGAATCGGGGACGGGCAGATGGGCTCTTCTGGCAGGAAGCCGCCGTTGGTGGCGGATCGTCGATACGGTGAGTCCGGCAAGAAGCCGGCAAAGGCCGCACCGGCAAAGACCGCAAAGACGGCGACCACGCGCAAGCGTGCGCCCCGTGCGCGGCGGGGCAATTTCGTCACCCGCGCCATCGGCGGGCTGTTCCGGTTCGTCTTCCGCCTGATCTGGGCCATCGGCTGGCGCGTGACCGCCGTGGTCGCGATGTTGCTGGGCGGCGCGACCTTCTTCTTCTACTCATCGCTGCCGCCGGTGACCGATCTGCTGGACGGCCGGTCGCGCGGGTCGGTGACGATTCTCGACCAGGAGGGGCAGGTCTTTGCCTGGCGGGGCGAAACCTTCGGCGGCCAGATCAGCGCCGACCACATCTCGCCGCACCTGAAGAATGCCGTCGTCGCCACCGAGGACCGGCGCTTCTACAACCACTTTGGTCTCTCGCCCCGCGGCATTGCCGGCGCGGTGCGGATCAACCTTGCCGCCGGTCGCGGGCCGTTTTCCGGCCATGGCGGATCAACCATCACCCAGCAGGTCGCAAAGCTCCTCTGCCTCGGCGTGCCCTACGACCCGTCGGACTGGGCGAACGAGGCGGAGTATGAGGCCGACTGCCGCCGCGGCACGATCTGGCGCAAGCTGAAGGAAGTGCCCTACGCCCTTGCGCTGGAGGCGAAATATTCCAAGGACGAGATCCTGACGATCTACCTCAACCGCGCCTATCTCGGCGCCGGCGCGCGGGGGTTCGAGGCCGCGTCGCAGCGTTATTTCGGCAAGTCCGCGAACCAGGTGACGCCGTCCGAGGCGGCGATGCTGGCCGGGCTGCTGATCGCGCCCAGCTACTATGCGCCGACGCGCGATCTCTCCCGCGCGCAGGGCCGCGCCAACGTGATCCTGGGGCTGATGGCCGAACAGGGCTACCTGACCGGCGACGAGCTTGCCCAGTCCCGCGCCACCCCCGCCCGCCTGTCCGAGGCGGCAGAGCAGCGCGCCGGCGGCTATTTCGCCGACTGGCTGATGGAAACCGCGCCCTCGTTCCTGACCCGCAACACGACCGAGGATGTGGTGATCCGCTCCACCCTCGACCAGCGGATCCAGAAGGCGGCAGAGGAGGCGCTGACCCATGTCTTCGCCACCCGTGTGCGCGAGGGGTCGGAGGCGCAGGCCGCCATCGTGGTCATGTCCGCCGACGGCGCGGTGCGCGCCATGGTCGGCGGGCGCCGCACGCAGGTCTCGGGCGCCTTCAACCGCGCCACCCAGGCGATGCGGCAGACCGGGTCATCCTTCAAGCCCTTCATCTACGCCGTGGCGATGGATTTCGGCTTCACCCCCAACGATTTCGTCGATGACACGCCGCTGACCATGAACATCCCCGGCTCCGGCCCGTGGTCGCCCCGCAACTTCTCGCGTGAATTCCGCGGCCGGGTCACGCTGACCGATGCGCTGAAACATTCGCTCAACATCCCCGCCGTGCGCATATCCGAGGCGGTGGGCCGCGATCGGGTGCGCCGCGCGGCGGCGGGCTTCGGCATCGACAGCGACCTGGCCGCCGGTCCCGCGCTGGCGCTCGGCTCGTCTGAATCGACCCTGCTGGAGATGACGGGCGCCTATGCCGGCATCCTGAACGGCGGCAGCGCGGTGCGCCCCTACGGCCTGACCGAACTGCGGCTTGCGGGCGACACCACGCCCCTGATGGGCAAGGAAGGCGGCATCGGAGAGCGCGTGATCTCGCAGGAGGCGGCGGGCCTGCTGACCTTCATGCTCAATCAGGCGATCGAAAGCGGCACCGGCACCCGTGCCCGGCTGCCGGGGCGGCAGGCGGCGGGCAAGACCGGCACCACCCAGGCCGCGCGCGACGCATGGTTCGTGGGCTTCACCGCCGATTACGTCGCGGGCGTCTGGATGGGCTATGACGACAACACCCCGCTGACCGGCGTCACCGGCGGCGGCCTGCCGGCCGAGATCTGGCAAGAGGTGATGGTCCGCGTCCACGAGGGCGTGCCCCCCCGGCCGCTGCCGATGCTCGATCCCGGCCCGCCGCTGGCAATGCCGGCCACGCCGCTCAGCCCCGACCAACTGCCCCATGACGGTCAGGGCATGATCGACGACCGGCCCTTTGCCCAGGGCGGCAACCCCGACAACCTGCCGAACGAATGGAACGATTGGAATCCCGACAACGCGCAGAACCCGGCCAACGACCCGATGTTCGAACCCTACAACCCGCCGGGGGCGGCCCAGCCCTACAACGAGCCGGTGGTGGAACGGGTGCTGATCGACGTGCTGAACTCGATCCTGCGCGGCAACTGACCGCTCAGGCAGCCGACCGCGAAAGCTGCCGCAGACGGTCGGCCAGCGCCTCGCCCGCGCGGGCATGAAGCGCCGGGCCGGGCAGTTCGGCTGCCGCCACGGCCTGCATCGGCGGATATACCATCCCCTCGGCCGGCAGCACCGTTTCACCCGTCACCACCACCACATCGGCCAGCAGCGGGCGCAGCGCCTCGATCATCGGGGCGGTCACGAACAGCGGCTCGCGCCCCGGCGCCGGGGCCGGGCTGTCGCCGGGCGGCGGCACCTCGGCCAGCCACAGCAGCAGGCAGGGGCCGCCCGACTGCGCGATCAGCGCCCGCATCCGGTCCAGCCAGCGGGTGCGCAACTCGGCCACCACGCGGGCATAGCGCCCCGCATCGGTGGTGCGCAGCGTCGCCAGCAGATGCCGGGTAAAGCTGAAATCGGTAAAGTCGATCTCGGGGAACAGTTGCGCCAGCTTCGGCGTGGCGCGCACGAATCGGTCGTTACGCCGGGGATGCACCCGGAAATAGGCGTTCGACACCAGATGCGCGCCGGTCACCTCGATCACCACCGCCTGCGCCCGGCCCATCAGCCCGGAAATCTCGGGGTCCAGCATCATCGCCTCGACGCCAGCGTGCTGCGCGCCCAGGTTCGCCATCGGCACCCCGGTCGCGGCATCGACCTGTCCGGGCCAGGGCCGTTCCAGGAACCGGCCAAAGGTGACCGTGCCCCCCAGCGCAAGGTTGAACGCCCCCTCGAACCGCATCCGCGGCCCCCGGAACACCAGCCGGGATGCCCCGTGCCGCCATGCTCCGTATTCCAGCGCGTCTGCGCCTGCCTGCGCATACGTCATAGTCCCACCACCGATTCCATTCACCCGTGGTC
Organism: Paracoccaceae bacterium; assembly: GCA_050485905.1. Classification (GTDB taxonomy): domain Bacteria; phylum Pseudomonadota; class Alphaproteobacteria; order Rhodobacterales; family Rhodobacteraceae; genus JAWLCA01. Next base: position 754 of record JBJHCH010000182.1, on the reverse strand, counting down.
AGCGTGGCGTGGCAGGCTTTCCCAATTGCTAAAGTGCAATCTTGAGGCAAAGTTTAGCCGTCCTTACGCCTTGCGCCGGGCGCGGGCCGGGGCATATGGTCTGCCCGGCAAAGGAAAGGGTCGGGGCAATGAGCATCCAGTCGGTCGGGGTCGTCGGTGCGGGGCAGATGGGCAACGGCATCGCCCATGTCTTTGCGCTGGCGGGCTATGACGTACTGCTGACCGATGTCAGCCAGGATGCGCTGAACAAGGCGATGGACCTGATCGACCGGAATCTGTCGCGGCAGGCACAGCGCGGCAAGATTTCCGAGGATGAGCACAAGGCCGCCATCGCGCGGATCAAGACCACGCTGACGCTGACCGACCTCGGCAAGACCGACCTGATCATCGAGGCCGCGACCGAGCGCGAGACGGTGAAGGCCGCGATCTTCGAGGATCTGGTGCCGCATCTTCAGCCGCACACGATCCTCGCCTCGAACACCTCGTCGATCTCCATCACCCGTCTGGCCAGCCGCACCGACCGGCCGGAAAAGTTCATGGGCTTCCACTTCATGAACCCGGTGCCGGTGATGCAGCTTGTGGAACTGATCCGCGGCATCGCCACCGACGACGCCACCTACAAGACCTTGATCGAGGTGGTGGAAAAGCTGGGCAAGACCCCGGCCAGCGCCGAGGATTTTCCCGGCTTCATCGTCAACCGCATCCTGATGCCGATGATCAACGAGGCGGTCTATACGCTCTATGAGGGCGTGGG
>JBJHCH010000181.1:0-4544 GCA_050485905.1 Paracoccaceae bacterium | reverse complement strand
GGGGGAATGCGAGGCCCAGGACGGGATGCACTTCAATGGCAACGGTTTCATCCATGTTGAACTGATCGACCCGGAGACCGGCGCCCCCCGACCGTTCGAACATGGAGCGCGGGGCGAGTTGGTTTACACCCATTTGCGCCAGCAGGCCGCGCCGCTCCTGCGGTTTCGCAGCCGCGATCATGTCGAGGTGCGAATGTCCCCCTGCGCCTGTGGGCGCACCACCCCGCGCGTGCGCTGCATCGGACGTACCGACGACATGCTGATTGTTCGCGGCGTGAACGTCTTTCCGACTGCCCTGCGCGAGGTCGTCAGCAGCTTCATGCCGACAGTCTCGGGGGTCATCCTGATCACACCTGCTGCAGTCGGGGTGAAGCAGGAGCCGCCGCTGCCTCTGCAGGTCGAACTGGCAGATGGCGCATCTGCGCCGGACGGACTGGCCGAGCGGATCGAGACAGCGATCCGCGCGAAGCTCATCGTCCGCACGCAGGTGACGCTCGTTCCATTCGGCACCCTGCCGCGCAGTGAATACAAGTCGAAGCTCGTCAAGCCCGTCGGTTAGCACCGGCACGTCTCCGGCGGCAAAGCTGCCGCCACGCATCGTCGATCCAGGGAGGAAACTATGGACAAGACACGCAAGACCACAACAGTTGTCACGGCGCTCACCGCCGGGGCGCTGATGGCGACGGCGGCGCAAGCCGACATCGTGATTCGTTACGCGGAATACGGTCCCGACCGGGGCGTACGCGCCGATGCGATCAAGTACTTTGCCGAGCAGATCGAGGAACGCTCGGGCGGCGAGATCCGCTTTGATCTCAGCTGGGGTGGGGCGCTGGTCAGCGGCCGCGACGTGATGCGGGCCGTTGCCTCGGGGTTCGTCGATGGTGGCACTTTCGTGCCTTCGTGGGAGCCGCAGATGCTGCACCTTTACGAGGTGGGCGACCTGCCCATCGGATCGCCCGATGCCTGGGTGGCAATGCGTGCCATTTACGAGGTGGCCACCGAGAACGAGGCCGTGGTGAACGAGTTCGCCGGCCATGATGCGACCTATCTGATGCAGTTCAACACCGGCCCGGTGCAGTTGATCTGCCGTGAGCCGATCAACGCCGTTTCGGACTTTGAGGGCAAGCGGATCCGTGCCGTCGGCCCGTACATCGAAGCCTTCTCGGCCCTCGGAGCCGAAATCGTGTCGTTCCCCGCCATCGAGGTCTATCAGGCGCTCGACAGCGGGCTGATGGACTGCAGCCAGGTCTACTGGTCGAACGTGACCGCCTATCGACTGCATGAGGTGGCAAGCCACATGGTCGAATTGAACTACGGCCAGATGCTGGGCCTTGTCGGGGTGATCAACCGCGACGTCTGGGAAAGCATGAGTGAAGAGCAGCAGACGCTGATGCGCGAGGTCGGCCGTGATACCACCGACTTCCTGGCGCGCGAGCTTCTGGAACTCGACGGGCGGATGAAGGCCGAGATGGAAGCCGGTATCGACGGCCATACGGTCGATATCGCGACGCCGCCGGAAGAGGTGATGGACGTGGTATTTGCCCAGGGCGACGCACTGACCCAGAACTGGCTCGCGGCAGTCGACGCGCGGGCGCTCGACGGGGCCGGCGTGCTGGAGCACTTCATGGCGGCCCAGGGACGCTATGAGGAAGAGCTTGGCGCGAACGGTTATCCCTGGAACTGACCGGCGGCTGGGAGGGCCGATCCATGGAAGATGAAGGCGGAGTTCCGCACAGTCGCCCGGAGCGGTCGAGCCTTGTCGATCGGATGATGCACCTGATCGAGACCGCAGCACTTGCGGTCTCGATGCTGGCAATCGTCTTCGCCGCGACAATCATCTTTCTGACGGTTACGGGGCGCACCTTTGTCGGGCGCTCCGTGCCTGACAGCGTGATCCTGGCCGAGAATCTGATGCCGATCATCGTCACCCTGCCGCTGGCCTATGTGGCGGCGCGGCGCGGGCATATTGAGGTCGAGGTCTTCACGAACTTCCTGCCCGCGCGCGGGATCCTTCTGCTCAACATGTTCGGCAACCTGATCGGGTTGGTTGTTTTCGGCCTGATCGCCTGGAGCGCATGGAATGTTCTGGGCCGCGATTGGGCGACCGGGCGGTTCTATGAGGGCGTGCTGCGCGTCCCGCAATGGCCGGCCAAGGCGTTCTTCGTCGCCGGACTCGCGCTTTTCAGCCTGCGCCTTGTGCTGAACTTCGTCGAGGACGCGGTGAAGCTGCTGCGACCGGTCAAGCCCGCCAGTTGAAGACCGCAACACCTACCCGAAGAAAGCGACAGGGAAGACATGGATCCGGTACTGCTTGGCGCGCTAGGAATGGCCACGGCGCTTCTGCTTCTCTTCCTGCGCGTGCCCGTGGCTTTCGCGCTGGGTGCGGCGGCATTGGGCGGTATCTTTCTGTTCTTCGCGCTGCCGGCAAGCGGCGGTTTTCATCCGGAACGCGCGGCGCGCCCGCTCTTCGCCTTTCTCGCCTCTGACCCCTATTCCTTCCTGCATGCCTATCCGCTGGTGATGGCGCCACTGTTCATCGCGATGGGCCACATCGCGCACCGCGCCGGCTTCACTACCGATCTGTTCTATGCAATTCGCGTCTGGCTACCGGCGGTGCCCGGAAACCTTGCCATGGCGTCGGTGATGGGTTGCGGCGGGTTTTCCACCATCACCGGCACCTCGGTCGCCTGCGCCGCTGCGATGGGCCGCATTGCTGTGCCCGAGATGTTGAAGTTCGGCTATTCTCGCTCGCTTGCAGCGTCCTGCGTGGCGGCCGGGGGCACCCTCGGCTCGCTCATCCCGCCGTCGCTCCTACTCGTCCTTTACGGCATCTTCACCGAGCAATCGGTCAGCAAGCTATTTCTAGCGGGCCTTCTGCCGGGCATCGCGACGGTCATTGCCTATCTCGCCGTCGTGTGGATCTGGGTGCGCCTCGACCCCTCTGCAGCGCCGACCGACACTTACCGCGCCTCGCGGGCAGAGCGTGTGGCGGCGCTGGGAAGGGCGTGGCCCTTCTTTATCCTCTTCTTCCTGATCATCGGTGGAATCTATTTCGGCTTCTTCACGCCGACCGAGGCGGCGGCGGTTGCCGTCGTCGTAGCCGTTTTGCTGGGTGTCGTGACCCGGCGTCTGACATGGGCCGGGTTCATCGACGCGCTGCGCGAGAGCGCCTACCAGACGGCGGTAGTCTTCGCGATTGCCATCGCGGCAAAGATGCTTCTGTCCTTCGTTGCGCTGACCGGTGTGACGAGCGCACTGTTGAATTGGGTTCAGGCAGCCGACCTGTCGGTCTTTGTCATCATGGCGGCGATCATCCTGCTCTACATCGTGCTCGGCACCTTCCTTGATCCCATCGGCATCATCCTTTTGACGATCCCCCTTACCGTGCCGCTGATCGAGTCGATGGACATGAGCCTGATCTGGTTCGGCATCGTCGTCATCAAGCTGCTGGAAATCGGCCTCATCACGCCGCCCATCGGGTTGAATGTCTTCGTTATCAAAAGCGTGGTGGGAAAGGCGGTGCCGCTGGAGGCGATCTTCAAGGGTGTCCTCGCGTTTCTTGCTGCGGACATCGTGATCCTTTGGCTGCTGCTGCAATTCCCGGTCTTTGCGTTGCTGCTGCCAGAAACGATGTTCTGATCGGGGTGTGCCAGACCACCGGGTGACTCGACCGGCCGCCTAGCAAGCCGCTGGCAAAAGGCACGGCGTCCGATGCGCCGGAACAGCTACAAAGGAGGTGGAGTAGCTTGTAGGCCCCGCGTTTCGTGCGGGCTGCCTTCTCTAGGAACTTGAGCCGACAAGCGCGCGACCGATAGCAACCATGCCAAGCCTGACACCCCCGGAACCTCGTTGCACCGGACTTTACGTCGGATGGTCGGGACCAGTAGTGGTGCAGTCCAAGGCCATGGTAATATCTGCCCGTTCTTTGGCGAGACAGTCATCTTAACTGCACTGACAAGTCCTCAGAAGCGCAGCCGGGCAAGATCGCTAACGTATAATCCTGCTTGAATTTTCCTGTCGGCCAGCAAATGCTCGGTGTGAATCATGCCTTCGGAACTGTTACACAAGCCCTGCCAGACCCAGTGCGAGCCCCGCCAGAGCGCACCCCGCCAGCACCGTGACCGGCCCTAGACGGAATCGGAACACCGCCACCATCGCCGCCGAGACCAGCGCCGCAGCGGCTGGGTCCAGCGACGACCAGACCGGCACGTCAATATCGAGACCGAGGGTGGCGACGCGGCGAAGTTCTTCGAAGATGACATGCAGGCCGAACCAAACCGAAAGGTTCAGGATCACACCCACCACCGCCGCGGTGATTGCAGTCAACGCCGCAGCCAGAACTGCGTTGTCGCGCAGCCGTTCAATGAACGGGGCGCCAAGGAAGATCCACAGGAAGCACGGCATGAAGGTGACCCAGGTGGTGAGTAGACCCCCGAGCGTTCCCGCTGCCAGCGGAGACAGCCCACCAGCGTCGCGCAACGCGCCCATGAAGCCCACGAACTGCGTCACCATGATCAGCGGCCCAGGCGTGGTTTCCGCCATGC
>JBJHCH010000180.1:0-4651 GCA_050485905.1 Paracoccaceae bacterium | reverse complement strand
GAAATCAGGGAGCGCCATGTCCATTTCCTTTCCGGTTTGCGCCTCGGCAGGGTGATTCAGGGTTGCCCCCAACCGGTGGACCTGCGGGGATGTCTCCCCCGTCAGGCCCGCACCCAGCCTGTGAAGTCCGCGCGCTCTACGCGGTTTCGCGCTGCTTGGCAAGGGCCGCGGGCTTGGTCAGCAGCACCCACTCGCGGCTTTCGCAGCCCCAGTCGCCCTGCAGCGGTTCGCGCGCCTGTTCGACATATCCGACAGCCAGATAAAGCCGCAGCGCGGGCAGGTTCCGGTCGGCCACGATGATCGCCATGTCGCCATCCTCTGCCTCGGCCAGCAGGCGGGTGCCGATGCCCCGGCCGCGATAGGGCGCATAGGTGGCCAGCACGTTCACATAGCGCAGGCCGGGCACGCGGTTTTCCAGCGCCTGCAGGCTCTGCACCTCCACCGGCAGGTCATCCACCGGCGCGGGCGCGCCGACGCGGTAGGTCACGATGCCCCCGGCCACCTGACCGCCGACCTCGGCCATGCGGGCGTTGCGCCAACTGAATCCGCCCTCGTCGCGTGCGGCCCGGCGGGCACCCACGTCCCAGACATCCTCTCCCGGTTCCGCCATCCGCGCCCAAAGCACGCGCGGCAGGCCCTTGCCGGCCAGGTCGATCAGTTGCGCCAGATCGGCGGCGTCGTCCCGCGTCGCCGGGCGGGTCGTGACGTCAAACCCGCTCATGACGCCATCTCCCGATGCCGGCAGGCGTGCCCGATGGCCGAGACATGGCTCAGATCCGTGCCGCAGCAGCCGCCGATGACCCTGAGGCCGGGCAGGACGCGCATCAGACCGGCATAGTCCCGGCCCAGTTCCTCGGCGTCGCCCGCATCCAGTTCCTCCGACGCCTCCAGTTCCGCGTGGCTCTTCCGAGAGGCGTTGGCCCGCAGCGCGCCGATCCGCGCCACCCAGTCGCCCGACAGCCGGTCGCGGAAATGATCCGGATGGGCGCAGTTGACGCCGAACCACATCGGCCAGCCGTTCGTCGCCTCGTCAACCCGCATGATCGCCTCGCCCAGATCCATCCCCGATGGCAGCCGCCCGTCGGTTTCGACGGTGAACGAGCAGGCAAAGGGCAGTCCCGCCGCCCGCGCCGCCTCGGTCACGCCGATCGCTTCCTCGACATGGGTCATGGTCATCACCGTGGCCAGATCCACGCCCGCAGCCGACAGGGCGTCAACCTGCGGCTGGTGGTAATCCCAGGCCTCGGCCACGGTCATCTGCGTCTCGGGCGCATAGCCGTCACCGGACGGGCCGACGACGCCGTTGACCAGAATCCATTCGGCCTGCGCCCCGCGTCCCGCGCGCAGGCCCTTCAGGAAGTCCACCGCCTCGGCATTGATCTCAGCGATCCGCTCGGCCGACAGGCCCATCTTCGCCCCCCAGCCGTGGCTTGCCCGCCAGGTCTGGCTGTCCATGATGAAGCCGCTGCCCAGCCGTTCTGCCGTGTCCAGATAGCCCTTATAGAACCGCGCCAGCCGCGCCCGTCCCGCCTCGCTGTCCAGCAGGACGAACGCCGCGAAACACGGCAGGTCCAGCCCGTCGTGAAACACCAGCTCCGTCTCCAGCCCGCCCTCGGTCAGCCACAACTCATCGCCCATCCGGGCCAGCAACCGTTCGCTTGCATTACGCATCTTCGTTCTCCATCCTGATCCTGAGCACCAGTTCTGCGCCAGCGGCCCCCGGCGATCCATTGGACCCGTGGTCAGGTGATCCGATTTTGTTTTGCCACTGTAATTCAAGGGATTGATCGCATGGCCTTGCCGAATGTCGTCTGGCACCGGCGGGTTTCTTGACCGAAGGTCCAGAAAGGGGGGACGATGAGCACCAACATCCGCGGCGCATCGACCCGCCAGCGCATCCTTGACGTGGCGCAGGACGCGGTGCTGGCAAAGGGGTTCGAGGCGACGTCGATCGACGAGATCGTGGCGGCGGTGGAGATCACCAAGGGCGGCTTCTTCTACCATTTCCCCGACAAGAACGCCCTCGCCCGCGCCCTGATCGACCGCTATATCGACGAGGAAAATCGCATCTTCGACGACCTGTTCGGCCGGGCGCGCGACCTGACCGGCGACCCCTTGCAGACCATGCTGGTGGGGCTGAAGCTGCTGGCGGAACTGTTCGAGGATCTGCCGGGCGGCCATCCCGGCTGCCTGATCGCCACCGCCTGCTACCAGGACCGCCTGTTCGACGCCGATGTGCGAGAGATCAACCGCATTGCGATCCTCGGCTGGCGCGCCCGCTTCAGCGCGATGTTCCGCGAAATCGCGGAAAGCTACCCGCCCCGCGCCCCGGTCGATTGCGACGCGCTGGGCGACATGCTGTCGGGCATCTGCGAGGGGGCGATCATCGTCGCCAGGGCCACGCGCCAGCCGCAGGTGCTGCCGCAGCAGGTGCTTCTGTTCCGCGAGATGGTGCGGGTGCTGTTCCAGCCCTTGCCCTGAGCCATCCGCCACGCCACAAGGCGGAATGAGTGCGGCACCCGACATCCTGTGCATCGGATCGGTCCTGTGGGATGTGATCGGCCGGTCGGCGGCGACCATGCGGCTGGGCTCCGACGTGCCGGGGCGGATCACCCGGCTGCCCGGCGGCGTGGCGCTGAACATCGCCATGACGCTGCGCCGGTTCGACCTGACGCCCGCGCTGCTGACGACCGTGGGCCGGGACGAGGAGGGGGCGGAGCTCATCGCCGCCTGCGCGCGGATGGGCATGGTCACCGATCACGTCTACCTCTCCGACGACCTGCCCACCGACCGCTACATGGCGGTCGAGGGCGCGAACGGCCTGATCGCCGCCATCGCCGACGCCCATTCGCTGGAGGCTGCGGGCGACAAGATCCTGCGCCCGCTGGCCGACGGGCGGCTCGGCTCCGCCACAGCGCCGTGGGCCGGCCCCATCGTGCTGGACGGCAACCTGACCGAGGCGCTGCTGCACGACATTTCCGTCTCTCCCCTTTTCGCCGCCGCCGACCTGCGCGTGGCCCCGGCCAGCCCCGGCAAGGCCGAACGGCTGCTCCCCTTCCTCACCCACCCCGGCGCCACGCTCTATGTGAACCTCGAAGAGGCCGGGCTGCTGTGCCAGACCCGCTTTGCCGCGGCCGATCAGGCGGCCTCGGCGCTGGTCGCGCGCGGCGCGGCGCGGGCGCTGGTGACGGACGGCGGGCAGATGGCGGCCGACGGCACCCCGGCGGGCGTCGTCCACGCCCCCCCGCCGCAGGTGCTGGTCACCCGCGTCACCGGCGCCGGCGACACCTTCATGGCCGCCCATATCGCGGCCGAACGCGCAGGCGCCGACCGCGCCGCCGCGCTCGCCCGCGCGCTGCAGGCCGCCGCCGACTATGTATCGGGAGATATCGGATGACCGCCGCCCCCCTGACCTTTTCACCCGAGGTGGCGGATGCCCGCGCCGCCGGCCGTCCTGTCGTCGCGCTCGAATCCACCATCATCACCCACGGCATGCCGTTCCCGCAGAACCTCGAAACCGCCCGCGGGGTCGAGGATGCGGTGCGCGAGGCGGGCGCGGTGCCCGCCACCATCGCGGTCATGGCCGGGCGCATCCACATCGGCCTTGGGGCCGAGGATCTGGCGGCGCTGGCCGGGGCAGGGGAGGCGATGAAACTGTCGCGCGCCGACCTCGCCGCCTGCCTGACCGCTGGCCGCACCGGCGCCACCACCGTCGCCGCCACGATGATCTGCGCCCGCCTCGCCGGCATCGCGGTCTTTGCCACCGGCGGCATCGGCGGCGTGCACCGCGGGGCAGAGGCCAGCTTCGACATCTCCGCCGACCTGCAGGAACTGGCACAAACCCCGGTGACGGTCGTCGCCGCCGGGGCCAAGGCGATCCTCGACCTGCCGAAAACGCTGGAGGTGCTGGAGACGCTCGGCGTCCCCGTCATCGCCTATGGGCAGGACGACCTGCCGGCCTTCTGGTCGCGCAGCGCGGGCCTCCGCGCGCCGCTCCGCATGGACAGTGCCGAGCAGATCGCCGCCGCCCACCTGATGCGCGCCCGCCTCGGCCTGCCCGGCGGCCAGTTTGTCGCCAACCCGATCCCCGCCGCCGACGAGATCCCCCACGACCGCCTTGCCCCCCTTATCCGGCAGGCGCTGGACCAGGCCGCCGAACAGGGCATCGCGGCAAAGGAGGTCACGCCCTTCCTGCTGCAACGGCTCTTCGACCTGACGCAGGGCGCCACGCTCACCGCCAATATCGCGCTGGTGAAGAACAACGCGCGTCTGGCGGCTGGAATCGCGCGGCATCTTGTATTGTAGTGCACCGGGCGCGGGCCTAAGTACGACCCGAACCATCCCGGCGGATTTCCGATGACAGAGCCCGAGCATCCCTTGAAGAAACGCGGCCTGCTGGTCCGGCTCAGGGCCAATTTCCTGACCGGCCTCGTCGTCGTGCTGCCGATCAGCCTGACGCTCTATCTGATCTGGTCGGCCATCGGCTGGATCGACGACTGGGTGCTGCCCTTCGTGCCCTCGCGCTATCACCCGTTCTTCCTGACCGGCTATGACGTGCGCGGCTTCGGGCTGATCGTGTTCCTGGTCTTCACCGTGCTGGTCGGCTGGATGGCCAAGGGGCTGATCGGCCGGCAACTGATCCATTGGGGCG
>JBJHCH010000179.1:0-4693 GCA_050485905.1 Paracoccaceae bacterium | reverse complement strand
CTTTACAAGGAGATGAAGCGCCGCGGCAACAACCCCGACATCTGCGAGCTGTTCAACTACATGGCGCGTGACGAGGCCCGCCACGCCGGCTTCATCAACGACGCCCTGCGCGAGGCGAACATCGCCGTGAACCTCGGCTTCCTGACCAAGGCCAAGAAATACACCTACTTCCGGCCAAAGTTCATCTACTACGCCACCTATCTGTCGGAAAAGATCGGCTACGCCCGCTACATCACCATCTACCGGCACCTTGAGGCGAACCCCGACAAGATGATCCACCCGATCTTCAAATGGTTCGAACAGTGGTGCAATGACGAGTTCAGCCACGGCGAGGCCTTCGCCCTGCTGATGAAGACCGACCCCAAGCTGACCGAAAGCTTCGTCAACAAGCTTTGGATACGCTTCTTCCTTGTCGCCGTGTTCAGCGTGATGTGCGTGCGCGACCATGCCCGCCCGCATTTCCACAAGGCGCTGGGCATCGACATCGACTGGTATGACCGCGAGGTGCTGAAGAAGACATCCGAGATCAGCCGCCAGATCTTCCCGATCGAGATCGACCTCGACAACCCGCGCTGGGAAGCCGGGCTGAAGAAGCTGCGCGTGGCGATGGGCGACATGGCAGAGGCAAAGGCGCGCGGCGGCGTGGGCGGCTGGATCGGGTCAAAGACCGCCGCCCTGCGGGCCGGCCTCACCTTTGCCGGGCTCTACCTGATCCCGGTGAAGAAACATCAGGTGCCGGCAAGGCCGCACCTCGTGCCGGCCTACTGATGGCCTCGGGCTGGACAGCGGCGCTTGTCGCCCTGTTCATCTGGTGGTTCTCCACCGGGGCGATCCTGATGGTCGTGAAGCGCGCCGATCTGGGGGGCGCGGGTGCCCACCTGCGCGCCGCACTTCTCGGCCTGCCGCTGTTCGGCCTTGGCCTCTATGGCTTCTGGGTGACGCTGGGCGACACTTCCGTCGCCGGCATCTACCTCGCCTTCCTGTCGGCGCTGGCCGTCTGGGGCTGGGTGGAGCTGGCCTTCCTGACCGGCATCGTCGCCGGCCCCAACCGCCACCCCTGCCCGCGCGGCGTGCCGGAATGGGAACGCTTCATCCGCGCCTGGGGCACCATCGCCTATCACGAAATGGCGCTGGTCGCGCTGCTGATCGGCATGGGCTTCCTTGCCCTCGCCGCGCCCAACGGCTTTGGCTTCTGGACCTTTGCGGTGCTGTTCTTCGCCCGCATCTCGGCCAAGCTGAACCTCTTCTTCGGCGTCCCGCGCATCAACGTCGATTTCCTGCCGAGGCCGCTTTCGCATCTGCCCAGCCACTTCCGCATCGCGCGGCTGAACTGGGTCTACCCGATCTCGATCACCGCGCTTTCCTTCGCCACCGCCTGCTGGCTGGAACGGCTTCATGCCGCGCCCGACGCGGCGGCGGTCGTGGGCTTTGCCCTGCTGGCGGCGCTGACCGCGCTCGCGCTTCTGGAACACTGGCTGATGGTCCTGCCCCTGCCGGACGAGAAACTCTGGCGCTGGATGCTGCCCGCGCCCAAACCCGAAAAGAACAACTGACGGAGGAAACCCCGTGGACTTCGATGCCCTCTTCACCGCCCAGCTCGACGCCCTGAAGCGTGACGGAAACTATCGCATCTTCGCGGATCTGGAGCGGAAGCGCGGCGCCTTTCCCCGCGCCGTGAACCATCACGGCATGGGCACGCGCGAGGTCACGGTCTGGTGCTCCAACGACTACCTCGGCATGGGGCAGCACCCCGATGTCACCGGCGCCATGAAGGCCACGATCGACGCCTGCGGCGCGGGCGCGGGCGGCACGCGCAACATCTCGGGCACCAACCACTGCCACACGCTTTTGGAGGCTGAACTGGCCGACCTGCACGGCAAGGAATCGGCACTCATCTTCACCTCGGGCTATGTCTCCAACTGGGCCGCGCTCTCCACCCTGGGCAGCCGCATCCCCGGCGCGGTGATCCTGTCCGACGCGCTGAACCACGCCAGCATGATCGAAGGCATCCGCCACAGCCGCGCCGACAAGGTGATCTGGAAGCACAACGACCCCGCCGATCTGGACCGCAAACTCGCCGCCATCGGCCCCGACCGGCCAAAGATCGTCGCGTTCGAGAGCGTCTATTCGATGGACGGCGACATCGCCCCCATCCGGGAAATCGTCGAGGTGGCCGAGAAACACGGCGCCATGACCTATCTCGACGAGGTGCACGCCGTCGGCCTTTACGGTCCCCGCGGCGGTGGCGTGGCGGAGCAGGAGGGGCTGATGGACCGCATCACCCTGATCGAGGGCACGCTGGGCAAGGCCTTCGGCGTGCTGGGCGGCTATATCACCGGATCGGCGGCGCTGTGTGATTTCATCCGCTCGTTTGCCAGCGGATTCATCTTCACCACCGCCCTGCCGCCGGGCGTGGCCGCCGCCGCCACCGCCTCGATCCGCCACCTGAAGACCAGCGACGCGGAGCGGATGCAGCAGCGCCGGCAGGTCGCGCGGCTGCGCGCGGGCCTTGACCGGCTGGGCATCCCGCATCTGCCCAACCCCAGCCACATCATCCCGGTGATGATCTGCGATCCGGTGAAATGCCGCCAGATCGCCGACATCCTGATGGATCAGTTCGGCATCTACGTGCAGCCGATCAACTATCCCACCGTGCCCAAGGGGACGGAGCGGCTGCGCTTCACCCCCTCGCCGCTGCACACGGATGCCGATATCGACCACCTGCTGCGCGCGCTGGAGGTGTTGTGGACCCAATGCGCCCTGTCGCGGGCGGTGGCCTGAATCGGCCATCACCAAAAAGGTGAATTGACGCCGGATTCGCTTGGGCTACGTTCCGTCGGACGGCAAACCCTTAGGGAGAGAGCAATGAATAAGTATCTGGTGCTTGTGGCGGGGGGGCTGATGGTGGCATCGCCTGCGCTGGCCGGTGATCCGGCGGCGGGCGAACGGGTCTGGGGCCAGTGCCGCGCCTGCCACATGATTCAGGATGACGACGGCACCGACATCCAGCGCGGCGGCCGCACCGGGCCGAACCTCTACAACATCATCGGCAGCACGGCCGGCACCGAGGATGGCTTCCGCTATTCCAACGCGATGGTCGCGGCGGGAGAGGCCGGGCTGGTCTGGGACGAGGAAAACCTCGCCGCCTATCTGGCCGATCCGACCGGCTTCCTGCGCGAATACCTCGGCGACAGCAGCATCCGCAGCAACATGGCCTTCCAGTTGCGGCGAGAGGAGCAGGCAAAGGACATGGCCGCCTACCTGGCCACCGTCTCGCCCGACGCGCCGGAAAGCTGAAGGCCGGGCCGCACCCCGCCCGACCGGAAAACGACAGGGCCGCCCCGTGGGGCGGCCCTTTGCGTTGGGGGGGTTACCCGAGCATGGATCGCCGGACGGGGCCGGCAGACACAGGTGCAAGGCGAATGAACAGGCCCAGAAGATCTTTCCGGGATCATCCGCGCGATCCCGGCGGCCATCGACGACCGCTGTGCGGACAAAGCTGACGCAGGTTCAGTCACCAGCCCGCGGACGACCTGGATCGGTGCGAACAATGCTTTGGCGCTTTTCGATTTGCGACCACCAAGCGGAGAGTGCGGGAAAATCATGCAGCATCTCCAACCCCTCGGGTGCAGCGACGAAGTAATCGACCATTGGCGCAAGGTGACAATCTGCCAAAGTGACTTGGCCGTGGGATAGCGCCTTTCCTTCCGCTGCAATCGCCTCAAGCGCCGCCAATACCTCTCGAGACGCGGCGAGGCCCGACGATATTTCTGCTTCGCAAGGAGTTTCACCGACCAGTGGTCGGAATACCCTGTGCGCAAACACCTGCCGCACCATGGGCCGGTATCCGTAGGTGTCGGTGATTGCGATGACCTGCGCCATCCGCGCGATGTCGGTGGCGGTCGACGGCGTAAGCGGGTGTCCCTCGAACGCGGCGTCGATATAGCGTGCGATGACGCTGGTTTCGAACAAGGAAAAGCTGCCGTGGGATAGAGCCGGAACCAACCCAAAAGGATGCAAGCCCGCATAGGTCGGTCCCAGATCACCGGAAAACGGATCCACCTCATGGGTTTCGTATGAAAGGCCTTTCTCTTCCAGAACGACTCTGACGATACGGGTATAGACGCTGTATCTGTAGCCGTGCAGAGAAAGGACAGACATGGCCGGGGCTTTCTGGTGGTCCGCCGCAAAGCATAGGATCGCGGTTGGTAGGCTGCAACGGGCGCGAAGCAGCCCTGTGCGTTGGGTACCTGCCCGACGCCGGTGCGGCAACTCAGGGCGCCCTTCAGGCGAAGCAAACTGGCAAGGAACACGCCGAAGCGCCCCCTCTGAATGGCCCGCCCGCACCCCCCAAACCCCTGCCCAGGGTTAAAATCCGGTAAACAGAAAATCCGAAACCGTTTCTTTTCAACAGCTTGATTTTTTGGGCACGTTGCCCAAACCGTGCCGCCCCATGGGGGCGGCCCGTTTTTCGGGGGGTGGATCGCCCCGGTGCGGCCATCGGGCCGGGTTCAGGGCGATATCAGGAACCCGATCCCGACAACCGCCGCGATCATGGCGATCAGGGCCAGCCAGTGCAGCGCCGTCGTCAGGATCATCCCGGTCGTGTCCGCCGCGGCCCGTTCGCAGAACGCGCAATGGGTCGTCCGCGCCGGAATATCCGTGCCGCAGCCGGCGCACAGGTTCTCCGGCC
>JBJHCH010000178.1:0-4823 GCA_050485905.1 Paracoccaceae bacterium | reverse complement strand
CGCAGATCACCATTCCGGCCCGCGGCCTGTAAGTGCCGCACCTTGAGGCCTGACAGAAGACCGCACTCGATCACATGCCAACACGGTCAGAAACCTCTTGCATCACGGGCGGCAACCACAGAAGCACTTTCATTGAAAGGCAGGTCTGGATGGCGGCGTCGCTGTAGCTCTGCTGGCGGCCACGCCTGCCTGTCGGCACGGCATCCCAGCTCATCTCGGGGTCGAACCAGATCGTCAGCGAGCCCCGGCGCTTGAGCGCTTCATTGTAGGCCGGCCAGTTCCTGGTCTTGTAGGTCGGGGATGTGGGTCTGCTCATGCATCCCGGCTACCACGCTGGATTCACGAGATGAATCCCTCACGGGATTTGTGCAACAGAGCCACTTGGAGGTGATCGCAGGTTGAATCGCCGACTTCCTGTCGGGGTCGCCTCAACCGCTGAACAGTGCCAGCCCTGCCACCAGCGGATAACCCAGCGCGGCGGGCATCATGGTCAGACCCATCCCGAGCGACCGGCCCTGCGCGCCGCGCGGATAGCCGCGGTAGAACAGCACCCGCCCGATAACGAACAGCCCCGCCGCAACCGGCAGGAGCGCCAGCCAGGCCCCACTCGCCACGGCGGCGAGCGCGAAGTAGAAGCCTGCCGCCAGCACGGTCTGTTCCAACGTGCTCTGCAAGAACACGGCCTTGATTGCCAGCCGCTCGCTGGGCGGCCCGGCGGCCTGCCCGCCGATATCCTCGGGCGAGAAGCGCCGCGTGGTCGAGACCATCATTATCGCAACCAGCAGCACGAATCCCGGCACGGCGAAGACCAACGCCGCGAAGGCCAGACGTTCCGCGACATCCGCGGGCAGATCGGCCAGCACCGGGCCGAGCCAGAAGGCGGCGGTGAAGCCTGCCAAGGTTACTACGGTCGCGATAGTCGTGTCGCGCCGGATGGCGCGCTCCTCGGCGGCCATGTCCACGGCGTCGGGCGGGCGGCGATAGGCGTCCCGGGTCATACGCTCTCCTCGTTGCTTTGGCCGCACAGCCTATCCGCCTTGTCAAGCGCGCCGCGGCCTCGCGGCCGGGGCAGGGGCCGAGGTGTCGAGCCCCGGCGCGTCCGAAGCCACCGGCCAAGCCGGGCGCGCCACTCAAAGACCCGCCACAGCCCGGCCCATTCTGGCGCATTCAGCGGATCGTCAAGCGGATGATGGCGGCGGGGGCGCAGCAGGGCACGCCCCATCAGTGCGAGATGCAGCTGCATGGAAAGCTCCAGTTCTGATCGGTGTCTCAATGTGAGCCCAAGGTAGCTGCTGCAATCTCACGCTTTTAGCCCGTGCGTTCGAATGCTACCTTTCAGGAATGAACGACCTCGACTGGAACGACCTGCGCCTCTTCTGCCATGTCGCCCGCGAAGGCACCCTTGCAGGTGCTGCTGTCCGCACTGGCATCAGCGCGCCCACGCTGGGCCGGGCGATGCGCGCGCTGGAGGATCGGCTGGGCCGGGCGCTCTTCACGCGCCACCGCACCGGCTACCACCTGCTGCCCGACGGGCAGGCGCTCTATGACCGCGTGCGCGGGATGGAGGCGTCGGCCCGCGCGATCGAGGACTGGCGCGAAGGCCCGCAGGCGCTGCCCATCGTCACGGTGGCCATGGGGGCCTGGATGTCGGTATTCCTGGGCGGGCGGCTGAATGCGGTCTGGACGCCCGAGGACCGGTTTCGCCTGTGCTTCAAGACCGCCGAGGCACTCGTCGATCTGGAACGGCGCGAGGCCGATATCGCGCTGACGCGCGACCCGCCCGAGACCGGCAATGTCGTGGCGATCCGCCTCGGCCCCTGCGCCTACGCGCACTTCGCCGCGCGCGCCTTCGATGCGACCCGCAACAGCACCTGGGTCGCGCTGGGCCGCGAGGTGGCGCAGACCCCGGCCGAGCGCTGGACCGACAGCGACCCCGCGCGCTGGATCACGGTCTGGGCCAATGCGCGGGGTATACTTTACGATCTGACGGTCGGCGGCGCGGGGCGCGCGGTGCTGCCCTGCTATCTGGGCGACAGTGACCCTGATCTGATGCGCGCGGGCCCCGTGATCCCCGAGATTTCCGAAACGCTTTGGCTCATCGCCCATGCCGATGACCGCCATCGCCCGGAAGTGCGCGCCATGATCGACCGGCTGCGCGGCTTCTTCGACGAGCGCGAGGGGCTGCTGTCCGGGGCCATGGGCAGTTAAGCGCTACTCCAGACCGAACATCGCGCGCCAGTTCCGCGCGGTCATGCCGGCTGCGCAGTCGCGCTGCATCGTTGGGTCGCGACCATTCCGGATGTCTGCCTGAGCGGCAGCTTGAAGAGCACCTTGATCGACAGGCAGAACTGGATCGCGGCATCCGAGAAGACCGCAGGGCGACCGGGGCTGCCGTCATGCGGCGCGAGCCAGGCCATCTCCTTGTCCAGCCAGATCAGCAGCGACCCGCGCTTCCTGAGTGCAGTGTTGTAGTCAGACCAGTTCGTCGTGCGGTAACGGGCGGGCTTGGGCTTGCTCATGCCACCCGTCAAACCGCATGGATTCACGATGTGCATCCTCTACGGCGAGAGTTCTGCAACAACGCCGAGTAGTAGGCTCCTTGGCGGAAGTCTCATAGCCTCAACGTCCTTTTCTCCTGCGCCGACCCCCACGAATGCAGTCTGGGGCGGGGGTCGGTGATAGGTCCCTGTTCAACCTGCCGGACTAGGCCATGCAAGCAGCCGACAACGATGGGAGGCTGGAGATTCCAGCACCGACAATCGATTCGCCAGACATTGACCGACAGGTGCGATGACTCGCACAGAGGTTGTTTCTAGTGGCGGCGGATCTGTGGAACGGCTGTATCATGCCTATACCGCCCGCCGCGAGCGAACGCTGAAGCATGCGCTAGAACGTGGGGAAGGCGGTCGGGAGCGGGTGACTTGGCCAGTTCGAGATGTCCGATGACAGTGCGCCTTAGGTGTTGCCAGAATTCTCGACATGCTGTGCACTGGTGCACCTGCTGTTCTGCGCTTTCGTGACCCGGGTCCGTCGACGGGCCGCGGTAGCGGGAATGTTTTTGACTTCACCCCGCCCCAATGGAACGCGCGTGAAGTGCGGTTGCGCCGGGCGTTCTGTTCCGATTAGCGTCTCGGCGTCATCCTCGGATCAGAGCAGGATGACTACCCTGCGGTGCATGGTGGACGAGGGATCGATCACTAATGGAAGGTTTCGCATGACCTCCGAGGCTGCGCTGACAGATGTGCCCTTTCTTGACGCCGCAAGCCCTGCCTTCTCGATCCGGTCTGAGGAGGTCCGGGCGGCCCGTGAGCAACGTTGGTTTGCGCGCACAGCCTACGGCCTCGCCGTCCTTCGCCATCACGAGGTGGGCGAACTGCTCAACCATTCCAGCCTGATTCAGGGTAGCCACAACTGGCCCGCCATGAACGGTGTGCCAGATGGCCATTTTGCCGACTGGTGGCGCAAGACCATTCTGGTGACCGAGGGCGCCGATCACTGGCGATTGCGCCGGCTGGTGAATCCCGCCTTTTCGCCGCAGGTGGTCAAGGTTCTGATGCCCGAGTTTGAGCGGATCAGCATCGACCTGGCCGATGGGTTCATCGACAGAGGCGAGTGCGACTTCATGGCTGAGTTCGCCGACCCCTATGCCGCGCGTGTCCTGTGCCTGCTTCTCGGCCTGCCCGAGGATCAGGCCGGGTTCATCCTGGAAAACGCCGCCGACATGGGGCTGGCGCTGGGCGTCAACTACCGTGCCGAGATCGACCGGATCGAGGCGGCGACGCGGGCCCTGTCGGACCATGTCGCAGATGTTCTTGACGAAAGGCGTCGTCAGCCGGGTGACGACATCCTGTCGCGGATGGTGGCGGCCAGCGAGGGCGGCGACCGGCTGACCCCGGACGAGGTGCACAACCTCGCGCTGATGCTGATCTTCGCCGGCGTCGATACCACCCGCAACCAGCTTGGCCTCGGCATCGCCATGTTCATCGACCATCCTGACCAGTGGGAGGCGCTGGCCGTAGACCCGTCGCTCGACATGGCCGCCGCCACCGAGGTGATGCGGATGCGCCCGACGATCACCTGGGTCACGCGGCTTGCCACCGAGGATTTCGACTATGGTGGCATCGCGATCCGCGCGGGCACGGTGCTGCACCTCTATTCCGAAAGCGCCGGCACCGACCCCGAGGTCTTCGGCGAGGCACCGTTCGACATCACCGCGCAGCGGGCGCGCAACTACGGCTTCGGCGGCGGCATCCACCATTGCCTGGGCAACATCGTCGCGCGCAACGACATGGCGGTGGCCTACCGGATCCTTTCGGCCCGCATGGGTCCGCCGCGGCTTGCCGGAACGGCGACCTGGCTTGCTGACAGCGGCAATACCGGTCCGATCAGCCTGCCCATCGCCTTCGACCGGCGATGACACGGGAGCGATCAGCAGGGTTCAACATGGAAGGCGATTGTCGATGGAGAATCCCTAACATCAACGCCACCTCCACCCGCGTGCGCCGTTTTGGCGCGGCCCGCTGCACTCGACCTTGCTGAAGGTCGGCGAGTGTCGGGATGGAAAGCCCTCGAAATCAAGGAATTTATGGCTAAGCATCTGAAATAAATAAGCTATTGGAGTTTCTTCCATATCGGTTCATAACCTGAAGTTCACTGAATCACAGTCGCCCCTCTGTTCGGTGAAGGCCAAAGCGAGCCCCCGCAACCACCTTGACCTAACCGCGGTCCAAATCACGAACAGCACCCGGCTGGGCAAGATCCAGCATCGCCGAAAGCGCGCCCTCGAGATCAAGCGTGACGTCGCCGCCATCCTCGACGCGCAC
>JBJHCH010000177.1:0-4922 GCA_050485905.1 Paracoccaceae bacterium | reverse complement strand
GCGTTTCCGCCATTCGGATCCGGATCGATGCGTCGTGTGACCCTGCCAGAGGACCGAAATGAAAGGTGCAGACCTCGGCGTTGGGGTTGGCTGGCGCCAGCAGGCGGATCGATTCCGCGCCGGGGCAACTTACCTCGATGCCCACGGCATTACCGTTCTCGGCGATCTCGGGGGCGGTCAGAACCAGATCGCCCTCGGTCGGGGTCGTGCCGCCGGTGAACTCGGCGATCATGTCATCAAGCGCGGCGCTGGCGCGAAGCGGCAACAGCGCGATCGCCGCCCCGCTCAGCCCAAGCGCAACCGCCTGTCTGCGTGTCATCTGCATGCCATTCTCCTCTCGACGGTTCCTGCGCCCCGGCCCGGCCAGAGGCATCATCCCGCAATGTATGCCGTGACATGCTGAGACAAAAACAAAAGTTTGGCAACGATATTCTTGAATTTATGCTATCGAATTTTGCTAACTGATTTGCGCATATGGAATCTTTCCCGAGTTCGTTGGCGAGTTTCGTCAGTTTCGGCCAGGTTTTTTAGCTTAGACTTCCCCTGAGCTTGCGAGTCACCGCTGGACAGCGAGCGGATAGATGATTATCACTTATCGCAAAGTGGCAATCATGCCCGGCAAGTGTTCTGCGGTCGATCCGACCGATGCGCGCGGGCGGCGATGGAGTCGAGATGAGCGTATCCGTTCCGGCACCCGAGGTATCCTCGTTCCCCGAGGCAACCACCGCGCCCAGCCTGCGGATCTGGGATACCGCGCCCGATTTCACCGCGCGGACCACCATGGGTGAGCGGCGTCTTTCGGACTATCGCGGCCGCTGGCTTCTGTTCTTTTCGCATCCCGCCGACTTTACTCCGGTTTGCAGCAGCGAGTTCGTGAGCCTTGCCCGGCGCGCGCCGGAATTCGCGGCGCTGGACTGCGACCTGCTGGCGCTGTCGGTGGATTCGCTCTTCGCCCACCTGGCCTGGTTGCGGGATCTGGAGACGCGGCTGGATGTGCGTGTGCCCTTTCCGGTGGTCGAGGATCCGTCGATGGTCATCGCGCGCGCCTACGGGATGCTGGATGTTTCGGCCGCGTCTTCGGCGACAGTTCGCGCCAGCTTCGTGATCGACCCGGCAGGCGTCGTCCGGGCGATCAGTTGGTATCCGATGCAGGTGGGCCGGTCGGTCGATGAATTGCTGCGACTGGTGACCGCGCTGCAGACCACAGACCGCGAAGGCGCCTCGGCCCCCGAGGGCTGGCGCAGCGGCCGTGCGCTGCTTGAGCCGAGCGCGCTGACCCATGACGAGGCGACGGCACGACCCGACACCCGCGGGCCGTGGTATCTGGCGGAGCGGCGGACATGACCGCGCCAACAACGGCGGAGAGCCTGCGCGACCGGGCGGCGGATCTTTCCGGTTTTCTTCGCGTCGTGGCCAATGGGGACCGGCTGGCGATCCTCTGCCATCTGGCCGAGGCAGAGCGATCGGTGGCCGAATTGCAGGACGATCTGGCGATCCGGCAGCCGATGCTGTCCCGCCATCTGGGCGAGTTGCGCAGCGCGGGGCTGGTCGGTACGCGGCGGCAATCGCGGACCGTGTTCTATACCCTCAGCGACGGGCGCACCCGCCGCTTGCTCGGCGCGCTGGCCGCTGCGCTGGACGGGACGCCGCAACCCGCCGCGCCCCCCAGCATCGCCACGTCACCGCGCTATCAGGACGAGGCCGCCCGCTTCGCCCGTCTCATGGCCCGGCCCACAGCACGTCCGGCGGGCTGAGCGCGGCGGATGGCGGGCGCCACGGACTCTCAGGACTGGATCGCCCGATTCACCGGCCTTTCCGGGCTGGAACCGGCGGTGCGCGCGCGGCTGACGCACGAGGGGCGGATCGCGCGTTTCCCGGCCGGGGCGCAGCTTTTCGGACCGGGAAAGCCGCCGACCCATCTTCTTCTGCTGCTCGAAGGCATCGTGCGGGTCCAGCAGACATCCGAAGGCGGGCGCGAGATCGTGCTCTACCGTGTGGAGGCCGGGCAGAGCTGCGTGCTGACCACGGCCTGCCTGCTGGCCTATGCCGATTACCTTGCCGAAGGCATCGCCGAGACCGATCTGGTGACCGTGGCGATCCCGCGCGCGGTCTTTGACGACCTGCTGGCAACCTCTCCCGCGTTCCGCAGCTTCGTCTTTTCTGCCTATTCACGCCGGATCACCGACCTGTTCCGGGTGATCGACGAGGTGGCATTTCAGCGCGTCGACATTCGGTTGGCCCAGCGGCTGATCGATCTGGCGCGGGGAACCGGGGCGGTGCAGGCGACCCATCAGGAACTGGCCGCCGAACTGGGCACTGCGCGTGAGGTCATTTCGCGCCAGTTGCAGGAGTTCCAGCGCAGAGGCTGGATTGCACAATCGCGCGGCGCCATCGCCCTGCGCGACCCCGCCGCGCTGGGGGCGCTGGCAGGGGAACGGGCCTGATCCGCCGGCATGGTGACTATGTCACTGACCGGCATGCGGCGGTCATGTAGGACGGTACCTGAAAACGAGATGCCGGGACGGCAGGGAATGGGCGTGACGCCGCGAGTCGTCGCGCCGCTGGTCCGTTTGCCCACCGGCCACCGCGAGGAGATCGCATGATGGAGACAGTCTTTACCCCGATTCAATCGCTTGCCGGCGGGATGGTGATCGGTGCCGCCGCCGTGCTGCTGATGCTGGTCGGTGGCCGGATCATGGGCGCGACCGGCATCCTGGCTGGGGCGATGGCACCCGCCTCATCCGCGGACCGCGGCTGGCGGTTGGCGGTGCTGGCGGGCATGATCTCTGGTCCGCTGGCTGTTCTGGTCGTGACCGGAAGCATGCCACAGATTCAGGTTCCGGTTTCAGCGCCCATGCTGGTGATTGGCGGGCTGCTGGTCGGCATTGGTGTGACCTTTGCCTCGGGATGCACCTCGGGTCACGGCATCTGTGGCATGGCGCGGCTGTCGGTGCGTTCCATTGTTGCCACGGCGACCTTCATGGTCGCGACCGGGGCGACCGTCTTTGTCATTCGTCATGTTCTGGGGGGCTGAGCCATGCGACTCATCGCATTCTATCTGATCGGGCTGCTGTTCGGCATCGGCATCTCGATCTCGGGAATGGCCAACCCGGCCAAGGTGCTGAACTTCTTCGACGTCGCGGGCAGTTGGGATCCCAGCCTGATCTTCGTGATGGGCGGGGCTCTCGTCGTTACCTTTGTTGGCTATCGGGTGGTGCTGGGCCACGGTCGGCCGCTACTGGACAGCCAGTTTCATTTGCCCGCGCCCAAGGCATTGGACCTGCGCCTTGTTGGCGGCTCTGCCGTCTTCGGCATCGGCTGGGGCATCGCAGGCTTCTGCCCCGGTGGCGCACTGCCTGCGCTGGGCACCGGCCGGGGAGAGGTGATCCTGTTCGTCGCCGCCATGCTGGCCGGGATTCTGCTGGCGCGGGCGCTGTCCGCGCAACTCGCCCGCAGCGCCACAACCTGAGAGACCGGCACCGACAGGTCCGATCCGACACTAGGCGCCCGCGGCAACGGCCGCGGGCCTGACCCCTTTTGCATGCAGGCCCGACGATGATCAGACTGCGCTCCTATCTTCCGGTGCTGGACTGGGGGCCGCGCTACACGCGCGGTGCCCTGGTCAGCGATCTGGTTGCGGCAGTGATTGTCACGATCATGCTGATTCCGCAAAGCCTTGCCTACGCGCTTCTGGCGGGCCTGCCGCCCGAGGCGGGGCTCTATGCCTCGATCGTGCCGATCCTGCTTTACGCCGTCT
This sequence comes from Paracoccaceae bacterium, assembly GCA_050485905.1. Lineage (GTDB taxonomy): Bacteria > Pseudomonadota > Alphaproteobacteria > Rhodobacterales > Rhodobacteraceae > JAWLCA01. The sequence continues at coordinate 1,165 of JBJHCH010000177.1, read as the reverse complement.
TCGGCACCAGCCGCGCGCTGGCTGTGGGTCCGGGGGCGGTGGTGTCGTTGATGACGGCCGCGGCGGTGGGTAGCATCGCGGCGCAGGGCACCATGGGCTACGCCGCCGCCGCGCTGACGCTGGCGCTGCTGTCGGGTGTGATGCTGCTGCTGATGGGGCTGTTCAGACTGGGCTTCATCGCCAACTTCCTGTCGCATCCGGTTGTGTCGGGTTTCATCACTGCCTCGGGCCTGCTGATCGCTACTAGCCAGCTTGGCCACCTGCTGGGCGTGTCGGCCGGCGGGCGGACGCTGCCAGAGATGATCGGCGCTCTGGCTGCGGCATTGCCCGCGACGAACGCGATCACGCTGCTGATCGGCGGGGCGGCGCTGGCCTTCCTGTTCTGGGTGCGCAAGGGGTTGAAGCCGCTGCTGATCCGCGTGGGGCTGCCGCCGCGGGCGGCCGATCTGATCGCCAAGACCGGGCCAATCCTGGCCGTCGCGGCGTCTATCGCAGCGGTCCGGCAGTTCGATCTGGCCGACCGGGGCGTGGCCATCGTCGGCGCGGTGCCGCAAAGCCTGCCGCCCTTAACACTTCCGTCGCTCTCGCCCGATCTGATCTCGGCGCTTTTGCTGCCGGCGCTGCTGATCGCAGTGATCGGGTTCGTGGAATCCGTGTCAGTCGCCCAGACGCTGGCGGCAAAGAAGCGGCAGCACATCGACCCGGATCAGGAACTGATCGGGCTGGGCGCGGCCAATGTTGGCGCGGCGTTCTCGGGCGGGTTCCCGGTGACGGGTGGGTTCGCGCGGTCGGTGGTGAACTTCGACGCCGGCGCCGCGACGCCGGCTGCTGGTGCCTTCACCGCGCTGGGCATCGCCATCGCTGCGCTGTCGCTGACGCCGCTGCTGTTCTTTCTGCCGAAGGCGGTGCTGGCAGCTACGATCATCGTTGCGGTGCTGAGCCTTGTCGATCTGGGCATCGTGCGGCGGGCGTGGTCCTATTCGCGCGCCGATGCCTCGGCCGTGGTGGCGACGCTGGCCGCGACCCTGCTGTTGGGGGTCGAGGCCGGGGTGAGCGCGGGCGTCGTGCTGTCCATCGCCCTGCACCTTTACCGCACCAGCCGTCCCCATGTGGCCGAGGTGGGGCTGGTGCCCGGCACCCAGCATTTCCGCAACGTGCTGCGCCA
>JBJHCH010000176.1:0-4954 GCA_050485905.1 Paracoccaceae bacterium | reverse complement strand
GGTCAACAACCACCTTGGCCCCGCCGTGATCGGCTGCGACCCGCGCGATCTGGAGGCGATCCACGCCCGGCTCCACAAGCTGGTCTCGGAACGCGGGCAGACCATCGGGATCAACCTGTCCGCCCTGTCCTGTATCGACCTCGCGCTGTGGGACATCCTGGGCAAGGCGTCCGGCCGCACCGTCGCGCAGCTTCTGGGCGGCCACAAGGACCATGCCGACGCCTACGTCACCTTCGGTTTCGGGGCATTCGACCGGGATCAGCTTGTGCAGGTCGCCGGGGATCTGAAGGTGCGCGGTCATCGGCGGTTCAAGATGCTTGTGGGCGTGGCCAAAGGCGGCATCGTCGAGGATGCGGCCCGTGTGCGCCACGTCCGAGCGGCGCTTGGCCCCGATACGCTGTTGGCCATCGATGCCAACGAGAGCCTGACGCTTGATCAGGCGATGAGACTCGTGAAGCTGATCGAGGAGTGTGACATCGCCTGGTTCGAGGATCCGGTGCAGCGCAACGATCCGCGCGACATGGCGCTCCTGCGCCGCCGCACCGCGATCCCACTCTCCGCAGGACAGATGGATGGCCATTCCGACCGATTCAGATCCTTCCTGGAGCATGACGCCATCGACATCTTCATGCCGAACAGCCTCTACAATGGCGGCATGACGGAAACCCGGCGCGTCGCCTACCTCGCCCAGATCTACAACCGTCCGCTGTCAGACGCCGGCGGTGGTGGCATCTTCTGCCTGCATCACGTCGCGGGCTTCCGGAACGGAACGCTTGCCGAGTGCCACCTCGGCGTCGAGCAGGTGGAGCGACAGTTGTTCCTCGACGTCCCCGAGATCGAGGACGGGTGCCTTCGCATTCCCGATGCTCCAGGCTTCGGCGTCACACTCAACCGTGACGCACTCAGGGACTCGCTCGTCGCTCCCTGACCCATCAGATACCCGGTGCCGTTGCCCGCGGCGCCGGAGCAAGGGCATTCGCCCAACAACGAGGAGGAAACCGATGACACGCCTGACCAGCCTGACAAGAATGTTCCTGGGCGCCGCGGCGCTCGGCCTTGTGACGTCGCTGCCCGTTACGGCACAGGCGCAGGAGTTGACCCTGCGTATATCGGGCGAGAACCCGATGACCGGCCTCGATCTGCAAATGGCCGAACGCTTTGCCAAGAACCTGGAGGAGGCGCTCGGTGACCAGTTCAGCTACGAATTCTTCCACACCCAAGCCCTGGGCAACGAGGAAGTGCACCTTCAGATGATCCGCACCGGACAGATCGATGTCTATCCGATGGGATCGGATGCGGTGACGCTCGATCCGAAATGGGCGATCTTCGACATGCCGTTCCTGCTGAGCGACCGCAACACCGTTGCGCGCCTGCTCGATGGAGAGGTCGGCGAGGAACTACGCCAGTCCATGCGCGACGCTGCCGGGCTGGAGGTGCTGGCCTTTGGTGAGTTGGGCTTCCGCCAGATCACCAACAATGTGCGCCCGATCATCGTCCCGTCCGACCTGAACGGCGTGCAGATCCGTGTGCCTGGAAGCCCGGCACGGATCCTCTCGTTCCAGACGTTCGGCGCGCAGCCGATCTCGATGAACATGGGAGAGCTTTACCTCGGCCTGCAGCAGGGGACGGTAGACGGGCAGGAGAACCCGCTGCTGGCGATCAAGAACCGTTCGTTCTTCGAGGTGCAGGATTACCTTTCGCTGTCCAACCATGTGTATTCGCCGGTGACGCTGGTGATGAACGCACGCAAGTTCGACTCTCTTAGCGAAGAGATGCAGCAGGCGGTGCGGGTAGCCGCGCAGGAGGCCGCGGAGTACACGCGCAATCTCGGCGTTGAAGGTGACGCGACGCTTCTCGCCGAACTGGAGGATCACATGGAAATCAACGAGATCGACCTTGCCGCCTTCCAAGAAGCCGCCGTACCGATCTGGGAAGAGGTCGGCGCGATGGCAGGGTCCGACTTTGCCAACCGCGTCGTGGCGGCAGCGCAGGCTGATTGATCTGACGAAACATGACGCGCCCGGTGCCAAAACCACCGGGCGCGGATCGCCCGCCACCCACCGCCAAAGCAAGCCCGGACCCGACAGGACGCCATGGCCGCCAATCGAAGCGATCAGGACGACAAGCAGGGGCTGACCGATCTCGGTCGCCAGATCGACGAGGCCACCAAGGCCGCCGACCTTCAGGATCCCGATGCCGGCAAGAGCCTGCCGGACCGGACGATCAACAAGGTGGTCGAGATTGCCGGTGTAGCGGTGCTGATGACCATCGTGGGGCTTGTGTTCGTCAATGCGACGGGCCGGTACACGATCGGCAGAACCTTCATCTGGGGCGACGAACTTGTGCTCAGCCTGTTGCCTTGGCTGGGCATGCTGGGAATGTTTCTGTCCATCCGACGCAGACAGATCATCCGCATCGAGCATTTCGTCGGCCTGTTTCCCGAGCGTCCGCGCCAGATTCTATCCATACTGGGCAGCCTGACGGCCGCCGGTGTGTTCATCTGGCTTGCCATCGTCTCGCTCGAGTACATGCAGTTCTTCGGGGGCGACCGCACGATCTATCTTCGGCTGCGCAAGGGCTGGTTCCAGTCCGCACTGGTGATCGGCCCGGCGCTTGCCGCGTTGGCCTACGTTCTGATGGTTGTCGAGGATCTGCGCGCGGCGCGACGAACGGACGAGCCGCCGCAATGAGCCTTCGCATGGGAGTTGCAGGATGATCATCTCACTCGTTGCCATCGGGCTGCTCCTTCTGCTCCTGATCCTGGGCGTGCCGATGGTCGCTGCGCTGCTCGCAGCGGTCGCATTCAACTTCGTGGTCGGCGGGCAGTGGCCGATGATCGTGCCGCAGACAATGGTTTCCGGGGTGAGCCAATTCACGCTGATTGCCCTGCCGCTGTTCGTTCTGGCCGGGGTCATCATGAACGCAGGCGGCATCTCGGGCCGCCTGTTCGATTTTGCCCGCGCGCTGGTCGGCTGGATGCGGGGCGGGTTGGCCCAGGTGAACGTTCTGACATCCATGTTCTTCGGCGGAATGATCGGTTCTTCCACCGCCGATCTGGCAGGCTCGGGCTCGATCCTGATCCCCGCGATGAAGCGCGAGGGATATTCGGCCGAGGTCTCGGCCTCGGTGAGCGCATCATCCTCTGGCATCGGCCCGCTGATCCCCCCATCGTCGCCAATGATCCTTTACTCCGCCGTCACGGGAACATCGCTCGGCGCGCTCTTCATCGCGGGGTTGCTGCCCGGACTGCTTCTCGGTCTCACCTTCATGATCCTGATCTCGATCCTCGCAATCCGGCGCAGGTGGCGACGGCACGGCAGCCTCTCTGCCGGTGAGATCATCCGCTCGGGCAAGCGGGCGCTTCTGGCGTTCGGGATGCCTGCAATCATTGTCGGTGGCTTGGTGATGGGGGTTTTCACGCCATCCGAGGGTGGCGCCTTCGCCGTCGTCTATGCGATCCTGCTGTCGATGTTCGTGTATCGGACGCTGACCCTCGCACAACTCTACCGCGTCATCGTGTCGGCACTGATGCTTACGGGCGAACTTCTCGTCATCGTGAGTCTCTCGTTCGCTCTGGGCTCCAGCCTGTCCAGTGCCCATGTTCCGCAGGCACTGGCGGGACTGATCGACCTGTTCACGAGTGACAGCATGTTCCTGCGCCTGTTGCTTCTCGTGCTTCTCGCAATCATCGCCGGAATGTTCCTCGACCCCCTGATCCCGGTTCTGGTGCCAGTGATCCTGCCGACGCTGATCATTTACGAGGTCGACCTGCTGCACTTTGGCGTGCTGATGGTCATGGCCGTCGTGATCGGGCAACTGACGCCGCCGCTGGCCATCGCCCTGATCATCACGGCGCGGATCGCGCAGGCCGACCAGATGCGCATCTTCGTGACCAACCTGCCGTTCTTCCTGGCGATCATCGCATTTACCGTCCTGCTGATCCTGGTTCCTGAACTTGCGACCTGGCTACCGTCACAACTTCGATAACGGAGCGACGAATGACCCCTCCCCAGACGGCCGGCTCCTACCAGGCGAACGATGGTGCAGCCTATGATCGCTTCATCGGTCGCTGGACGCGTCGGCTGGCGGTAGAGGTTGCAGACCACTGTCCACCCGCCCTGCCGGGGCCACTGCTGGATGTGGGCTGCGGGACGGGAAGCATGGCGCTTGCCCTGGCCGACAGCTTCGGCGACCGTGAGGTCGTCGGGATCGACAGTTCCGCGGCTTATCTGGATGTCGCGCGCACGCTTCTGCCGTCGGCCGAGTTTCATGTTCAGGACGCAAATTCGCTCAACCTGCCGGACGACACCTTCGCGGCCAGCTACGCGGTGCTTTTGCTGAACTTTCAAGCCGATCCGTCGCTCGCGCTGAGAGAGATGATGCGCGTCACCCGACCGGACGGGCTCGTTGTGGCATCGTCATGGGATTTTCGCGGCGGGCTTGTTTATCAGCGGCTGCTGTGGGACAGCGCCGCTGCAATCGAACCACATGCGGCGGCGACGCGCGCGCGGCTGTTCTCGCACCCGCTGGCAAAGCCCGATGGGATGACCGATCTGTTCAGAGATTGCGGGCTACGGGACGTGACCCGCACCGGCGTGACCATCCGGATGGATTTTGCCGATTTCGACGATTACTGGCAGCCGCTTCTGGGCGGGCAGGGTCCGGTCGGCAGCTATGTCGCCGGCCTTGACCCCGAAACCCGTGACCGCGTCGAGGAGGCCGTGCGGCTCGCCTTCCTGTCGGGCGACGAGGATGGACCGCGCTCACTCGCCGCCAGTGCGTGGATCGTTTCGGGTAGTGTGGCCGGAGCAGCGGAAAGTGCGAAAGGATAGGCAATGGATCTCTTCAGACGCATCGGGATGGATGTGGGTCGAATCCTGTCGGCCGAGGATGCGATCCGCTGGGCCGCGGCAAACGACGTTCACTTTCTGGACGTGCAGACCGACCTGGCGCC
>JBJHCH010000175.1:0-5026 GCA_050485905.1 Paracoccaceae bacterium | reverse complement strand
GCAGACTGAAGGACTGGCGCCGCATCGCCACACGCTATGACAGGTGCGCTACGACCTTCCTCTCCGCCGTCGCCCTCGCCGCAACCGTCATCTTCTGGCTTTGAAAATCAATGAGTCTGGAGCCTAGAAATCCAATGACCAGCGCTGCCTCAGCATGTGGAGTACAGAAGAACGGCCAAGTCCGCGTCACCAGTACGCTGACGGGAGTTTGCCGCAGATCTGTTCGAGCGTCGGCTCTGTGGAACTCTGCTGCGCACCAACGGACTGCGCCGACAGGCGGCTAAGGGCCGACTGCGTAGTTCACCCCTCCCATGATTCCTCTTGGCCCGATCCGGATGCCGTGGGGGCTGAGCGCGCCAGTTCTCCAGCGAGTGGCTTTTTCACCGGGGAAGTTACCTAGCAAAGTGATCGTCATGAAGTTGTTTGTTTTCATGTGGTGGCCAAGCCGAGGGTGCGTCCCAAGGTGGATTCTTGACTACAGTAAGACCCACTCTCGGAGTCCAGGAAATCCGGCTTCGAGACGTTGTGCGCACTGACATCGTTGGCGTGAGTGACCGCACTTGGGGTCGTCGTCGTAGGCTCTGGTCTTCACATTCTCCTTTACGCGGCGGAATAGCCGCCATCGACCGGCAGAATGGCGCCGGTCACAAAAGCCGCCCCTTCCGAGGCGAGAAACAGGGCGGGAGCCACCAGATCCTCGGGCCGGCCCCAGCGGCCCATCGGTGTGCGCCCGAGGATCACTGAATTGCGCTCGGGGTTCTCCCGAATGCCAGCAGTCAATGGCGTGGCGATCCAGCCCGGGGCGAGGGCGTTCACCCGGATGCCTTCGGCCGCCCAGGCAAGCGCAAGGGAGCGTGTGAGTTGGGCAATTCCGCCCTTCGAGGCCGAATAAGCTGGCGAGACCGCGCTGCCGAAAAAGGTCAGCATCGAGGCGATGTTGATGATCGACCCGCCCTGCCGGGCTAGAAGCGGCCGCGCGGCATGACAGGCTCTCAGAGTTCCCGTCAGGTTGATGTCGATCACCTCGGCGAAACCCTCTGGGGTAAACTCCTCGCCACCGCGCCGGATCACCCCGGCGGCATTCACCAGCACGTCAAGCCGTGGCAGTTCGGCGAACAATGCCTCCACCGCAGGGTTGTCGCGCAGGTCGAGTATCCGGTCGTCGATGTCGGGCTCGGACGGTACCTCGGCATGGCCGGTTGCGATTACGTGCCAGCCCTCTGCGGCAAAACCACTGGCGATTGCACGACCGATCCCACCGGTACCGCCGGTCACGACAATGGTGCGGGTCATGCTTGCGCTCCGGAGCGCCATCGCCGACGCAGTTCTGCGGTGCAGTTCTCACCGCGAAGGACGGACAGGCCAATACGGATCTTCGCTTCGGTCTCAGGGATCTCGTGGGCCGCTCGGAGGAAGACTTTCACGGCCTTTTCGGCCTCGGCTTTCATTGTCACGGGTTCCTCGCTCATCTTCGCTCCATGAAGGCTACGATGATCCAGAAACCCACCATCACGCAATCCGCCTGATCTGTCCCATGGGCGCTGACGCCAGACAGGCATGACCATCAAGCCTGCACCATCGCTTCTGGGCGGACAAGACAGCCGCACGCTGCGCAAAGTAGTGCCATGAGTCCGGCGGGTCGCAATATCCCTGCGTCGTCACGTACCGCCTACGGCAGGCCAGCAAGCTTCTGGTCGGCCTGGTGGCCGCAACGGCAGACCAGATGAAGCTAATGGCCGCGCCTCGGCATGGCCGACACGATAGACCGACGCCAGGTTCTGGGCTACGCTGCCTCTTGGTGATGTGAGGGGTGAGAGTTATGGCTAGTCGCCATGAGACGGCCGCATGCGCGGACGAACAGGAAGAGATATGCGTGGAACCCGTAGAGTCAGCCTGACGATGGCTGCTCAGGCGGGCATTGCTGACTGCATGCTGCGTCGTGTTCGCCTTCGCGATCGTCAGCTTTGTCGTCGGCACGGTGAACTTCTGGTTTGGCGAAGCGATCCTGTGGCCGATCAGCCAAGCCACCCACTGACGGAAATGGGGGAGGAACCCAAGGCCGAGCTGCGGTCACCACCTATGCCAGCTGCCGCCAGTAGCCAGCGCATGGTGAGCCGGGGCCACATGCACGGAATGGAGCCGTAGCATGTGCGGGCGCTATGTCGATCCGAACCTTCGAAATACCGAAGTCGATTTCTCCGAATTGAAGATCAATCCGTTCCCGACATCCATCATCGACCGGCCCCGCCGCTTCAACGTGAAGCCCACGAACGAGGTGCTGATCCTGCGCCCCGGTCGCGCTGAACTCGCGCGCTGGTGGCTTATTCCATCCTGGCACCGGGGCGAGTTGAAGGAGTGGAAAGCCACGACCTTCAACGCCCGGGTCGAGGACGCCGCGAGCAAGCCCAGCTTTCGCGGTCCATGGCGCCACGGCCGCTGCCTGATCCCTGCCGGAGGCTATTTCGAATGGACTGGCAGCACACCCAAACAGCCGCACTTCATCTTCGGTGCCGGCAATGCCGAAACGCTGGTCTTCGCCGGGCTGATGTCACCCTGGCGCGACATCCTGACCTGCACCATCATGACCCGCGCGGCGAACGCGACCGTGGCGGATGTGCATGACCGCATGCCCGTGATCCTGAACCCGGCCGAGCAAGAGGCCTGGCTGGCCGGCACAGACGACACCGCCATCGGCGCGGGCGCGCAGTTGCGCCACTACCCCGTGCAAAGGTTCGGCATTCAGGACGAGGGTCCGGAGCTTATCGAGACTGCAGAATGAACCCGCTGTCTTTGCAGGACTTGAATGGATGGGTCACGCTGTCAATGAGCCTCGAGATTCTTCGCGTCTCATCAATCCGAAAGCATCAAATGAGCATGTGTGGGACCAAATGTGGGGCCCCAACACGTCGCCAAAATTCCCTGCAGTAAAATCAATTGCTTATACAGTATTTTGGTGCGGGTGGTCGGACTCGAACCGACACTCCTTGCGGAAAGGGTGTTTGAGACCCTCGCGTCTACCGTTCCGCCACACCCGCACGCGCCCGTGCATAGCCGCGCCGCGCTGGGCGCTCAAGCACAAACTCTGCTGGCGGGCGGCGCGGGTTCCGCTAGTCTGCAGCCATGACCGACCGTCTGATGACCGAGATCGCCGCCCGCCGCGACAGCCTGATCCGGCTGACGCAAGCCCTGATCCGCATTCCCACCCTGAACCCGCCCGGCCGCAACTACCGGCAGATCTGCGACTTCCTCGCCGCCGAACTGGAACCCGACGGCTTCACGGTGGAACTGCTGCGCGCCACCGGCACGCCGGGCGACAGCGACCGCTACCCGCGCTGGAACCTCGTCGCCCGCCGCACCGGCCCGCGCCCCGGCGACTGCGTGCATTTCAACAGCCATCACGACGTGGTGGAGGTGGGCCAGGGCTGGACGGTCGATCCCTTCGGGGCCGATCTGATCGACGGGCGCATCTACGGCCGCGGCGCCTGCGACATGAAGGGGGGGCTGGCCACCAGCATCATCGCCGCCCGCGCCTTCCTCGCCGCCCACCCCGATTTCGCCGGCGCGATCGAGATCTCGGCCACCGCGGACGAGGAATCGGGGGGCTACGGCGGCGTCGCCTGGCTGGCCGAACGCGGCTATTTCGACCCCGCCCGCGTGCAGCACGTCATCATCCCCGAACCGTTGAACAAGGACCGCATCTGCCTTGGCCATCGCGGCGTCTGGTGGGCCGAGATCGAGACCAAGGGCCGCATCGCCCACGGCTCCATGCCCTTTCTCGGCGATTGCGCCGTGCGCCACATGGGCGCCGTTCTGGCGGAAATGGAGGCGACGCTGTTCCCCATGCTGGGTCAGCGCCGGACCGACATGCCGGTGGTCCCCGAAGGCGCCCGCGCCAGCACGCTGAACATCAACGCCATCCACGGCGGCGCGGCAGAGCCCGAGGAAGGCTACACCGGCCTGCCCGCCCCCTGCGTCCCCGACCGCTGCCGCATCACCATCGACCGCCGCTTCCTGATCGAGGAGGATATCGCCGAGGTGAAGGCCGAACTGACCGCCCTGATGGAACGGGTGAAAGCCGCCCGCCCGACCTTCGCCTACGAGATCCGCGACCTGTTCGAAGTGCAGCCGACGATGACCGACCGCGACGCCCCCGTGGTCCGCACCGTGGCCCACGCGATCAAGCGCGTGCTCGACCGCCACCCCGAGTTCGTCGTCTCACCCGGCACCTACGACCAGAAGCATATCGACCGGATCGGGCGCTTGAAGAACTGCATCGCCTACGGCCCCGGCATCCTCGACCTCGCCCACCAGCCCGACGAATGGGTGGGTGTGGACGACATGATGGACAGCGCGCGGGTGATGGCCCTGACGCTGGCCGAACTGCTCGACCCGGCCTGACCGGCAAATTCCTTGGCGATATGCACCGGCCGGGGTACACTTCGCCACCCTTGTTCAGTGATGCCCCGGCCGATTGCCAACGCTCGTGATTTTCCTTCCACAAGGCAGGTTGAGCGATGAAGCTTCCGCGCAAACATACCGTGTCCAAGGGCGAGACGCTCATTGGGATAGCCAAGAAATACAAGCACAAGACCTACAAGGACATCTGGAACGATGCCGACAATGCCAAGCTGAAGAAGAAGCGCGGCAAGCCCGAGGCGATCGAGCCGCGTGACATACTGGTGATCCCGCTGACCGCCGACGAGGTCAAGGCGTTCCGCCTGCAGCGTGCCGTTTTCACCGATCTGATGATGATCGAGCGCCATCTGGCAGAGGCGATGCTGGAGCGGTCGAATTCGGCCGCAAAGGCATCGGAACTGGCGTTGAAACGCTACAAGGCGGCCGACAAGGAGTTTCTGGCGATCATCGCCATGCTGAAGGACTGCGAAAGGCAGTCGAAGAAATGGTCCGACGGCGTCGATGCGGCGGCCGAGGTGGTAAAGATCATGCGCGGCCTGGGCGGGTTGGCAAAGGTCGGCAAGGAAGCGTCGAAGGCATCGGGCCAGGCGCTGCAGGAACTGAACAAGAA
>JBJHCH010000174.1:0-5045 GCA_050485905.1 Paracoccaceae bacterium | reverse complement strand
CGCTGCACCCGTACCGCGTCCAGCACGCGCAGTTCGCCTGCCTCCACCGTGAATTCGATCTGCATTTCCTCGCGCAGGCGCCGCCGACAGGCGCCACCGAAACCGACCAGCCGTGCAAATGTCTCCGGGTGGCGTTCCTCCAGCGACGGGCCGCGCGGGTCGCGGGTCAGATAGAGCACACCGTCGGGATCGGCCAAGGCCTCGCGCCCCTGGCTCTGGCTCAGGTAACGGCCGGTGATCTGCGCCTTGCCGGTGACGGAATCGACGAACTGGATCACCCCGGATCCACATTCCCCCTCGCCAATGCCCAGCGCCATCGCCTGCACCACCAGCCCCAGCCCGGCATCCTCGGGCGCGCCCTTGGCCTGGCGCAGCAGCCGGGCGGTCGTCCCCTCCCAGGCCCGCGCCATCGAGCGAAGAACCTCGGCCAGTTGCTGCGCCGGATCCTGAGGAAACGGCTCCTCGGTTTCGACCTCATAGGCCCTGAGTGCCGCACGCAGCGCGTCAGGGGTCGCCTCGGCCCCTTCGAACATGTCGGGGTCCAGCCGTGCGACATGTGTGGCGTAGGACTGGACAAAGCGCAGGTAAAGCCGATCCGCAGCACCTTGCCCGTGTCGTTCGGCCAGCGCGGCGTGGCGGGCATCGTTCATCCCGATGTTGAGGATCGTCCCCGGCCCGCCCCAGTCGGGATTTGCGGAACTCGGCCGGACGGACAGCAGCACGGCACCGTCGAACCGCGCCAGAATCGCCGCCGTATCAACCATTTGCCCGGCGGCGAGCGACCGCACAGTGGTCGAGGGCAGCGCGACGGTGCGCGGCACCGGCAGGTCCAGCCGCATCAGGCGCTGCAGGCATTTGGCCCGCCAGCCGTGTTCGACCGCCGAGATCGGCGCCGAAGGCGTGATCTCGGTAAAGGCGGTCTGATCGCCCTGTTTCTGCGCTGCGGCATTTCTCATGGCCCGCAGCATAGACCTTCTGCCCTGTCACGCAAGCGTGACATGGGCGCGCGTCCCTACCCCTCGATCCGGGTCAGATCGGCCACGCCGGAACAGATCGCACGGATGCGATGCAGCAGGTTCAGCCGATTGCGGCGCAGGATCTGGTTGTCGGTGTTGACCTGCACCGCCTCGAAAAACGCGTCGATCGGGGCGCGCAGGCGGGCCATCGCGGCCATGGCAGCGGCGAAATCCTCGGCCTGCATCGCGGGCGTGATCTCGGCCTCGGCGGCGTCGAGCGCGGCGAACAGCGCCGCCTCCTCTGGCCCCTCGGCCAGTTTCGGGTCGGGGCCAAAGGAATATTCCACACCGTCGCGTTCCTCGGCTTGCGTCAGAATGTTGTTGGCGCGGCGGAAGCCCTGCAGCAGGTTCTCGCCATCGTCGGTCTTCAGGAAGGCCGCGAGGGCCTCGGCTCGTTTCACCAGCAAGGTCAGGTCGTCATTGCCGGGCATGGCGAGACACGCGTCGATGACGTCGTGGCGGATGCCCTGGTCGCGGAGGTGGACCTTCAGGCGGTCGTGGAGGAAAGAGAGAAGTTCATCTCGGATAATCCACGTCCGATGCGTTTCTACCTGACTAAACCGTCCAGCATATGCCTCGGCAACTTGGCGCGCCTGTTCAGATGTTACTGAGACGCTGCTCTCTGCTTTCTCAACTTGCTCCCAAATCTGGTTGATGTGCCAAACATCACCCTCTTCGAGAGCCTTAAGTTCAGCAACCGTTTGCGCAAGAGTTGAGTAGTTTGACATGAACCCCTCAGTCATCTCGCGCACAGCCCTGTCGTACTCGTGCAGAATGGCCACTTCGCGAGCGCTCCAGAGCACTTCGCGCACTCCAAGCTTTAGCCCATTCCCCAACACCAACCGAATGACCCCCAGCGCCGCCCGGCGCAGCGCATAGGGGTCCTTGCTCCCCGTCGGCTTCTCATCAATCGCCCAGAACCCGGTCAGCGTGTCGATCTTGTCGGCCAGCGCCACGGCCACGCTGACGGGCTCGGTCGGCACATCGTCGTTCGGTCCCAAGGGCTGGTAATGCGCCTTGCACGCCTCGGCCACCGCTTCGGGCAGGCCCCGCGCGCGGGCGTAATAGGCGCCCATCGTGCCCTGAAGCTCGGGGAACTCGCCCACCATCGCCGATTGCAGGTCGGCCTTGGCCACCCGCGCGGCCTGCGCCGCCATGTCGGGGTCGGCCCCCACCAGCGGCGCGACCTCGCGCGCCAGCGCCTCGATCCGTTTGATCCGGTCGGCCTGGCTGCCCAGCTTGTTGTGAAAGGTCACGTTGGCCAGCCCCTCGGCCATGCCCTCCAGCCCCTTTTCCTGCACCAGGCGCAGGTCGTTTTCCCAGAAGAACCGCGCATCCGACAGCCGCGCCGCCAGCACCTTGCCGTTCCCTGCCAGGATCGTCGCCCCGCCGTCCGCCGCCTCGATATTCGCTACGGTCACGAACTTCTCGATCCGATGAGTCACCGGGTTGCGGACGGAAAAGAACTTCTGATGCTCCTTCATCGAGGTTTGCAGCACCTCGGGCGGCAGGCCCAGGAAATCCGGCCCGATGTCGCCCATCAGCACCACCGGCCATTCGACCAGCCCGGCCACCTCGGCCAGCAGGCCCTTGTCGCCGACCAGTTCCAGCCCCTGCGCAAAGGCCATGTTGGTGGCATCGTGCCAGATGTGTTCCGCGCGCTCGTCCGGGTCCAGCACCACCCTGGCGCGCTTCAACTTCGCGGTGTAATCCTCGAAATTCGTGACTGAAAACCGCATCGGCGCCATGAAACGATGGCCCACGGTGCTGTCGCCCGCGTGGATGCCGTCCACTTCCATCGGCACCACCGTCGCCCCGCCCTCATCCGATAGGATGCACAGGATCGACTGCAACGGCCGCACCCAGCGCAAGCTGCCCGACCCCCAGCGCATCGACGTCGGCCAGGGGAAATTGCGGATCGCCCCCTCCAGCACCTCCGCCACAATGTCCGCCGCCTTGCGCCCCGGTTTCTCGATCACCGCGAAATAGACCTGCGCCTTGCCCGCGTCCCGCACCTCCAGCTGATCGCGCGTCAGGCCGGTTGATCGCAGGAAGCCCTCGACGGCCTGATCCGGCGCATCGGTGCGCGGGCCTTTCCGCTCCTCGCGCTGGCTGCGGCTTTCCGCCGTCAGCCCCTCGACATGGCAGACCAGCCGCCGCGGCGTCGACAGCGCCCCGGCAGAGCGATAGGTCAGCCCGGCCTCGACCAGCCCATCCGTCACCATGCGCTTCAGGTCGTCGCGGGCCTTGGCCTGCATCCGCGCCGGGATCTCCTCGGACAGAAGTTCGATCAAGAGGTCGGGCATGGGATCAGTCCCTGTATCTGTCGTTCAGCTGGTGCCAGGCAAAGGCGCGGCCATCGGGGTAAAGTGCCACCACCCGGTCCACCCCGTCACGAACCTCGGCCTCCGCCAGAACCGCGCGGGCGGCGCCCGATTGCAGGTCGGCGCCGATGGCCGCCGCATCGAAACACGAAAACCAGTGCGGGGCGATCAGCGGTTCCGGCCGGGCATAGGAGATGAAATCATCCGCCCCGTCTGCGACGCGGAAACAGCCGCGAAAACGGATCGGGCTGCTGTCGGAATCGATCCCATCGAAATCGGCGACGGGAACCGGCGCGACCGTTCCGTCCGCGCCCGTCATCGGCATCTGGGCCATCTCCACCCGGTCGTAGAAGGCATAGACCTGCAAGTAGTAGATCCCGAAGCCCGCGATCAGCGCCGAGAGCACGATGCTGACCGCAAGGATACGACCGGTCACGCCGCAGACCCCGCCGGCGTGGCCAGATAGGCATCGGCGCATTTCTTTGCCAGCGCCCGCACCCGCCCGATATAGGCCTGCCGCTCGGTGACCGAAATCACCCCGCGCGCGTCCAGCAGGTTGAAGATGTGGCTGGCCTTGATGCACTGGTCATAGGCCGGGTGCGCCATCACGATCCGCCGCCCGGCACCATCCACCTCCGCCGCGGCCAGCGTGCGCTCGCATTCCGCCTCGGCGTCCTTGAAGTGCTGGAACAGCATGTCGGTATCTGCCTGGTCGAAGTTCCAGCGCGAATATTCCTGCTCGGTCTGGCGGAACACGTCGCCATAGCTCAGCGGGATCGGCGCATCGGGGTCGTTGAACGGCATGTCCATGACGTGATCGACACCCAGCACATACATCGCCAGCCGCTCCAGCCCATAGGTCAACTCGCCGCTGACCGGCTTGCAGTCATGCCCGCCGACCTGCTGGAAATAGGTGTATTGCGACACTTCCATCCCGTCGCACCACACCTCCCACCCCAGGCCCCAGGCGCCCAGCGTCGGGCTTTCCCAGTCATCCTCGACAAACCGGATGTCGTGCAGCAGCGGGTCCAGCCCGATGGCGGCCAGAGAGCCCAGGTAAAGCTCCTGCAGGTCGGGGGGCGAGGGTTTGATGATGACCTGATACTGGTAGTAGTGCTGCAGCCGGTTCGGGTTCTCGCCATAGCGCCCGTCGGTGGGCCGGCGCGAGGGCTGGACATAGGCCGCGGCCCAGGGCCGGGGGCCAAGGCTGCGCAGCGTCGTCGCCGGGTGAAAGGTGCCCGCCCCCACCTCCATGTCATAGGGCTGCATGATCGCGCATCCCTTGCCCGCCCAATAGGTCGTCAGGCGCAGGATGATCTCCTGAAAGCAGCGCGGCGCGGCGGCATCTGGCATGGCCGGGGTCCTTCGGGTGTCCGGAAAAGCACGGTCTGACTAGCCAAGCGGGCCGGAAGGGTCAATCGGGACGCCGGATTATTGACGCCGCCAGCCGCATGGTTACCGTTGGTTTACGCTGGCCGGTCAGGGTCTGCGCAGGCAATACGGGGCGAGCAGAATGGTTCGGATGTTTCAGGCGTTGATGCTGGCTTTGGCGATGGCGACAGGCACCGCCGCCGCGCAAGAGACCTTCTGGGTCCAGATCGAGGCGCAGCCGAACCTGCGCGAGGCCGAAGTGCGCGCACGCGCCTATTCCGGCGTCTTCGACGATGTGCAGGGCTATCGGCTGGGGTCCGGCTGGTATGCGATC
>JBJHCH010000173.1:0-5091 GCA_050485905.1 Paracoccaceae bacterium | reverse complement strand
GCCGACCATTTCGCGCCCCATTTGCAGCCCTGGAAACAGAACCCGGTCTGCTGGCACGGCATCCGGTCGTCATTCCAGTCGGAATTGATCGCCATCCGGCCGGTGCTGACCTGTTCGTAGCCCAGCGCCTTGGCGCCCTTCTCGAAGATCAGGTAGTTGTTGTTGCCCGGCAGCCCCGCATTGCCATGGGTCAGCGTCACGCCCAGCTTCTTCTCTGCCAGATCGTACCACGGCTCCATCTCGGCGGCGTCGATCGGCCAGTCGAGAAGGCTGGCGCCCTGCACGTTGCCATAGGTCGTCAGCGCCTTCCACTCGTGGTCCTGAAACCGCAGCGAGGCGCCCGCCCAGTGGGTCGTCGTCCCGCCCACGGCCTTGACGATCCAGGCGGGCAGGCCAGAAAAGTCCTTGGCCACGCGCCAGTCGCCCGAGGTCGTCCGCGGATCGAGCCAGGCAAGCTGGCCAAAGCTCTCCCACTCGTCGTTGACATAGTCCTCGGGCAGATAGCGCCCTCCGGCCTCCAGCGCGACGACATGGACGCCCTTCTGCGCCAGTTCGTTCGCCAGAACGCCGCCGCCCGCGCCGGTGCCGATGATGACGACCACATTGTCGTCGTCGAGATCAAATGGTGCAGCCATAGCCTGTTCCTCCCTATGGCTCAGAGCCAGTTGATGTCGTTGAAGCCGCGGTCGAGATATCCCCCCTCCGAATAGCTCTCGCCCTCGTAGCCAAAGATCGGCCAGACCGCTTTCTGGTTGTAGAGCCCGGTCACCAGCCCGCCGCGAACGGTCTGGAAGAACTGGCTCTCCTCCATGTTGCGCAGGATCGTCACGCGGTCGCGCTCCCATCCGATATCCAGATAGCTGGCAAAGCCGCGCTCCTCGGCGGCGGCGTTCAGCGCGGCGATCCCGGCCTCGACCGTCTCGGCCATCTCGGCGCTGTCATAGCCGCGCACGGCAACGACATAGAATTCATCCGCCACCTGATCGTGCGGATAGATATCGCGCGCCATCCGCACCAGCGTCGCCATGGTTTCGGGCTTCAGATGCGTGACTTCCAGCGCCCATGCCGCATCGGGCGCGGCGATGAAACCGGCGCCGATGACGAACGAAGCACCTGCTGCGACAGTGCGCGACAGAAGCTGGCGACGGGTCATCTCCCGCGGGCTTGCGGTCTTTGTCATAGGTCTCCTCCCTTGACGATATGAATACTGGCCATGCTCCCCAACATGGCGCAGACAGGGCTGGCGCTACTGGAAGCGCCCGCCGCGTTCGAGAACCTCGATCTGGTAGCCATCCGGGTCGGCCACGAAGAAGAACCGTGCGATGACCTCTCCCGCCGGTGCGAAATCCACCAGCTTGCGCGGCGCGAGCCCCTCGGATTCGAACCGGGCATGTTCGGCCGCCGCATCCGTGACCGACACGGCCAGATGGCCATAGCCATCGCCAAGGTCATAGGCGTCGCTGCGGCCCTTGTTGACCGTCAGTTCCAGTTCGAATCCGGTTTCGGCGTTGCTCAGGTAGATCAGCGTGAAGTCGGGGAAATCCAGCCTGTCGGCGATCTCCAGTCCGAACGCTTTCTTGTAGAACGCCACAGAGCGATCCTCGTCCAGAACGCGGATCATGCTGTGGATCATCTTCGCCATGTGCCGAGCCTTTCTGCAGTTGTGATTCTGCAAGGGTGGCGCTGGTGGCGGCAGTCAGGGTAGTATTGACCTACTACCCGCGTCTTTTTTGGCTCAGGCGGACAGCCTGATCATCGAAAGATCGCGTTCCTTCGGCGCGGCGACCTTTGGCTTGCGGTCGAGATAGACAAGGCAGGCGCAGCGCAGGAGCGAGCTGAAGTTCACCGGCTCGCCGTGCAGTTCGATGACCTCGCTGTGCAGTTTCGACAGGAAAACCGACGTCGCCAGACCCTCGGACTCGGCGATCTCGTCAAGGATGTCCCAGAAGATGTTTTCGAGCCTGATGCTCGTGCTCTGCCTGTTCAAGCGCAGGCGGCGCGTGGTCGCCGCATAGCGACGCGGGTCTTGTCCGGCATACATCTGACACATCGGTTGCTCCTTCGTGTGGCTGCGATCCCTCGATCCTGAACAAGCCTCTCTTTTTCAAGGTAGCGCAGCATAGCGGCTTGGCACCCCCGACAAAAGTATCAGCTGACACCGCGGCAGGGAGCGCCGGGGGCCAAGTGTGCTCTCCGTAGTGTTCGGACTCCTTGGGCCGGCGCGGCAAGCGTCACCGCTGGTAGGGATTCTTCGCGCTACGGTCGTCCGACAGGCTGTCCCGGTCGCGGGCGGTCAGCGCCTCGATCGCATCGGCCAGATGCACCTCTGCGATGTTGTAGTCCTCGCGCGCGACCCTGATCCGATGCGCCTCCAGCAGCACCTCGGCATGGGTCCGGCCCGCCGGCGGCTCGAACCGATAGGCGGCGAGTTCGATCAGCAGGCCCAGCGGGTCGGTGAAATAGATCGAATCCATGAAGCCGCGATCCTTGACCCCACTGTGCCGGATGCCCCGCGCATCCAGCCGCTCGATGGCCTGGCTGAAAGTGGCCTTTGACACCGACAGGGCCAGATGATGCACGCAGCCGATATCGGTGGGCGTCCGCTTCGGGTCAGACGTGCGGGAATCGTCGGTGAATATGGTGATCAGCCGCCCGTCACCGGGGTCGAAATACAGGTGGCTCTCGCCCGCATTGTCCAGGTTCGGCTGCTCGAACACGAACGGCATGCCCAGAACGCCCTCCCAGAAATCGATGGAGGTCTGCCTGTCCGCCCCCACCAGTGTGATGTGATGAACGCCCTGTGTCTGAAGTTTCTTCACCAAGTTCCCTCCCCGCCGATCAGTGGTCTGACTTTGGAAACAGGATAGCACCCGGCGGCGGAACGGCAAACCTGCGGGGCCGGTGGTTTCGTTTTGGTGCGGGCCGTGAAATGATGTCGGTCCAACGTTTGGGAAAGGTACATGTCGCGCTTGCTCGATGGCAGCATCACGCTCTGGCTTACCGCGCTCATCGCCCTCGCCATCGCGGTTGCGACGCTGACGCCGGCGCCGCAGATGCCGGCGGGGCCGCCCGGATCGGACAAGCTGCATCACTTCGTTGCCTTCGGCGGTCTGGTCTTCCCCGCAATTGCCGCGGCCCCGCGCAGGCTGCTTTGGCTGTCACCGCTGGCCATCGCATATGGCGGGGCGATCGAACTGATCCAGCCCCATGTCGGGCGAGAGGGGGAGTGGGGTGATTTCCTGGCCAACACGGCCGGCGTGGCAATCGGCACGGCGGCGGGCATCGCGGCGCATCGCGTGCTGCGCCGCCGCGGGATGCCGCAGGCAGGCCGGCGCCAGCCCTAGACGCGGCGGTCCAGTTGCGACTCCTCCGCCGGGGGCGGGACGTCGAATTCGGCAAAGACGGCGCGCGGATCGGCCGGCGGCATGGCAGGCGCCGGTTGCACTTCGTCTTCGGCAGTGCGCGCCTCGGCCGCTTCCTCGGAATACATCGAGTCCGGCAGCGCATCCAGCACATGCAGCCTGAAGCTGGGCTTGGGGCCAAGCCATTCATGCGGCTCCGGCCGGTCCTTGTCGCGCTGCGCGGGCACCATGTCGGCGCGGTCGGGTTCCGACAGCCCGTCGACCGGGCGCACCGCCTGTTTCATCTGCGTGGTGGCTACAGGCGCGGCCATTGTCGCCGCGTGCAGCGGCGCCGGCGACATCGGGCCGGGTCGCATGGCCGATCCGGCCAGATGGTGGGACACGGGGGGAAGGATGACACTCATCGGCCCTGCTCCGCCAAGAATACCTGCGGAAATCCCGCATCTTTGCAGGATTTCACACAGGCTTTAACGAAGTCTTACCGGGGGTCGCGCGCCAGGCGCCGCGGGTCAGGCCGGCATGGGCGGCCCCGCATATTCGAACAGCACGCCCGACACATCGTCGCTGAAATCCTCGCTTCCCGCCCAGCGCGCCAGATCCCAGGTCAGCGATTCCAGGAACGCCGTGCCGCCCAGGTCCAGGTTGCGCTCCATCATCCGCGACACGCCCGTCGCGCCAAGCTCGGCGCCGCCGGGATCGGCACATTCGGTGATCCCGTCCGACATCAGGAACAGCCGGTCCCCCGGCCCCAGCAGGGTCGAGAACTGGTCGTAGCGCGCATCCGCGATCAGCCCGATGGGCAGGCCGCCGTCGCCCAGAAACTCCACCGCGCCACCGGCACGCTGCACCGCCGGATGGGGATGCCCCGCCTGCACCATCGTGACCGAGCCCGAGGGCAGATCGACGATGGCGTAAAGCAGCGTGAAATAATGTTCCGTCTCCATGTCACCCAGCATCAGCCGGTTCAGGTGGTCGGCAACCTCGGCCGGGCAGCGCGCCAGATACCGCCCGCTTTCCGATGCGGTCAGCGCGATGTTCTGATCCGGCGAGTTGCCCGACAGCAGCCCCGACAGCCGCGCCGTCAGCAGCGCCGAGGTGACGCCATGCCCCGACACGTCGATGGCGAACAGGCCAAGCCGGTTCTGGTCGATCTGGAAGAACCCGACCAGATCGCCACCGACATGCCCGCTGGGCCGCAACAGCAGAGACACCGCCCCCCGGTCAAAGCTGCGATGCCGCTCGCGCACCAGCGACTGCTGCAGCTTGCGCGCCTCCATCAGGTCGCGGTCGAGCGATTCGTAAAGCTCCTTCAACTCCTCCAGCGTGGCCGTCACCAGCCGGTTCTTCTCCTTCAGCTCGCGCTCCATCCGCAGGATGCGCTCGCCCGCGGCGATGCGCGCGCGCAGCTCCTCGGGGTGGACCGGCTTGGTCAGGAAGTCGTCGGCCCCGGCGTCAAGGCCCAGCGCCACCTCGTTCTTCTCGGATTTCGAGGTGAGCAGGATGAAATAGGTATAGTGCTCGAACGGCAAGGCGCGGAAGGCACGGCAGAAATCCGGCCCCGACATGCCGGGCATCATCCAGTCCGACAGCACCAGATCGACGGCCGTCGCGCGGCAGATCTCCAGCGCCTCCTCGCCGCCGCCGGCCTCCAGCACGGAAAAGCCCCAGCGTTTCAGCGACGCGCTCAGGATCTTGCGCTGCACGCGGCTGTCGTCGACGATCAGCACCC
>JBJHCH010000172.1:0-5109 GCA_050485905.1 Paracoccaceae bacterium | reverse complement strand
CGGCGCACCTGATCACCGGCCGCGATCTGCCGTGCGGCGATCTTGTGCCCGCGCGGCACAGGTTGAACAAGCGGCACCGGCAGCCCATCGAGTTGCAGGCCGGCCTGCAGGTCCGCGAGGGCGATCACAACGTCATCGTCGGCATGGAGCCGGATGATCCGGCTATTGGGTTGCTGCGTCACCCCTTGCTCCCTCGCTGTGCGATTACCGACCCTTGGGCTTCTTCTTGCCCGGCGTGCCGCTGCCTCCCGCCATGCCGCGCGCGCGTGTTGCAGCGGCGGTCAGTTCCTCGGCGATCTCCTCGGCTTCCTCGGGTGAGAAATCCAGAGGAAGGTCGACTCCGTCTGCCTCGACGTAGATCCGCACCATTCCCAGGGTCGTCGGGCCGATCTGAAGATTGGCGGCAATGTCGCTTTGCTTGTCGATTCCCATGATCGTGTCCTGACTGGCGTTCCGCCCTATCAAACACGGGGGCGAGGACTTGCCAAGGGTGGTGTTGGCGGATAAATGGCGCGGTGTGCCGCCTTAGCTCAGTTGGTTAGAGCACCAGATTGTGGATCTGGGGGTCGCCCGTTCGAGCCGGGCAGGCGGTACCATCCAAGCTCTTGAAATATATAGAACCTAACGCCTTTCCGCCTTGCGCAGACGGCGGACGTGGGGGCCGCATCCGCGTGTGCATCCACATATGATTCACGTGCATCTGCCGTGCATATCACGTGCATACGTTGCGCCCGCACCCCCGCCAAACCGCGCAACGGCGGGCGTTTCGGGGGTGTGTGCATCCACGTATGTTTCACGTGCATCCGGCGTGCATACAACGTGCATACGTTGCGCGCGGTGGAGCGTCACACCGCGCCGATCAGCCGGGCAAAGCCCTCGAACCCCGAGAATACTGCCTGCACGAACGGGCGCCCGCCCTAAAACCCCCGGCGCAGGCCGATGACGAGTCCGTTCGACGACCCGCCCGGCCCGATGGTGCCGAAGCCGTCGGAGCGGTGGTGCAGGCGCAGGAACAGGCTGCTGTCGGCGCTGAGGCCGCGTTCAAGTTCCAGATGCCAGTAGATCAGGGTCTGCGACACGTCGCCGTCGCCGCGGCGTTCCTCCAGCCCCGGCGGCCGGGTCGCGTAAGACGGGCCGATGCCGAAGGCGACGGCGTCGATCACGCCCAGCACCGGGGTTTCGGGGCGCAGGCGGGCGGTGACGGGCAGGTTGAATTCCCAATGCCGCTGCAGGCCGAAATGGCGGACGATCTGCGGCTCCACCTCGAACCGGACCTCGCCCGCAATCGTGTCCACGGGCCGGCCCAGCGGCAGGGTCATCCCAAGCCCGGCAAGGCCCGGGCGTTCCGGCGCGATGCGCCAGGGGGTCAGCACGACCTCTTCCCAGACATTGTCGGTCAGGATGCCGCCGAAAAGGACGACCGAGGGGCGTTCGGCCTCGGCCGCGGCGGCCAGCGACAGGGCAGCCGCAAGGGTCGCCGCCGGGGGCAGATGGCGCGTCAGAGCCAGGCGGGCCGCGCTCTCCCGGCCCTCGCTTGCGCTCCGGGCGTTCGGCGCTTCGGTCGCTCCACTGGAGCGACCGATCGGGCCTGTGGCCCGACCGCGCCTCACCCCTTCTTCAAACACCGGTTTCCGAGCGTCTCGGCGATCTGAACCGCGTTCAGGGCCGCGCCCTTGCGCAGGTTGTCGGAGACGCACCACAGGTTCAGCCCGTTCTCGATGGTGCTGTCCTGCCGGATGCGGCTGATGAAGGTCGCATAGTCACCCACACATTCGATGGGGGTGACGTAGCCGCCGTCCTCTCGCTTGTCGATCACCATGATGCCGGGGGCCTCGCGCAGGATGTCGCGGGCCTCATCCTCGTCCAGGAACTCCTCGAACTCGATATTGATCGCCTCGGAATGGCCGACGAAGACCGGGACGCGGACGCAGGTGGCGGTGACCTTCACCGAAGTATCCAGGATCTTCTTCGTCTCGGCCACCATCTTCCATTCTTCCTTGGTCGAGCCGTCGTCCAGGAAGACGTCGATGTGCGGGATCACGTTGAAGGCGATCTGCTTGGTGAACTTCTTGGCCGGCTTGTCATCGGTGGGGTTGTAGATCGACTTGGTCTGATCCCACAGCTCGTCCATCCCGTCCTTGCCCGCGCCGGACACCGACTGGTAGGTGGAGACGACGACGCGCTTGATCCGCGCCCGGTCGTGCAACGGCTTCAGCGCCACGACCATCTGCGCGGTGGAGCAGTTGGGGTTGGCGATGATGTTCTTCTTCGCATAGCCCTCGACCGCCTCGGCGTTCACTTCCGGCACCACCAGCGGCACATCGGGGTCGTAGCGGTAGAGGCTGGAGTTGTCGATCACCACGCAGCCCGCCTTGGCGGCCTTGGGCGCGTAGGTCTTGGTCGGGCCGGACCCGATGGCGAAAAGCGCGATGTCCCAGCCGGTGAAGTCGAACTGCTCGATATCCTGACACTTCAGCGTGCGGTCGCCAAAGCTGACCTCGGTGCCCAGGCTGCGGCGGCTGGCCAGCACGGCGATATCGTCCACCGGAAACTCGCGTTCAGCGAGGATATTGAGCATTTCGCGGCCCACGTTGCCCGTGGCGCCGGCGACGACGACCCTGTAGCCCATCCTTGATGGCTCCCTTTTCCGTATAAGGTTTGGCCGCGTCCCTTAGACGATTCCGCAGCGCGGCGAAAGGGGCGGTCAGTCGGTCCGATCCTCGGAGAAGGCATAGACCAGCAGGCCCACCGCCATGGCGAGGGCGAAAAACAGGAACAGCCCGGCAAAGGGCGCGGTGACGGGCGGCGGGGTGGCGGCGGCATGGACATGGCCGCTGGCCAGTTGCAACAGGCCCACCCCGCCGATGCCAAAGAGGTTCAGCAGCGCCACGCCACGGCCCATCAGATGCGGCGGGAAGAAGCTGCGCCCATGCGCCATGATCATCGGAAAGGACGAGCCGAACAGCCCGATGGCCGCGAACAGCAGCGCCGCCGTCCAGTAGCCCGGCACCGGAAAGGCCCAGAGGACGAACAGGCAGGTCATCCCGGCGGTATTGCCGAACATCACCACCCATTTGCGCGTGCCGAGCAGCCGGTCCAGCGGGCCGTAGGCGAAGTTGCCCACCACCATCGCCAGACCCATCAACAGCGTGACCTGCCCGATGCCGGCGGCGGTGGCGCCATACATCTCGGCGTAATACGGCCCGATCCAGAGACCGCGCAGCCCGGCGGCGGGGGCGTAGTTCACCAGCAGGATCGGCACCAGCAGCCAGACCGCAGGCATCCGCAGCAGATCGAGAAGCGAACCCTTGGCGCCATCGTCGCGCATCACGGGGGGCGGATCCTGCACGAAGCGCCCCACGGCCAGCGCCGACAGTACGGTCACTGCCGACAGGCCCCACAGCGTCTCGCGCCAGCCGAAGGCCTCGACCGCCCAGGCGAGCGGCAGGGCGCTGGCGAGGTTGCCGAAGGAGCCGACGCCGATGGTCGCGCCCGCAAGGGTGCCGAAGACGGCGGGCGAAAAGGTGCGGGCAAAGATATAGTAGGCCGCCATCAGCACCGGCGAACAGCCGATGCCGATCAGCACCATGGCGAGGTCGATGGCCGCCGGGCTTTGCGCCACGGCGAATACCGCCGCCCCGCCACCGCCGCCAAGACCCAGCAGCCAGGCCGCCGTGCGCCGCGGTCCCAGCCGATCGAGCGCCCAGCCCACGGGGATCTGCATCGCCGCGAAGGCCAGGAACCACAGCCCCGAGGCGCGTGCCAGATCGTCGGCGCCCGCGCCCAGATCCTGGCCCAGCGCCGGGGTCAGCACCGCCAGAAAGGCGCGATAGAACTGGCTCAGCACATAGCCAAGCACCAGAAAGGCCAGACCTGTCCGCATGTTTCCTCCGCCCCGGTGTCTTATCGGGCGGGTCGGCGGATGCAAGGGGGCGGGGTCTTTGGGCCGGGGTGGCGGGAAACTGGTCGGAGTGAGAGGATTCGAACCTCCGACCCCCTGCTCCCGAAGCAGGTGCGCTACCAGGCTGCGCTACACTCCGACCGATGCGCGCGGGTTAGCGAACCGCAGTCCCATTTGCAAGCATCATTCGGCAGGATCGCGCGCCCCGGTCAACCGCTGCACCAGGCTGACGCGCGCTGTGGTGCCCGTCTCGGGCCGGCCCTGGGTCTGCAGCACCGGGCGGTGTTCCGACGTGCGCAGGCGGCCCTCACGGAACAGGATGTAGAGGCCCGACCCGATGATCACCGCGGCGCCGAGCGCGGTATAGCCGTCCGGCGCCTCGTCGAAAAAGAAGTAACCATAGCCCGCGGCCCAGATGATCTGGGAATACTGCATCGGCGCGACGGTCCCCGCCTCGGCCAGGCGATAGGCGTAGATCGTCAGCAGCATCGCCATGAAGGCCAGCACCGCGATCAGCGCGAATCCGGCGAAATGGGCCATCGGCATCGGCACATAGACGAAGGGCAGGATCGCCCCCATGATCAGGAAGTTCGCCAGCAGAGGATAGAGGATCAGCACCACGCTGCGCTCCTCGGCCCCGATCTTGCGGACGATGATCGAGGAAAGCGCGCTGCCCACCGCCGCCGTCAGCGCCGCGAGGTGTCCGAGGCCGAGATCCGCCTGACCGGGGCGTAGCACGATCAGCACGCCGATCAGCCCGACCACCACGGCGGCGCCGCGGCGCAGGCGCACCACCTCTCCCAGCATCGGGATCGCCAGAACGGTGATCAGCAGCGGCGCAGCGAACAGGATCGCATAGACCTGCGCCAGCGGCAGGGTGGAGAAGGCGTAGAAGGCCGAGACGCCGGTGACCACGGCTGCCGCGGTGCGCGCGGCCGTCCACCACGGGTGGCGCGGGCGCAGGTTGCCCTCGGTCCGGTCGGTGATCAGCATCATGGTGATGAAGGGAAAGCCCATCAGCACGCTGAAGAACACGATCTGAAACGCCGAATAGCTCGCGCCCAGTGCCTTCACCACGACGTCGTGGCTGGCATAGAGGCCAAAGGCCAGAAGTGCCAGCAGCGCGCCGCGCGTGTTGTTCGACATGGGGGCCCCTCGTGGCGCTGATGCAGGCGCCCGGTACAAATGGTGGCGCTAACCAATTGGGT
>JBJHCH010000171.1:0-5109 GCA_050485905.1 Paracoccaceae bacterium | reverse complement strand
ACCATCAGGATCGAGATGCCGGTGCGCGCCACCTCGATGATCCGGTCGAACAATTCATCCATCACGATCGGGCTGACGCCTGCCGTGGGTTCGTCCAGCATCAGCACCTTGGGCTGCGTCATCAGCGCGCGACCCACGGCGACCTGCTGGCGCTGGCCCCCCGACAACTCGCCCGCCGCCTGACGGCGCTTGTCGCGCAGGATCGGGAACAGGTCATAGACCTGCGCCATCGTCGGTCGGATGTCGTCGCGGCGCAGGAAAGCCCCCATCTCCAGGTTTTCCTCGACCGTCATCGAGGCGAAGATGTTGCTGGTCTGCGGCACAAAGGCCATGCCTTTCGCCACACGGTCCTGAGGGCTCAGGGTGGTGATGTCCTCGCCGTTCAGGCGCACCTGGCCGCCGCGCAGCCGCAGCATGCCAAATACCGCCTTCATCGCCGTGGACTTGCCAGCACCGTTCGGCCCGACAATCACGGCGATCTGGCCCTTTTCGACCGCCACGGTGCAGTCGTGCAGGATATCCGCCGCGCCATAGCCGCCCGTCATGCCGTCGCCGATCAGAAAGGGCTCAGCCATGCGACGTCTCTTCCATGACCTTGTTCTTCAGCCCGGTGCCCAGATAGGCCTCGATCACCCGCTCGTCGTTCCGGATCTCCTCGACCGTGCCCTCGGCCAGCACCTTGCCCTCGGCCATGCAGATCACGGGATTGCAGAGCTTGGCGATGAAATCCATGTCGTGCTCGATCACGCAGAAGGTGTAGCCGCGTTCGCGGTTCAACCGGATGATTGCGTCGGCAATCGTGTTCAGAAGCGTGCGGTTCACCCCGGCGCCAACTTCGTCTAGAAAGACGATCTTGGCGTTGACCATCATCGTGCGGCCCAGTTCCAGCAGCTTCTTCTGCCCGCCCGACAGGTTGCCCGCCCGCTCGTCGGCCAGATGCGCGATGGTCAGGAACTCCAGCACCTCGTCCGCACGGGCCGCAAGCGCCCGCTCTTCCTCGGCGACGCGGCTACGGTTAAACCAACTGTTCCACAGCGTTTCGCCGGACTGGTTGCCGGGCACCAGCATCAGGTTCTCGCGCACCGTCATCGAACTGAACTCATGCGCGATCTGGAAGGTGCGCAGCAGGCCCTTGTGGAACAACTCGTGCGGTGGCAGCCCGGTGATCTCTTCCTCGCCCATGAAGACGCGACCCGATGTCGGCGGCAGACGCCCGGCGATCACGTTGAACAGCGTCGTCTTGCCGGCCCCGTTCGGACCGATCAGGCCCGTGATCGTGCCTTCCCCGATACGCAGAGACGCCCCGTCCACGGCGCGGAAACCGCCGAAATGCTTGTGCAGATCCTCGACCCGGATCATATCCACCCCCTGTCGCCCGGTGCTGCTTTTTGCAGCTTGTTGGTTTCGGGCATATTCGTGCAAGCAGCCCGGCGGATTCCGCCGGGCTGCCCGTGCCGTTACATTGCTTTGTCGATCAACGGAAGCCCACGACCGAGATCTTGCCGTCCACGAACTCGATCTCGCGGTAGCTGCCTGCGGCCTCGCGCTCGTTCACGAACTCGACGCCAGTGGCACCTTCATAGTTGATCTCGCCGCCTTCGCGGATGATCTCCAGCGCGCGGGCCAGTTCACCCGGCAGGATCACTTCACCCGGCTCGTTGGCGATATCGAGGATCTTGTCCTTGAACGTGCCGGACTCGGACGATCCGGCAGCTTCCATCGCCAGCATGATCAGGGCCGCCGCGTCATAGCTTTCAGCCGAGAAGGGCGAGGTGCCGTCGAACCCGGCGTCAGAGGCCATCGAGTGGAAGATACCCGCACCCTCGCCGGCCGAGGCCGGGTTCTGGCCGAACGAGCCTTCGATCTCGGCGCCGAAGTTGTCTTCCAGCGCCTGGCCGACCATGCCGTCCGGGAACATGAAGGTTTCGAACGCACCGGAATCCAGCGCCGCCCGGATGATCCCGGAACCGCCCTGATCGATATAGCCGGCAACGACCAGAATCTCGCCCCCGGCCGCGGCCAGCGCGCCGACCTCGGCCGAATAGTCGGCCTTGCCGTCCTCATGGGCAGCGTTGATGGTCACCGTGCCGCCAACCTCGGCAAAGGCCGCCTCAAAGGCATCGGCCAAACCCTTGCCGTAGTCGTTGTTCGTATAGGTCACGGCCACCGACGAAATGCCGCGGCTTTCCAGAATCTCCGCCATCACAACACCCTGGCGGGCATCCGAGGGCGCGGTGCGGAAGAACAGCCCGTCAGTCTCGGCCGTGGTGAACGCGGGCGAGGTTGCCGAGGGCGAGATCATCAGGATGCCGTTCGGCCGCGCCACGTTCTGCAGGATCGAGCCGGTGACGCCCGAGCAGTCCGCACCCATGATGGCGGCCACGCCGTCCGAGGTGATCAGGCGTTCGGCCGTCGCCGTAGCGGCGGCGGCGTCGATGCAGGTCGAATCCCCACGCACCGGCGTGATCGAGTGACCGTCGAGAATGCCGCCCGCCTCGTTGACCTCGGCGATCGCCAGTTCGGCGCCGTCCGCCATGAGCGGCGTGATGGATTCGAGCGGGCCGGTGAAGCCCAGCAGCACGCCGATCTTGATCTCGTCAGCGGCGGACATGCCCGCCGAAAATGTCAGCGCCGCGGTGCTGAGAAGTAGCATACGTTTCATTGGTGACTCCCTGTACGGATTGAACTCCGGGGGAGAAGCTACTTGGGCGCCTCAGAAAAGAAAAGCGAATCTGAAGGCGTTCTGCCGCGACGCTTCACAACTCGTTCATCACACGCCTGCGCGGCATGACGGGGTCATGCCGCGGTCAGTTGTGCACGCATCCGTTCCAGTGCGCGCACCTCCAACTGGCGCACGCGCTCCTTCGAAATACCCATCTCCTCGCCCAGTTCCATCAGCGTGGCGGGCTGGTCGTCCAGGTGACGCCGGGTGACGATCTCGCGCTCGCGGGCGGGCAGGGCGCGGATCGCGCCCTTCAGCCAGTCTTGCCGCCGCGCGGTCTCGATCCGGCCCAGAACCACATCCTCTGTCGCCGGCCCGTCGTCGGGCAACCGGTCGAGCCAGGTCTGCCCGCCCTCGGCGTCGTTCGACTGCGGCACGTCCAGCGACAGGTCCGGCCCGCCCAGCCGGGTCATCATCTCGGCCACTTCGGTCGCGGTCACGTCCAGGTCTTCTGCCACCATCAGGCAGATCTCCCACTGGCTCGGCGTCTCGCCCCGCGCCGCTGCGGCGCGCTCGGCCTCGGCCACGGCGCGGCGCAGGGCAAAGTAGAGCCGCTTCTGCCGCGCATTGGTCAGGCTGCGCACCATCGACATGTCGCGCATCGCGGCCTCCTGCATCGCCGCGCGGATCCACCAGCGCGCATAGGTCGAAAACCTCGCGCCATTCTCCGGGTCGAACTTCTCGGCCGCGCGCATCAGGCCCAGATTGCCCTGCTGCACCAGATCGTCGAACGCCACGGCAGATCCGCGAAAGCTGCGCGCCATCGACACTGGCAGCCGGGCATGGGCCGCGATCAGCCGGTGCATGGCGCGGGTATCTCCGCGATCCTTCCACGCGGCGACCAGATCGCGCTCTTCCTCGGCCGTCAGCATGTCCGCGGCCATCGTCGCGCGCACATAGGCCCTTTGGTCCATCACCCCCATTTTCGCCCCCAACTGATATCGATGCGCTATCATCCTCGCGCCGTCGACGCCGCTTGTCAAGATGATAGCGACACGCTACTATCCTTCTCCATGAAGACGTCCGATCTTGCCGCCGAACTGATCGTGCATCTGGCACGGCTTGCCCAAAGCGGGCCGTGCGAGGGTGCGCTGACCTCGGCGCAATGGACGGCGCTGCGCTTCTTTGCGCGCGCCAACCGTCATTCGCGCACGCCGTCGGCCTTTTCCGCATTTCACGCCACGACGCGGGGCACGGCATCGCAAACCGTGAAATCACTGGTGGAGCGTGGGCTTCTGGCGCGGCACCGCAGCGAGCATGACGGGCGCAGCATCCGTTTCGACGTGACCGAGGCGGGGCAGAAGGTGCTGGCCCACGATCCGCTGCGATCGCTCAGCGCGCTGCTCGACCGTATGCCAGAGGGCAAGCGTCAGCAGTTCCTCGATGCCCTGCGCAGCCTTGTCGGCGGTTTGGCGGGCACGCTGGATGCGGTGAATTTCGGCACCTGCACCGACTGCGCCCATTGCGATGGCGCCACGGCCGCACCCGCCTACTGCCGCTGCATGGACAACATCCTGCGGGCCGAGGAAATGGGCGCGCTCTGCGTCGATTTCCGCCCGACGACACCGCCGCGTCTACGGCAGACCCCCTAGAAGCGGGTCAGCACCGACAGACGCACCACATCCAGATTCGCCGATTGCGACGTCAACCCGGCATTCGACATGTGGTAATAGCCCAGGCCCACCATCGTCCGATCCGATATCGGCACGAACGCATCGATGCCGGTGCGGAATTGCACCAGCTCATCCGCGTCGAACCCGCCCCGGCCATCCTGATAGAGGGCGAGGCTGAAATGCGGCGTGACCAGCACCGGCCCCAGTTCGAAATCGGCCCGGATACCCCCGGCGACATAGACCGCGCCACGGGCCGACAGGCCAAGCGACCAGATCGGCTTGATCTCTCCGAACCACGGCTGATCCGGCCGCAATTCCATGGTCGCGATGCTGTGCCGCCACTGGTTCGACGTGTCCCGCCCAAGGTCGGGACCATAGGACAGCAGCAGCGCACTTCCCGGCAGGCCCTGCGCGCCCGCCGGCGAACCCGGCACCGTGGCGACAGTGACAATGATGAGGAAAAGCGCCTTGAGGATCGCCATGCGTGGTCCGCCTGTGAGATGAGTGTCACGGACCGTTGCGCCCGTTACCGGGAAAGGTCAATGTCCTTTTGCATCAGAAGTTTGCGCCGTCGATTCCATGACACAGGCGGCGCTTAGCCCTGCGTCCGCGCCGCCAGCCG
Source organism: Paracoccaceae bacterium (assembly GCA_050485905.1). GTDB lineage: Bacteria > Pseudomonadota > Alphaproteobacteria > Rhodobacterales > Rhodobacteraceae > JAWLCA01. Next base: position 152 of record JBJHCH010000171.1, on the reverse strand, counting down.
CTCCATGATCGCACCGACGATCTGACGGCTGTCGCCCCCCACCAGATGCATCCGGCCGGTCCCGGCGAACTGCAGCCAGCGCCCCGGCTCCCAGTGAAAGCTGCGGTCGGTCAGCGTGAAGCGCAACGCGCGCGGCGCCATGCGCCGCTGCT
>JBJHCH010000170.1:0-5125 GCA_050485905.1 Paracoccaceae bacterium | reverse complement strand
AGATCCGTGATCGAGCAGATGGACGAGAAGATGTTTGAAACACCGCTGGCCAAGATTCCCGGCAAGAGCGACCTGCCGCTGATGGACGGGGCCGAACATGTTCAGGTTGCAGCCCTCTGCACCCGCCGGAAGGGCAGCAAGACGCAAGTTCTGCTGATCCGCAGCCTGGACACTGGCCGCTGGATCCTGCCCAAGGGCTGGCCGATGGCCGGCCGCACGCTCGCAGGCGCCGCCCTGCAGGAAGCATGGGAAGAAGCCGGGGTGAAAGGCACCGTGACCGAAGAGCCGGTCGGCGACTACCCCTATGACAAGATTGCCGGCAACGGGCAGGCCAAGCCGTGCCGTGTCAGCGTGTTTCGGGTAACGGTGGACAAACTCGCCGACACCTTCCCCGAGGCTGCAAAGCGCAAGCGAAAGTGGATGGCCCCCGCCAGGGCAGCGCAGGCCGTGGCGGAGCCGGAGCTGAGGGAACTCCTGGCCAGGCTCTGACAGCGCGAGGCAAGACGTCTCGCCGCGAAGCGCACTGACCCAACGCGGTCACCCCTGGGCGTCTTGCGTTGGCATGCCCACCTTGACACTTGGACCCGCCCAACGTATCGGAGCGCAAGTTTCCGGAAGTGCAGCCGCCTTCCGGTCCCCATCCTTGGGGATCGCCACCCGTCAGCGAGGTTTCGCCCGCGGGTGCCGCGAGGCATTTTGGACTGCCCCGCTTGGGGATTATGATCGCACCCTTGGGGCGATGGGGTGAAGGAGAGCGAGCGATGTTCGAGAACCTGTCCGAGCGCCTGTCCGGCGTCTTCGACCGGCTGACCAAACAGGGCGCGCTGTCCGAGGAGGACGTCAAGGCCGCCCTGCGAGAGGTGCGCGTGGCGCTCCTGGAGGCCGACGTCTCGCTGCCCGTGGCGCGCGATTTCGTCAAGGCGGTTCAGGACAAGGCCACCGGCCAGGCCGTCACCCGATCAGTCACCCCCGGCCAGCAGGTCGTCAAGATCGTCCACGACGCGCTGATCGACGTGCTGAAGGGCGAGGGCGACCCCGGCGCGCTGAAGATCGACAACCCGCCCGCGCCGATCCTGATGGTTGGCCTGCAGGGTTCGGGCAAGACCACGACCACCGCCAAGCTTGCCAAGCGGCTGACCGACCGCGAGGGCAAGAAGGTGCTGATGGCATCTCTGGACACCAACCGCCCCGCGGCGATGGAGCAACTGGAAATCCTCGGCCGCCAGATCGGCGTCGCCACCCTGCCCATCGTCAAGGGCGAAACCGCCGTCCAGATCGCCAAGCGCGCCAAGACGCAGGCTTCGCTCGGCGGCTACGATGTCTACATGCTCGACACCGCGGGCCGGCTCTCCATCGACGAGGAGCTGATGGCCCAGGTGGAGGCGGTGCGCGACGTGGCGAACCCGCGCGAGACGCTGCTGGTGGTCGACGGGCTCACCGGCCAGGATGCGGTGCATACGGCCGAGAATTTCGACTCCCGCATCGGCATCACCGGCGTGGTGCTGACGCGCATGGACGGCGACGGCCGTGGGGGTGCCGCACTCAGCATGCGCGCCGTCACCGGCAAGCCGATCCGCTTCGTCGGCCTCGGCGAAAAGATGGACGCGCTGGAAACCTTCGAGGCAGAGCGCATCGCCGGCCGCATCCTCGGCATGGGCGACATCGTGGCCCTGGTCGAAAAGGCGCAGGAAACGCTGGAGATCGAGCAGGCCGAGCGCATGATGAAGCGCTTTCAAAAGGGTCAGTTCAACATGAACGACCTGAGGAACCAGCTTGACCAGATGCTGAAGATGGGCGGCATGCAGGGGCTGATGGGCATGCTGCCCGGCATGGGCAAGGCGCAGAAGCAGATGAACGAGGCCGGCATCGACGACAAGATGCTGAAGCGCCAGATCGCACTGATCAACTCGATGACCAAAAAGGAACGCGCCAACCCCGACCTGCTGCAGGCCAGCCGCAAGAAGCGCATCGCCGCCGGTGCGGGGATGGACGTGTCGGAACTGAACAAGCTGCTGAAACAGCACCGCCAGATGGCCGACATGATGAAGCGCATGGGCAAGGGCGGGCAGCTCCGGCAGATGATGAAGGGCATGATGGGCGGCAAGGGCATGCCCGACCCCGCCAAGATGTCGCCCGAGGAACTTTCGGAACTGTCGAAGGGCATGCAGCGCGGCGCGTCGATGGGCGGCGGCATGCCGGGCCTGCCCGGCCTCGGCGGTTCCGGCGGCGCAAGGCTGCCGGCGGGCCTGTCCGGCCTCGGATTCGGGAAAAAGAAGTGACCATCACCCTGTCCAATACCCCGGTCATCGAGACGGAGCGCCTGATCCTGCGCGCGCCGGTCGCCGAGGACTGGCCGGTCTGGCGCGAATTCGTGCTGTCGGACAGGGCGCGGTTCATCCGGCCCGACGGCGATTATTCCGCGCGCGAGGCGTGGCGGGGCTTCGGCCATGTGGTCGGGCATTGGGTGCTGCGCGGCTACGGGATGTTCGTCTTCTGCCAGCGCGGATCGATGCGCCCGCTGGGCATGGCTGGCCCCTGGTTCCCCGAAGGCTGGCTTGATCGCGAAATCGGCTGGTCGGTCTGGGACGGTGAGGCCGAGGGCAAGGGCTTCGCCTTCGAGGCGGCGCAGGCCGCCCGGGCCCATGCCTACGAGTCCCTGGGATGGAACACCGCGATCAGCTACATCGAAAGCAGCAATGCCCGCTCGATCGCGCTGGCCAAGCGGTTGGGGGCCACGCGCGAGCCCGGCGCTGCCCATCCGTTCGGTGGCGACACGACCCATGTCTACCGCCACCCGTCACCGGGGGCCGCCGCATGACCGCGCCGCACGAGATCCCGATCCCCGGCCCGGCCGCCGATTTTGCCGCCACGCTGGCCGCGCAACTGCCGGTGATCGAAACCGAGCGGTTGCGCCTGCGCGCGCCCCGGCTTGCCGACTTCGGCATCTGGGCTGAAATCGCCTGCGGGCCAGAGGGCGCGCATCTCGGCGGCCCCTTCACGCGCGAAACCGCCTTCACCGACTTTGCCGCTGTGGTGGCGATGTGGCTCTTGCGCGGCCACGGCCTCTGGACGGTAGAGCAGCGGCCGGGCGGCGACCCGCTTGGCTTTGTCCTGATCGGTTTCGAACCGGGCGATCAGGCCCCGGAACTCGGCTACCTGTTCCGCGCCAGCGCCCGGGGGCAGGGCTACGCGGCCGAGGCCGCCCGCGCCGCCCGCGATCACGGGTTCGGGCCGATGGGTCTGCCGGAACTGGTCAGCTACGTCGCACCTGAAAATACCCGGTCGATCCGGCTGGCCGAACGGCTGGGCGCGCGACCCGGCAACCCGCTGAAGGACGGCACGACCGTCTGGCACCACACGCCCGCCACGGAGATCCGGCAATGACCGAGTGTTTTCGTAAGCATACAGATGCTGGCACGATGCTGGCACGATGCTCGCACGATGCTGGCAGGGGGAAAACCACCCGATGAGCGAGATCTCCGCCCTTGCGCAGTCCCTGCTGAAAGAGCATCGCGAAAGCATCGACCGGCTGGACGCGATCCTCGTCTACACGCTGGCCGAACGCTTCAAGCACACCCAGTCGGTGGGTCGGCTGAAGGCCGAACACGACCTGCCGCCCAGCGATCCGACGCGCGAGGCGCGCCAGATCGAACGTCTGGAATGGCTGTCGAAAGAGGCCGACCTGGACCCCGAGTTTGCCCGCAAGTTCCTGAATTTCATCATTCAGGAGGTTATCCGGCACCACGAGCAACTGCAGAAATAACCCCGCCATTCAAAGGAGATAGACCTATGGCAATGAAGATCAGACTGGCCCGCGGCGGGTCCAAGAAACGCCCGCACTATTCCATCGTCGCCGCCGACAGCCGCATGGCCCGCGACGGCCGCTTCATCGAGAAGCTGGGCACCTACAACCCGCTGCTGGCCAAGGACAGCGAGGACCGGGTGAAGATGGATCTGGACCGCGTGAAGCACTGGCTCGGCGAAGGCGCCCAACCCACCGACCGCGTCGCCCGCTTCCTCGAAGCCGCCGGCGTGCTGGCCAAGACCGAGCGCAAGAACCCCAACAAGGCCGAACCCGGCAAGAAGGCCAAGGAACGCGCCAAGGAAAAGGCTGAAAAGACCGCCACCCCCGAAGCGCCGGTCGAAGCTCCCGCCGAGGCTCCCGCTGAAGCCCCCGCAGAAGCCACTGCGGAATAAGGCAAAGGCGGTTCGGGGTGACCAGCGACAGGGTCTGTGTCGGCGCGATCGCGGGCGCCTTCGGCGTCCGCGGAGAGGTGCGGTTGAAGAGCTTCTGCTCCGATCCGGCCGCCATCGCCGACTATGCCCCGCTCTGGACCGAGGATGGCGCGCGGTCGTTCTCGGTAGAGATAACGCGGGTCATCCCCAACGGCCTTGCCGCGCGGCTCTCGGGCGTGGCGACAAAGGAGGATGCCGACGCCCTGCGCGGCGTCCAGCTCTTTGCCGACCGTACCCGCCTGCCTGCCCTGCCCGAGGATGAGTACTACCACGCCGACCTGATCGGACTTGAGGTGCTCGACACCGGCGGCACCCCCATCGGCCGGGTCCGCGCCGTGCTGAACCACGGCGCGGGCGACCTGCTGGAGGTACATGGCCCGGGGCTGAAGGCGACCGTGCTTCTGCCCTTCACCCGCGCCGTGGTTCCCACTGTGGACGTCACCGCCGGCCGCATCATCGCCGACCCGCCCGAGGGGCTGTTCGAATGACCGAGAAGCCGCGTTCGCACGGGCGACTGTCGATCAGCGCCAGCCTGACGCCGCGGGATCTGATGGCCGGACCGCCCCGGCTGAAGGGCGCGTGGTGCGCACGCGTCATCACCCTGTTCCCCGAGGCCTTTCCGGGCACACTGGACCTGTCGCTGACCGGAAAGGCGCTCGATCACGGCCTTTGGGCACTGGAAACCATTGACCTGCGCAGCCACGGCGTGGGAAAGCACCGCAACGTGGACGACACGCCGGCGGGCGGCGGCGCGGGGATGGTTCTGCGCCCTGACGTAGTTGCCGCGGCGCTGCGTGAGGCCGCGACCGGCGTGGGCGATCCGGCTCGCTGGCCGGTCGTCTATCTGTCGCCGCGCGGACGGCGCTTCGATCAGGCGATGGCGCGGCGC
>JBJHCH010000169.1:0-5275 GCA_050485905.1 Paracoccaceae bacterium | reverse complement strand
AGGAACACCTTCCAGCCAATCCGCATCAACTGGTCGTAGCGGTAGCGTGGCACGATGGCCTTCACCATCGCGAACATGAAGAAGAAGAACGCCATCTTGGCGACCATCCAGAACGCCCCGTCGGGCAGTCCGGGGATGGGCGACAGCCAGCCGCCGAAGAAGAGCAGCGTCATCAGCGCGCACATCAGGAATATGGCGATGTATTCGCCGGCCATGAACAGCAGGTAGGGGGTCGAAGAATATTCGACCATGAATCCGGCCACGAGTTCGGACTCCGCCTCGGGCAGGTCGAACGGCGGGCGGTTGGTTTCCGCCAGCGCACTGACGAAGAACAGCACGACCATCGGCAGGTGCGGCAGCCAGTACCAGCCAAAGATGCCCCAGCCGGTATCCTGCGCCGCCACGATGCCGCTGAAGTTCATCGACCCGGTCGAGATGATCACCCCGATGATGATGAGGCCAAGGCTTACCTCGTAGCTGATCATCTGCGCGGCCGACCGCAGCGAACCAAGAAATGGATATTTGGAGTTCGAGGCCCAGCCGCCCATGATCACGCCGTAAACCTCCAGCGAGGACACGGCAAAGACGAACAGGATCGCCACGTTGATGTCGGCCAGCACCCAGCCGTAGTTGAACGGGATCACCGCCCAGGCGAGGATTGCGAGCACGAAGGACAGCATCGGGGCAAGAAAGAAGACCGGCCGATCCGCGCCGGCGGGCACCACGACCTCTTTCACCACATATTTCAGTGCGTCGGCCACGGTCTGCAGCAGCCCGAAGGCGCCAACCACGTTCGGGCCGCGCCGCATCTGCACCGCCGCCCAGATCTTGCGGTCGCCATAGACGAGGAACAGCAGGCTGATCATCACGAAGCCGATGACCAGCAGGCTTTGCGCCGCGATCACCAGCGCGATGCCCGCCCCCGTCTGCAGAAAGTCCGCCATGGTGCCTCAGCCTCTTCGTGCGACCGTCGCGCCGCTGTAAACCTCATCGGGGCGCCGGGTGCCAGTCCTTTCCGGCGCCTGAGTATTCATTCCGCCGCCAACGGCGCCTCTGCCCGCGACCGCGCCATTGCGGATAGCTCGGCCATCAGGTTGGAAGCCCGCGCAATCGGATTGGTCAGGTAGAAATCCCGCACGGCATAGGCGAAATCGCCCTTGCCCGGTGCCGCGGCTTCCACCGGCACCCACTCGTTCTCGGCCAACTGGTCGACATCACCCAGATGCGGATGGGCCTCGACCAGCTTGCGGCGGAGCGCGGCGATACTGTCATAAGGCAGTGTGGCGCCCAATTCGGCCGACAGCGCCCGCAGGATCGCCCAGTTCTCCTTGGCCTCACCCGGCGGGAAGCCCGCGCGCAGGGCAAGCTGCGGCCGGCCCTCGGTATTGACGAACAGCCCCGGTTCCTCGGTCCAGGCGGCGCCGGGCAGGATCACATCGGCGCGGTGCGCGCCGCGGTCGCCGTGGCTGCCCTGATAGATCACGAAGGGGCCGGCGGGCACGTCGATCTCATCAGCGCCAAGGTTGTAGACCACATCGGCCCCGTCGAGCGCCGCGGGCATGCCACCCTTGGTCACCGCACCCAGATCCAGCGCGCCCACACGCGCAGCGGCGGTGTGCAGCACCATGAATCCGGCGCCCAGCCCCTCGGCCAGCTTCATCGCCTGTCCCAGAACCGCCGCACCGTCTTCCCCGGTCAACAGACCCTGCCCCAGGATCACCAGCGAGCCTTCGACGGGTTTTGCGTCCCCCGCTGCCTTGGCCAAGGCCGCACGGTCACTTCCGCCGTCGATCACGTCATAGGTCAGGTCGGCCTTGGGGCCGATCCGGTGCACATCCGCGCCCTTCAGCCAGGCCTTGCGGATGCGGGCGTTCAAGACCGGCGCTTCGTCGCGCGGGTTGGTGCCGATCAGCCAGATCTGGCGGGCGTTGTCGATATCCTCGATTGCTGCGGTCCCGACATAGCCCGAGCGATTTCCAGCCGGCAACTTCGCCCCGTCGGTGCGGCACTCGATCCGGCCGCCCAGAGCTTCGGTCAGACCCTTCAGCGCAAATACGGCCTCGACCGGCGCCAGATCGCCGACGAGAGAGGCGACGGTCTTGCCTTTCATGGCCGCCGCAGCCTTCGACAGAGCCTCGGCCCAAGTCGCAGGGCGCAGCTTGCCGCCCTCGCGCACATAGGGTCGGTCCAGCCGCTGCCGGCGCAGGCCGTCCCAGACGAAGCGTGTCTTGTCGGAGATCCATTCCTCGTTCACGCCGTCGTGGTTGCGCGGCAGGATGCGCATGACCTCGCGCCCCTTGGTGTCCACGCGGATCGAGGAACCGAGCGCATCCATCACGTCGATGCTTTCGGTCTTGGTAAGTTCCCAGGGTCGCGCGGTGAAGGCATAGGGCTTCGACACCAGCGCGCCAACCGGACACAGGTCGATGATGTTGCCCTGAAGGTTCGAATCCAGAGTCTGGTTCAGATAGCTGGTAATCTCGGCATCCTCGCCGCGCCCCGTCTGGCCCATCTGGGTGATGCCCGCGACCTCGGTCGTGAAGCGGACGCAGCGGGTGCAGGAAATGCAGCGCGTCATATGCGTCTCGACCAGCGGGCCGAGGTCCAGATCCTCGGTGGCGCGCTTGGGTTCCCGATAGCGCGAGAAATCCACGCCATAGGCCATCGCCTGGTCCTGCAGGTCGCATTCTCCGCCTTGATCGCAGATCGGGCAATCCAGCGGGTGGTTGATGAGCAGGAACTCCATCACCCCCTCGCGCGCCTTCTTCACCATGGGGCTGTTGGTGCGGACCAAGGGCGGCTGACCGTCCGGGCCGGGGCGCAGGTCGCGCACCTGCATCGCGCAGCTTGCCGCGGGCTTCGGCGGACCGCCAACAACCTCGACAAGGCACATCCGACAATTACCTGCGATCGACAGGCGTTCGTGATAGCAGAACCGGGGGACTTCCACCCCCGCGACCTCGCAGGCCTGAATCAGGGTCATCGTCGGGTCGACCTCGACCTCGATCCCGTCGATGCTGACTTTCCTCAGGTTGCTCATGCCTCAGTTCCTTGCGTAGAGCAGCCGGCCGAGCTGGCTGTTCCTGCTGATCTCCGCCATGCCGACAGCACAGACGCTTGCCGCGTCGCCGGGCGTCGCACCCTGCTGTACAAGCCAGCGGTCGGCCATCGCCTTCACGCGGTCCTTTTCGGAGTCGTTCTCGACATAGGCCTTGATCTCATCGTCGCTGAAGCCGGCCTGTCGCGCGGTGTTGTAAAGCCCGCGCATGTAGGTCAGGGCGCGCACGCGCCGCGGCTCTATCGTCGGGCAGGTTCTGCGGATCGCGTTGCCGATGGCAACGATCAGCAGGCCATTGTTGATCTCCTGATGCTCACGCAGGCCCTGCGCCGCGACAGCCGGCGAAGCCAGGGAAAGCGAAATCGCCAGTGCGGCGAGGGTCCGAACAGCTACCATTGACGTCACTCCGCTGCCACGGCCGTCACGCGGCCGGTTCGTTTTGCCTTGATGCGGTCTTCGATCTCGCCCCGGAAATGCCGGATCATCCCCTGGATCGGCCAGGCCGCAGCATCGCCCAGGGCGCAGATCGTGTGCCCCTCGACCTGCTTGGTCACGTCGAGCAGCATATCGATCTCCTCGACCTCGGCCTCGCCGCGCACCAGACGGTCCATCACCCGCATCATCCAGCCAGTGCCTTCGCGGCAGGGCGTGCACTGGCCGCAGCTTTCGTGCTTGTAGAACTTGGCCAACCGCCAGATCGCCTTGATGACATCGGTGGACTGATCCATCACGATCACCGCCGCCGTGCCAAGGCCCGAGCGTTGCTCGCGCAGCCAGTCGAAATCCATGATGCAATCGTCGCACGAACTGGCAGGCAGCAAGGGCACAGATGATCCACCGGGGATCACGGCCTTCAGGTTCTTCCAGCCCCCACGCACGCCGCCGCAGTGCCGGTCGAGCAGTTCCTTCAGCGGGATCGACATGACCTCTTCAACCACGCAAGGCTTCTCGACATGCCCCGAGATGGCGAAGATCTTGGTGCCGGCATTGTTGGCACGACCAAAGGACGCGAACCACTCCGGCCCGCGCCGGAGGATCGTCGGCACCACCGCGATTGACTCCACGTTGTTCACCGTGGTCGGGCAGCCATAAAGTCCGGCGCCAGCCGGGAACGGCGGCTTCATCCGCGGCATCCCCTTCTTGCCCTCAAGGCTTTCCAGCAGCGCCGTCTCCTCGCCGCAGATATAGGCGCCCGCGCCGTGGTGAACGAACAAGTCAAAATCCCAACCGGATTTCGCGGCATTCTTCCCCAGCAGGCCGGCGTCGTAACATTCGTCGATGGCAGCCTGCAGCGCCTCGCGCTCGCGAATGTATTCGCCGCGGATATAGATGTAACAGGCGTGCGCCCCCATCGCGAAACTGGCGATAAGACAGCCCTCGATCAGCGTATGCGGATCGTGGCGCATGATCTCGCGGTCCTTGCAGGTGCCGGGCTCGGACTCGTCGGCATTGACAACCAGATAGGCCGGGCGCCCGTCACTCTCCTTAGGCATGAAGGACCATTTCAGTCCGGTGGGGAAGCCCGCCCCGCCGCGCCCACGCAGGCCCGACTGCTTCATCTTGTCGATGATCCACTCGCGCCCGTTAGCGATGATCCCGGCGGTGCCGTCCCAGTGGCCGCGCGACTTCGCGCCCGCCAGAGTGCGGTCATGCATCCCGTAGAGATTCGTGAAGATCCGATCCTGATCCTTCAGCATACCGCTTTCCCTAACTGCTCCGGCGCTTGCGCCAGACCCTGTATGTCACCACCAGCCCCCAGAAGAAGGCGGCCAGTGCGGCGAGGTCGAACAGGAACACATAGCGCGCCTGCCATCCCATCTGCCCACCCAGCCATTGCGCCCCCATCCACAGAAGCATGGCGCCGGCGATCACGAAAGCCGCCATCCGGGCCTGCACGGCCAGCATGCGCTCTTCCCGATCGCCGCGCTTCATTCCGCCTCCTGTCCGCCCGCGGTGTCAGCCGCGCACCAGTTCGCGGGCCTGCGCGACCCATTCGTCGCGGCTCGCCCGGCCCTTGAACCCTTCGATGTTGTCGTCGACCCACGCCAGTTCTTCCGCAGTCCAGCCGGCGATCTGGTCATAGTGATAGATGCCCATGCCATTCAGGGTCTGCTCCAGCTTGGGACCAACACCCTTGATCTTTTTCAGATCGTCCGCGCCGCCAGCGCGCGCCGTCGTCAGCAGGGCAGGCTTTTTGCCCGCACCGGCAGTCGCGGG
>JBJHCH010000168.1:0-5282 GCA_050485905.1 Paracoccaceae bacterium | reverse complement strand
GGTTCAATCCACGGGAGGACACAATGAACCTTATGCTCAGATCCACCACCGCGCTCGGCGTGGCGCTTGCCGCCATGACGGGCGCGGCCCAGGCCGACATGGACGCCGCGCGCGCCTTTCTCGATGCAGAAATCGGCGATCTTTCCGTCCTGACCCGCGAGGAGCAGGAAGCCGAGATGCAGTGGTTCATCGACGCTGCCGCACCGCTCCGCGGCATGTCGATCAACGTGGTCTCGGAAACCATCACCACCCATGAATACGAAGCCCGCGTGCTCGCCCCCGCCTTCAGCGCGATCACCGGCATCAACGTCACCCACGACCTGATTTCCGAGGGCGACGTCGTCGAACGGCTGCAGACCCAGATGCAGACCGGCGAAAACATCTACGACATGTATATCAACGATGCCGACCTCATCGGCACCCATTGGCGCTATCAGCAGGTCCGCAACATGACCGACTGGATGGCGGGCGAAGGGGCAGAGTTCACCAACCCCAATCTCGATCTGGACGACTTCATCGGCCTCGCCTCGGCGTCTGCACCAGACGGCAAGCTCTACCAGCTTCCCGTGCAGCAGTTCGCCAACCTCTACTGGTTCCGCCATGACTGGTTCACCGACCCCGAGATCATGGCCGATTTCCGCGAGCAGTATGGCTACGAGCTTGGCGTGCCGGTCAACTGGTCGGCCTACGAGGATATCGCCGAGTTCTTCACGGGGCGCGAGATCGACGGCGTCACCGTCTGGGGCAACATGGACTACGGGCGCAAGGATCCCAGCCTCGGCTGGCGCTTCACCGATGCCTGGATGTCGATGGCCGGCATGGGCGACGTGGGTGAACCCAACGGCTTCCCGGTCGATGAATGGGGCATCCGCGTGAACCAGAACTACCAGCCGGTCGGCTCCTGCGTCACCCGCGGCGGGGCCACCAACAGCCCGGCCGCCGTCTACGCGATCGAGCGCTACATCGACTGGCTGCAGAACTACACGCCCCCCGCAGCCGCCGGCATGACCTTCTCCGAGGCCGGGCCGGTGCCGGCGCAGGGCAACATCGCGCAGCAGATGTTCTGGTATACCGCCTTCACCGCCGACATGGTGCAAGAGGGTCTGCCGGTGATGAACGACGACGGCACGCCGAAATGGCGCATGGCCCCCTCGCCCTATGGCGCCTACTGGGAAGAGGGCATGAAGGTCGGCTATCAGGACGTGGGTTCGGCCACGCTGATGCAGTCCACCCCGGTTGACCGGGCACAGGCCGGCTGGCTCTACGCCCAGTTCATCGCGTCCAAGACCGTGGACACCAAGAAAAGCCACGTCGGTCTGACCTTCATCCGCGACAGCACCGTGCGGCACGACAGCTTCACCGAACGCGCGCCGCGTCTTGGCGGTCTGGTAGAATTCTACCGCTCGCCGGACCGGACCCGCTGGTCGGATACCGGGCTGAACGTGCCCGACTATCCGCGTCTGGCGCAACTCTGGTGGCAGAACATCGGCGATGCCTCCTCTGGTGAAAAATCGGCGCAAGAGGCGCTGGACGCACTTTGCGCCCAGCAGGAAGAAGTGCTCGATCGCCTGCAGCGTTCCGGCGTTCAGGGCGATCTCGGGCCGGTTCTGAACGAGCCGCAGGACGCCGAATACTGGCTCTCGCAGCCCGGCTCGCCGAAGCCGAAGCTCGACAACGAAAAGCCGGAGCCGGTTACGGTTGCCTATGAAGACCTGATCCAGCGTTGGCAGGAATGACCTGACCGAAATGGCCGGGGGCGGCAACGCCTGCCCCCGGCTCTCTACCAGCGGGCGCGGGCGGACCTCGGGCGGCAACGCGACATACCTTTTCAGATATATACCGTAAAAGATATATACCGTTTAGGGTATATACCCGAAAAGGTATGGGCGACAAGGCACTCCGGCTCGGCCCGATCCGCCAAGCCCCTGAAATCATTCAGCAGGGCCACTGACCCCCCGCAGGTGTGCACATCAACGTATGCACGTGATATGCACGCCAAACATACGTGAATCATACGTCGGATTCCGGCCTCTGAACGCGCCGCGGAACCGCCAAGAAAGGGAGCCCGATCATGTCCCACATCCTCGCCATAGACCAGGGCACCACCTCCACCCGCGCCATCGTGTTTGATGGCCAGATGCGGGTAAAAACCGTTGCGCAGGAAGAGTTTACGCAGCACTACCCGGCCTCGGGATGGGTCGAACACGACCCGTCGGACCTATGGTCCACCACCGCCGGCACCTGCCGCGCCGCCATCGAACGCGCGGGCCTGAAGCCCAATGATATCAGTGCGATAGGCATAACCAACCAGCGCGAAACCACCCTGATCTGGGACCGGAAAACGGGCCAGCCCATCCACAACGCCATCGTCTGGCAGGACCGCCGCACCGCCCCCATCTGCGACGCCCTGCGCGAGCACGAGCCGATGATCACCCAGCGCACCGGCCTGCTGCTCGACCCCTACTTTTCTGCCACTAAAGTCAAATGGATACTGGACGAAGTTGATGGGGCGCGCCAGCGCGCAAAGGCGGGTGATCTGGCCTTCGGCACGGTCGATTCCTGGCTGATCTGGAACCTCACCGGCGGCAAGGTCCACGTCACCGACGCCACCAACGCCGCCCGCACCATGCTCTACGACATCCACAAGGGACGGTGGAGCAAGACGATCTGCGATCTGCTTGAAATCCCGATGGAAATGCTGCCAGAAGCCCGCGACTGCGCCGCCGATTTCGGCCTCACCCGCCCTGATCTCTTCGGCCGCGAGATCCCGATCCTCGGCGTCGCCGGCGACCAGCAGGCCGCCACCATAGGCCAGGCCTGTTTCACTCCGGGGATGCTCAAATCCACCTATGGAACAGGCTGTTTCGCCCTGCTGAACACCGGCGAAAACCTCGTGCGGTCGCAGAACCGCCTATTGAGCACCATCGCCTATCAGCTTGACGGAAAACGCACTTATGCACTTGAGGGTTCGATCTTCATCGCCGGCGCAGTGGTCCAGTGGCTGCGCGACGGGCTGAAGATCATCCGCTCCGCCCCCGAAACACAGCCGCTGGCCGACAGCGCCGATGCAGGCCAGAACGTCATCGTCGTCCCCGCCTTCACCGGCCTCGGCGCCCCCCACTGGCGCCCCGAGGCCCGCGGCGCCGTCTTCGGCCTGACGCGTAATTCCGGCCCCGCCGAACTGGCCCGCGGCGCGCTGGAAAGCGTTGGATTTCAAACCGCTGACCTGCTGGAGGCGATGCGTGCCGACTGGCAGGGCGCGGGGCTTCAGGACGGGGCGGCCGAAAGCGTGCTGCGCGTGGATGGCGGAATGAGCGCAAGCGACTACGCGATGCAATTCCTGTCCGACATCATCGGCGCCCCGGTCGACCGCCCGCAAGTGCTTGAAACCACTGCGCTTGGGGCGGCCTGGCTCGCCGGTTCGCGTGCCGAGGTCTGGCCGGGGATGCAGGAATTCGCCAAGGGCTGGGCACTGGATCGCCGCTTCGAGCCGGCAATGGACGCGACAACCCGCGACGCCCGCTACGGCGCATGGAAACGCGCCGTCGCCGCAACCATCGCCGCAACATGACGCTCGATCAGGGGCTTACGGCCCTCTCTGCGCTACTTGGCGAAAGGCTCAGCCGGTCGCCGTCCGATCTCGCCACCCATGGTCAGAACGAATCCTACTTCGCCCCCTGCCCGCCCGACGCCGTCGCCTATCCAGAGTCCACAGCGGAAGTCGCCGCGCTCGCCCGCATCTGCAGCGAGCACGAAATCCCGATGATTGGCTGGGGCGCGGGCACCTCGCTCGAAGGGCACGCTCTGGCTGTGCAGGGCGGCGTGGTGGTCGATTTTGCACTCATGAACAAGGTGTTGAATGTCAGCAGTGAAGACATGCTGGCCGTTGTTCAACCCGGCCTGATGCGCGAAGCCCTGAACCATGAGCTGCGCGCCACCGGCCTGTTCTTCCCGGTCGATCCGGGGGCGAATGCCAGTATCGGTGGCATGGCCTCCACCCGCGCCAGCGGCACCACCGCCGTCCGCTACGGCACGATGCGCGACAATGTCCGCGCGCTGGAGGTGGTGCTGGCCGACGGTCGTATCATTCGCACAGGCAGCGCCGCGCCGAAATCATCGACCGGCTACGACCTGACCGGGCTTTTCGTCGGGGCCGAGGGCACGCTGGGTCTGATCACGGAGCTGACCCTGAAACTGCACGGCCAACCCGAAGCGGTCTCGGCCGCCGTCTGCGCCTTTTCAGAGATGGGACCGGCAGTCGAGGCGGTGATCGCAACGATTCAGTCCGGCATCCCGATGGCGCGGATCGAGTTCGTGGATGCCGCCACTGTCACGGCCTTCAACAGCTACGCCAATGCCGGACTACCCGAATGCCCGCATCTTCTGGTGGAATTCCATGGAACTGACGGTGCAGTTGCCGCTGACGCGGCGCGCTTTGGCGAAGTCGTGGCGGAGTTCGGCGGCGCCGACTTCCGCTGGGCCACGCGGCCAGAGGAGCGCAATGCGCTCTGGAAGATGCGCCACAACGCCTATTACGCCTGCCTCGCCCTGCGCCCGGGCGCCCGCGCGGTTGTGACCGATGTTTGTGTGCCGATCTCGCGCTTGGCCGAGGCTGTGGAGGCCGCGCGCACCGACATCGCAGCCAGTACGATCGCTGGGCCGATCCTTGGCCATGTCGGCGATGGCAATTTCCACGCCATCCTGCTGATCGATCCGGAAGGCCCCTCCGATCTGGACACGGCGAAGGCATTGGCTGGCCGCATGGCGGACAATGCGCTCAGGCTGGGCGGCACGGTCAGTGGCGAGCATGGTATCGGCATGGGCAAAACCGGCTACATGCCCGCTGAACATGGTGAGGGCTGGTATGTGATGGGCGCAATCAAACGGTCCCTAGACCCCCGGGACCTGATGAACCCGGGTAAGCTGCTGCCGCAGAAAGAATAGTCAACCAATACGTTATGCCGATGAAAGCCGCGCTTCGCCTGTGCGATAGGTGAACTGACAGCGAGTCGGATAGGTCCGGCCTCCTCGAGACACGATGAGCGTGGTTTCCGCACCTGTGATCCGGCCACCGCGCGCGGGGCTCGATTGCGTGAACTGTACGCCCTCGACCAGCAAACCTTGGCGTTCCGCACGGGCGCGGCAGGCCCGCTCCGCGCGTTCGAACCCGCCCAGCGCGCCGGCGCCATCGTCAGTCATACTGGCCTGACCACTGCAACCACCGGAAACGAAACCGAGCATCACGACAACGAATGGGCCAGCGAAACGCCTCATCGCGGGAA
>JBJHCH010000167.1:0-5338 GCA_050485905.1 Paracoccaceae bacterium | reverse complement strand
GGCAACCCAGCGGACCACGGAAAAGCTGGACACGGTGGAACTGTCGCCGGTGTCCGAAATCATCCTGGACGAGGCGGCGATCGTCCGCTTCCGCCAGAACTATCGCATCGAATTCGGCGCCGCCGGCAGTGACGATCCGCTCTACGAGGCCGTCAGCGCGGGCCGCAAGCACGCCGGGATGGAACACTGGCTGCCGTTCTTCCACGACCGGCTGGAAACGATCTTCGATTACCTGCCCGGTGCCAGCGTGATGCTGGACGATCAGGTGACACCGGCGCGGGTCAACCGCTGGGACGGCATCGCCGACCAGTACGACGCGCGGCGCGAGGCTATGGGGGCGAAGCGGGGCGACACCGTCTACAAGCCCTGTCCGCCGGGGCTGCTCTACCTCGACGATCCGGCGTGGGAGGCGGCAACCGCCAGCCATCGGGTGATCCAGCTGTCGCCTCTGCCGCAGGGCACCGGCCCCGGCGTGGTCGATGCCGGCGGCCGGATCGGGCGCAACTTCGCACCCGAGCGGCAACAGGAGAAGGTCAATCTTTTTGAGGCTTTGGCAGGCCATCTTCAGGCGCGGCTCAAATCCTCTCAGGTGATCCTCGCCGCCTATTCTGACGGCGCGCGGGAACGGCTTCAGGGGATACTGGAAGATCAGGGCGTGATCGGCGCGCGGCTGGCCAGCGACATCCGCGACGTGCCGGACGGCACCGGCGCGCTGTTCCTCGCCACGCTTGCCCTTGAACACGGGTTCGAGGCGCCGGGCCTGACCGTCATCGCCGAACAGGACGTTCTGGGTGACCGGCTGATCCGCGCGCCCCGGCGCAAGCGGCGGGCCGAGAACTTCCTGACCGAGGCGCAAAGCCTGTCGCCCGGCGATCTGGTCGTCCATGTCGATCACGGGGTCGGCCGCTATACGGGACTGGAGACGATCACCGCGCTGGGGGCGCCGCACGAATGCGTCGCGCTGGAATATGCCGGCGGCGACCGGCTCTTTCTGCCGGTCGAAAACATCGAACTGCTTAGCCGCTTCGGGCACGAGGAGGGATTGCTCGACAAGTTGGGTGGCGGCGCGTGGCAGGCCAAGAAGGCGAAGCTGAAGGAGCGCATCCGCCAGATCGCCGACAAGCTGATCCGCATTGCCGCCGAGCGGCTGCTGCGCAAGGCCCCCGTATACGACCGGCCCGACGGGCTGTGGGACGCCTTCTGCGCCCGCTTTCCCTATCAGGAGACCGACGACCAGCTTGCCGCAATCGCCGATGTGCTGGACGACATGGCCGCAGGCCGACCCATGGACCGGCTGATCGTGGGCGACGTGGGCTTCGGCAAGACCGAGGTGGCGATGCGTGCGGCCTTTGTCGCCGCCATGTCGGGTGCGCAGGTTGCGATCATCGCGCCCACGACGCTGCTGTCGCGCCAGCACTACGCCAGCTTTGCCGACCGCTTCCGTGGTTTCCCGGTGAAGGTGCGGCAGCTCTCTCGCTTCGTGTCGGCCAAGCAGGCGGCGGAGACGCGCGCGGGTCTGGCCGATGGCACGGTGGATATCGTCATCGGCACCCATGCGCTGCTCGCCAAGGGGGTGAAGTTCCGCAACCTCGGCCTGCTGGTGATCGACGAGGAACAGCATTTCGGCGTCGGCCACAAGGAACGGCTGAAGGAGATGCGGTCAGAGGTGCATGTGCTGACCCTGACCGCCACGCCCATCCCCCGCACGCTGCAACTGTCGCTGACCGGGGTGCGCGATCTGTCGATCATCGGCACCCCGCCAATCGACCGGTTGGCGATCCGCACCTATGTGGCCGAATTCGATGCTGTGACGATCCGCGAGGCGCTGTTGCGCGAACATTATCGCGGCGGGCAGTCCTTCTACGTCGTTCCGCGCATCAGCGATCTGACGGAGATCCAGGAGTTCCTGCGCGATCAGGTGCCCGAGGTCAGCGTCGTCACCGCCCATGGGCAGATGGCGGCGGGTGAGTTGGACGACCGGATGAACGCCTTCTACGACGGCAAGTACGACGTGCTGCTGGCGACCACCATCGTCGAATCCGGCCTCGACATTCCCACGGCCAACACCATGGTCATCCACCGGGCCGACATGTTCGGGCTGGCGCAGCTTTACCAGATCCGCGGCCGGGTGGGTCGGGCCAAGACGCGGGCCTATTGTTTCCTGACCACCAAGCCCCGCACGCCGCTGACGCCTGCGGCTATGAAGCGGCTGCGGCTGCTGGGCAGCCTCGACAGCCTCGGCGCCGGGTTCACGCTGGCCAGCCAGGACATGGATCTGCGCGGCGCGGGCAACATACTGGGCGAGGAACAGTCGGGCCATATCCGCGAGGTCGGCTACGAACTTTACCAGCAGATGCTGGAGGAAACGATTGGCCGCATCCGGTCGGGCGAGTTGCAGGGGCTTTCCGATGACGGCGAGTGGTCGCCGCAGCTCAATCTCGGCGTGCCGGTGATGATCCCCGATGACTATGTGCCCGATCTGGACGTGCGCCTCGGCCTCTATCGCCGTCTGTCGGGGCTGACGACCAAGGTGGAGCTGGAGGGGTTTGCGGCGGAGCTGATCGACCGCTTCGGCGCGCTGCCGAAAGAGGTCAACACGCTGCTGCTGATCGTCCGCATCAAGGCGCTGTGCAAACGCGCGGGAATTGCCCGGCTGGATGCGGGGCCGAAGGGGGCGACGGTGCAGTTCCACAACGACAGGTTCGCCAATCCGGCGGGTCTGGTCGAATACCTGCAGGCCGAACGCGGGCAGGCAAAGATCCGCGACAACAAGGTGATCGTGCGGCGGGACTGGGCGCGTGAGAGCGACCGGATCAAGGGCGCGCATGGCATTGCGCGGGACATGGCCGAGAAGGTGCGGCAGGTGGAACGGGCCTGAGAATTGGCCGGGCGTTTGTTGACCGTCGCCGGCGGTTTGGGGCGGGTGTCCACGCGTGGACACTTTTTCAAGTTGTTGATTTCAAGAGATAACGTATTTTCTGTTAACCGGATGGAAACCTTTGGCGGGGGTTTTCAGGGGTCGGGCGCTGGGTTCCCGCTCTCAGTGCCCTGCCACTGGATTGAGCCGGGCCGTCATGGCCCGGCTCAACGCGTCACAGTCACGCCGGCGGCAGCAGGGTGATCCCGGCGGCCTGGGCGGCGGCGAAGATCTTGCCCATGTCGGGCGCTTTCGCCTCGGGCATCTCGCCCGGCGCCAGCCAGTCGCCGACGGTTTCGAAAAAGCCCTCGTGCTTGCCGCCGGACCAGTTCAGGATCAGCATTTTCGCCGGGCGGTCGCCGATG
This sequence comes from Paracoccaceae bacterium, assembly GCA_050485905.1. Classification (GTDB taxonomy): domain Bacteria; phylum Pseudomonadota; class Alphaproteobacteria; order Rhodobacterales; family Rhodobacteraceae; genus JAWLCA01. The sequence continues at coordinate 2,056 of JBJHCH010000167.1, read as the reverse complement.
TTGCGGAAGGCATGAACGACGCCCTTTTCCACCCGGACGAAGGCGCCGGGGCCTTCGCGGCGGGTCTCTCCGTCCAGCAGGAACTCGTATTCGCCCTCCAGCACGACGAAGGCCTCGCGGTCGTCGGCCTGGATATGCGGCGGCGTGCCCGCGCCGGGCATGGTTTCGCATTCGGTCAGCGAAAAGCCCATGTCGGCCTCGGCGCTGCGGACGAGGAAGGTCAGGAAGTTGCCCATGACGTGAAGTCGCGCGCCCTGGGGCGCGTTGGTGTGGTCAAGCATTGAAGTCTCCGATCTGAGGTGTTAGGTGGGTCGCAAATGAGACTCACGTCTCAAATGAGATGCGCGTCTCATATTGCCGAGTCGGGAATCATGCAAGAGAAAATTTCAGCGCCCAAACCCCGGCCCGCCACGGCGCGGCAAAAGCGGGTCCGGTCCGATCTGGTAAGCGCGGCGACCGCGCTGCTGGAGGCGGGAGAGACGGTCACGGTGACCGCCGCCGCCGATCTGGCCGATGTCAGCCGCGCCACCGCCTATCGCTATTTCGCCACCAACGAGCGCCTGCTGGCCGAGGCGGTGCTGGATGAGGTGGCGGCCCGGATGGTGGCGCTGCAACTGCCGACCGATGCCCCGACGCCAGAGGATGCGGCCGAGGCGCTGGTGGACCGGGTGCTGGATTTCGTCTTTGCAAACCGCGACACGTTCCGGCTGATGCTGAAACTGTCGCTGGAACCGGGCGCGGCGGGGCGGGGCGGGCGGCGGCTGGGATGGGCGCGGCAGGTGCTGGCGCCCCATGCCGCCGCGCTGCGCCCCGGCGCGCTGGAGGATCTGGTGCCCGCGATGGCCCTGCTGCTGGGGCCAGAGACGATGGTGGCGCTGCAGGATGTGGCGGGGCAATCCGACGCGCGCACAAGGGAAATCGCCCGCCGGATGGCGCGCGCGCTGGTCGCGTCCTACAGGGCCTGAGCGGCCTGCCGCGCCTCTACCCGCATCAGCAGCGCCGCGAGGGCAGAGGCGACGAGAACCCCCGCCATCACCGGCAGCGGCGTGCCGTCGAAGGCGAGGATCACCGGCAGCGCCACGAGCACTGCGCCCACCGTGGACAGCGCGCCCACCACCGCCGCCGCCAGCCCGGCGATATGGCCGAGCGGTTCCAGCGTCAGCGCGTTCAGATTGCCGAAGACGAGGCCCGCCATGAAGAAGACCGTCACCGACCAGGTGAAGAACAGCGCGAATTCCGCCACCGGGGGGATCAGTCCCAGCACCGTCGCCGCCACCATCGCCCCGGCAATGCCGGTCTGGACGGTGAAGGCCACGGTCGCCAACCGCCGCATCCCCAGCCGCATCACCAGCGCGGCGTTCAGCAACCCCGCCGTTCCCGCCAGCAGCGCCATCACCGCGAACCAGGCCGGGAAACTGTCGCCGCGCCCGAAGTAGAGGTCGTAGATCGGCTGCGAGGCCGACAGCAGCGCGAACATCTGCCCGAAGCCCAGCGTCAGCGCCGCGGTGTGCAGCATCACGCGGCGGTGGCTGGTCACTTCGCGCGCGGCGGCAAGGATCGTGCCCATGCGGAACGGGCGGCGCCGGTCCACCGGCAGCGTTTCGGGCTGGCGGGCGAGGAACCAGATCAGCGCGGCCACGCCGCACAGGATGAAGGCGAGGAACACCGCCCGCCAGCCGGCCAGCACGATCACGAACTGCCCCAGCCACGGCGCGGCGGCGGGCACAAGAATGAAGATCGTCATCACGATCGACATGACCTTGGCCATCCGCCGCCCCTCGTAAAGATCCCTCACCAGGGCGATGCCGGCAGTGCGGGGGGCGGCGATGCCCAGCCCCTGCAGCACCCGCGCGGCCAGAAGCAGCGCCATGCTGTCGGCAACGACGGCCAGCGCGCAGCCGATCAGGTACAGCCCGATCCCCAACGCGATCACCCGCCGCCGGCCCATCGCATCGGACAGCGGCCCCATGATCAGCGTGCCGAGGCCGAGGCCGAGGACGAAGCTGGTGACGACCAGTTGCGCGGTGTTGGGCGCGCCGGGCGACAGGTCGGCGGC
>JBJHCH010000166.1:0-5425 GCA_050485905.1 Paracoccaceae bacterium | reverse complement strand
GAGGATCGTCAGGTGCCAGTCGTGTTTCGGCATCGACCGCCACCAGAAGGCCCCGAGCACCAGGGGGGCGGCGAGGAACAGGAGCGCGAGCGTGACCAGAAAGGCGAGCGGCCAGAGCGGGCGGGCGGGCACCGCGCCGTCGCCGCGCAGGCGCAGCGCGAAATCGCTGACCAGCCAGGGCAGGACCCGGTCGGACAGGGGCGCGCCGCGCAGCCGGGGCGGGGCGGCGGCAAGCTCGTCCCACAGCTTCATCAGGTAGAGGTGCATGTAGACGTAGAGCGCCGCCCCCAGCGCGGGGGCGATGTAGAAGAAAAGCGCGGTGGGGATGGTGACGCCGATGAGCGGCAGTTGCGTCTGACGCTCTGGCAGGAAGAAGTCGGCATCCTGCACCCCGATCAGGGTGACGCCGACGAAGGAGAAATAGGCCAGAAGGCCCAGCCACGAGGCGCGGGCGGCGCGGGCAAGCTCGTTGATCTGGGGGGTGGGGTCGGGCGCCGGGTCGGGCGGCGGCTGCGCGCGGTCGCGCGAGCGGATCGCGCGGAGGGAGAGGGGAGCGGGGCGGGCGGGGCGTTTCAATCGGCTGGTCCGGCAATGACTGCCGGCAGGTTAGCCGATTCCGGGCGGAAAACGAAGTGGCGTGGCGCGCGGGGTCAGCGGCGATAGACGAAATCGGGCAGGGCCGCGGCCTCGTCATCCCCGGCCAGCAGCGCATCGACGACGGCGCGGGCGGGGGAATGGCGGCAGACCGGGTCGGCGGCGCGCGGGTCGCCGGCCAGCGCCATCGCCTGACAGCGGCAGCCGCCGTGGTCGATGTCACGCCGGGCGCAGCTTCGGCAGGGCTCCTGCATCCAGTCGTGGCCGCGGAAGGCGTTGAAGGCGGTGCCGTCGGTCCAGATCGCGGCCAGCGGCGCCTCGGTCACGCGCTGGAAGGTCAGGCCGGGGATGGTGGCGGCGGCGTGGCAGGGCAGCACCGTGCCGTCAGGCGCCACGTTCAGCCCGGTCGATCCCCAGCCGCCCATGCAGGCCTTTGGATAGTCGGCGTGGTAGTCGGGCGGCACGAAGTCGATGGCCATGCGGCCGCGATAGGCGGGCAGGGCGCGGGCGACGACCTGCTTTGCCGCCTCGACCTGGGCGCGGGTGGGTTGCAGGGCGGTGCGGTTCCTCAGCGCCCAGCCGTAGAACTGCACGCAGGCGATCTCGATCCGCCGCGCGCCGAGGTCGGCGGCGAAGGCGATGGTGCCGTTCAGGTCGTCGATGTTCTGGCGGTGCATCACCGCGTTCAGCGTCAGCGGCAGGCCGCGCGCGGTGATCGCGCGGGCGACCGCCAGCTTCCGGTCGAAGCCGCCGCGGTAGCCGCCGACGCGGTCCGCGACCTCTGCCCGGATGCCCTGAAGCGAAAGCTGGATGTGATCGAGCCCGGCGTCGGCCAGCCGGTCTAGCCGCGCCTCGGTCAGCCCGATGCCCGAGGTGATGAGGTTGACGTAGAGCCCGGCCGCGCGGGCCGCGGCGACCAGATCCTCCAGATCCCGGCGCGAGGCGGGTTCGCCCCCCGAGAGGTGCAGTTGCAGCACACCCAGATCCGCAGCCTCGGCAAAGACCCGCGCCCAGGTGGCGGTGTCGAGTTCAGCCTCGCGCGCGGTCATTTCCAGCGGGTTCGAGCAATAGGGGCAGGCGAGCGGGCAGCGGTGGGTGAGTTCCGCGAGCAGCGCGATCGGGGCGGGGGGCGGGGGCAGGTCACGCATCGGAATAATCCACCAGCCGCTGGGCATGCAGGTCGTCGAGGAAGTCGGTCACATCGGCCGCGATCTCGTCGCGCGGGGCGTCGTAGCGTGCGGCCAGCCGGTCGATCAGGTCGTCCATCGTCAGACCCTCGCCCAGTTCCGACAGGATCGCCTGTCCGATCTCGTCCAGCATCAGCGCGCGTTCGGGGCCGAGCAGCACCGGCACGCCACGCACCCGGTCGTGGTGCAGCCGCACCCCGCGCGGCAGTCGGATCACGGCGGTGGCGGAGGCGGTGCTCATGCCAGCCGGCCCTCGCCCGGCCGCCAGGCGCCGGGCGGGATGTTGCCGGCGACATAGCCGTGCCACAGCGCATCGAGCTGCGCCCAGAGCACATCGGTCTTGAACCGCAGCGCCGCCAGCGCCGCGTCCTGATCGGCGCGGGTGACGGCGTGGTCGAGCACCCAGTTCAGGGTGAAGCTTACATCCTTTGGCGCCTCGTTCAGGCGCTGGCGGAAATAAGCCAGAGTCTCGGTCGTGGCGAAGCCGTAGTTTGCAAGCAGCCCCTCGATCCGCTGGCTGTGGATCGCGGGGGCGAACATCTCGGTCAGCGATGAGGCCATGGCGGCGATCAGCGGCGCGTCTCGCACGAAGCGGACATAGGCATCGACCGCAAAGCGCGTGGCCGGCATCACGCCCCGGCCCGAGGCGACATAGGCAGGATCGAGCCCGACGCCCTCGGCCAGTTTCAGCCATCGCCTTATGCCGCCGCCCTGATCGACGCCGCCGTCGTGATCCTCGATCCGGCTGCGCCAGATCCGGCGCAGGCCGGGGTCGGTGCAGCGCGCCAGGAAGGCCGCGTCCTTCATCGGGATCGACGATTGATAGTGCCAGCGGTTGATCACCCAGGCCTGCACCTCGTCCATCGTGCACTGACCGGAATGGAGCCGGTGATGGAACGGGTGGCGGTCGTGATACTGCTCCTCGCCAATCTGCCGCAGCCGGGCTTCGAGCGTCTCGCGCGGGAGGGATTGGTCGGTCACAGCACGATCTCCAGTCCGTCATGGGCCAGTTCCCAGCCCGCCGCCCGCAACTCGGCCCGTTCGGGCGCGTCGGGCAGCAGCACCGGGTTGGTGTTGTTCACATGGGTGAAGATCCGCCGTGCCTTCACCCCCGCCAGCCGCGCGATGCTGCCTGCCGGGCCGCTCATCGCCATGTGCCCCATCCGCGATCCGGTCTTGGCGCCGGTGCCGGTGCGGATCATGTCGTCATCGGTCCAGACGGTGCCGTCAAAGAACAGCAGATCCGCATCGGAAAGCCGTGTCACCAGCCAGTCAGGCAGGTCGGCGCAACCGGGCAGGTATTGCAGGACATGCCCGCCGGATTCGATCCGCAGCCCGACGGTCTGTTCGCCCAGTTGGCGGGTTTCGGCACCGTCGGCGAAGTCCGCGCCTTCGAGGTAAAGCGGCACCTTGCCGGGAACGGCATAGGCGGTGATCCTCAGGTCCGGCAGCGGGGCGAAGGGTTCGTCGAGCAGGATTTCACTGCGCTGCACCAGTGTCGGATCGAGCACCCCGAAGACCGGGTTTGCGGCCAGAACATCCAGCGTCGTGCGCGTGGCGTGAAGCACGAAAGGCGTCTTCTCTCTCAGGGTCAGAAGCCCGGCGATGTGATCCACATCGCCGTTCGTCACCACCACCGAACCGAGCGGGCTGTCGCGCAACCCTACCGGGTGAAGTGCCGGGGTAGCCTGCATCTGCTGCCGCAGGTCGGGCGAGGCGTTCAATAAAACCCATGAAACCCCGTCCGGCGAAACCGCCAGCGAGGATTGGGTCATCGAAGCAATCCGCCCCGCGCGGGCAGCGTCGCAGATGGCGCAGCCGCAATTCCATTGGGGCAGGCCGCCACCGGCGCCTGCCCCCAGGGTCCGGACGATCATGCGCCGCGGCGCACGCGCCCGCTCAGATCAGGTCGTCCGACCGACGATCATCCTCGGCCGGGCCGTACATGTTGATCTCCATGCCGCAGGCGATCAGCTTTGCTACAGGTTTCTTCCAGGCCATGGTTTTCCTCCACAGGGCGCTGGGGTACTTAACCGACCCCAAGTGAAAAGTACCGGATCGCAACGGCTGCGACCACCCGGACCAAAGTATGACCTTCCATGAGAGAATCTTAAGAAGATCGCGCCAGCCCTACTTGGGCTGGTAGGGCGCAACCGGCTGCAGCGGCCATCCCCGGTCTTCCCAGCCGTCGGTGCCGGCGGGATACCAGAAGACGCGCGTGTAGCCGGCCGCGACCGCGCGCCGGGCCGCGTTCCAGGACATCCAGCAATCGGACAGGCAGAACACGACGACCGGAGCCGAGCGGTCGCCCCCGGTCGCCTGCGCAAAGCCCTGTTCAACAAGCGCGGCCTCGTCGGGACTAAGGGATTCGTAGCCGGTGTTGGGCAGCCAGATCGCGCCGGGGATGCTGTGGCGGGGGGCGTCACGCCAGAGCGTGCCCTCGGGCAGATCCGCCGGTCGGGGTGTGTGTGGCATCACGTCGACAAAGGCGACGCGGCCGCTGAGCCAGAGCGCATGCGCCGCGTCATCATCGACCACATGCGCGCCGGACAGGGTTGCGGGGACCGGCGCGCGATAGGGTTCGCCCCGGTATGTATCTGGTTCAGGCACAAAGGCCGCCGCCATCGTCGCCAGGGCTGAACTGACCGCCACGACCAGGGCCATGGCGGCGGGGGTCATGGCTGGGCTTCGGCCTTCAACTGCGTTCCCATGTCGTCGAGCAGCGGCACCCCATGTGCGCGCAGGATCGCATCGATTTCCGGCTGCAGGCGGCGGATGGCGCTGTTCAACTCGCGCTTCCAGGTATCCTCGCCCTGACGCACGCCCATGGTGATCCGGTAGTAGAGCCGGGGCGAGCCTTCCTCGGCCAGCAGCGGGATCACCACCAGATCCGCACCGTTTCCGAGCGCGAGCGGCGCCCCGGCCGGACCCCACATCACAGCGGCGTCGATCTCGCCCGCGACCAGATCGGCCAGCATCCGCTCATTGGGGCTGCGCACCCGGCGATCCACCATCAGGTCGTAGCCGCGCGCCTTGGAGATCAGCCCGTGCCGGGCCATGTGGCTGGCAGGCGGGCTGCCGGCGATCACGCCCAGCCGAAGCCCCTGCAGCCGCGGATCGGACAGTGAGGTGACACCCGCAAGCTCGCTGTCGGCGGGGACGACCAGCACATGGGTCGAGGTGTAGTAGTGGTTGGAGTTCAGCACCAGTTCGTCGCCCTGAGCATAGCCGATGATCACGTCGCAGTTGTTCTCGATCAGCGTTCGGCGCACGAAGCCGGTGGCCATCGGGAACCACATGTAGCGCAATTCACGCTCGAAATGATCGGCGAAGAGCTGCGCGATCTCGTTCTCGAAGCCCTCGCCCCGGTCGTTGCTGAACGGCATGTTGGCCGGATCGGCGCAGGTGCGGAACTGGGTGCGCGAGACCAGATCGACCAGTTGCGCCTGGGCGGGGGGCGGCGTCAGTGCCAGCCCCCCCATGACCAGACCAGCGCAGGCGAGTATCCTAGCCCATACAGTCATTCTCGTACTCTGTTGCTGAGTCGGGCTTGTCCATGCGATTTGCCGGCCGTCCGCGCGGGATTGCGCCGTTGCCGACTGCGGCCAGATATACATAGATGTCGTCGATGTAGCACATCACGT
>JBJHCH010000165.1:0-5493 GCA_050485905.1 Paracoccaceae bacterium | reverse complement strand
TCAAGAAAGCGAAACGCGAGGTGAAGGAAGCCGAGGCGCAAAGAGCCATAAACATTGCGATCACGGTCGTCGGCCTTTGCATCCCTGCGGTCGGGCTTGGTGCCGGCATCGGGATCGCGGTCGCCACTATCACGGTGTCCACCGTCGTGGACGCATCGCTCGGCCCGGGCAAGCCTGCCGTCCTCGGCACGCTCAACACGACGGCAGGGGCGACGGTCGGCCTGCCGAAGCAGGTGAAGCCGAAATGGGCAAAGTTCGGCGGCGCGGCGGCCGGTCTTTACACCCTGAAACTGGATTCCGACGAGATCGGAGATGCCAAGAAGATCGTGAAGGCAGTGCAGGACAAGATGCGCGCGGCGGAGAAGACGATAAAGATGCTGGAGCGGTTCCTCGTGGGCGATGCGGCGAAGCTCGCCAAGATGCAGGATTCGTTCGAGAAGGCGCTGAAGACTGCAAAATCGGAGGAGAAGAAGTACAAGTCGGCGGAACGACAGCGCCTCGCCCTGCTCAAGCAGTTGGCAAAGATCCAGTGATCTGATCCGAAGTCGAACCTTCGGCGGCAGGGTGTGGGGTGCGATGGCACACGTCGCCAGCCAAATCATCGGCCAGAGCAGCGGACGCCTCCGCGTTTGACCGATAAGACGACGACGCACGGCATTAAACCCCGATGTCTATCGAAGAGTCGTCGCAAAGTCGTGCAGAAGCGGGCGCGAGTATCGCGTTTTCGGGCACAGTTGCGCGCAGAATGTTTGCGCTAACAATCCACGCTTGACGTGGCTGCTCCGGATGTTCGACAACATCAGGGACAGAGCCAGGGGATTTCCGAGTGAACGAGCAATCGCCAGCCACCACCCAGTTTCGAACAGCCGTTCTTCGCCATCTGAAGTTCACGCTTGGCAAGGATGAGGCGGCAGCCAGCCTTTATGACTGGCGGATGGCGCTTTCGCACGCGCTGCGTGACCGGATGATGGAGCCTTGGTTTGCGGCGACGCGGCGCACCTATTCCGAACATCGCAAGCGGGTCTACTACCTTTCGATGGAGTTCCTGATCGGTCGCCTTCTGGAAGATGCGGCGGTGAACCTTGGCCTGCGCGATCCGGCCGAAGATGTGATGGCCGATCTTGGCATCGACTTCGCGGCATTGGTCGAGGACGAACCCGACGCAGCCCTTGGCAACGGCGGACTGGGACGGTTGGCGGCCTGCTTCATGGAATCCATGGCGACGCTGGGCATCCCCGGTTACGGCTATGGCATCCGCTACGAACACGGCCTGTTCCGCCAGCGGTTCGAGGGCGGCCAGCAGGTCGAGACACCGGAGGACTGGCTGACCCAACCCCACGTCTGGGAGTTCGAGCGCCCAGAGGCCGCCTATACCATCGGCTTCAAAGGCCATGTCGAGGTAAAGGATGGCCGTCACATCTGGTATCCGGCCGAGACGGTCATCGCGTCGGGCCACGACACGCCGGTGATCGGCTGGCAGGGACGATGGGCCAATACACTACGCCTTTGGGGCGCGAAACCGACCACGCTGTTCGACCTGGAGCGGTTCAATCGCGGCGACTATGCAGCAGCGGCGGAACCGGAGGCGCTGGCGCGCACCATCAGCCGTGTACTTTACCCCGAGGACGGAACCTTTGCCGGCAAGGAGTTGCGACTTAAGCAGGAGTTCTTCCTGACCTCCGCCGCCCTGCAGGACATCCTGCGCCGGTTCCTTACCCAAGAATCCGACCTGCGGAAGCTGCCGCAGCGGGTCGCGATCCAGATGAACGACACCCACCCGGCCATCGCCGGGCCGGAACTGATCCGCCTGCTGCACGACGAGCACGGCCTGCCCTTCGACGAGGCCTTGCAGATCGCCCGCGCGACGCTTGGCTATACCAACCACACCCTGCTGCCCGAGGCTCTGGAACGCTGGGCCACCTATCTGATGGGCACGGTGTTGCCACGCCACATGCAGATCATCGAAAAGATCGACAGCTGGCACCGTATCAACTGGCCGCACCGGCCGCATTACGTAGGCATCGTGAAGCACCATGAGGTGCGTATGGGCGAGTTGGCCTTCATCATGGCGCACAAGGTCAACGGTGTTTCGGCGCTGCATACCGAGCTTATCAAGCAGAACCTTTTTCCCGAGCTTCACCGCCTGCACCCCGAGCGGATCGTGAACCAGACCAACGGCATCACCCCACGCCGCTGGCTGCGCATGGCAAACCGGCCGCTGTCATCGCTGATCGACGACACCATCGGCCCCGACTGGACTGCCGATCTGGACCGACTGCGCGCGCTGGAGCCGCATGTGGTGGATCACGAATTTATCGATCGCTTCGCCGCGGCAAAGCTACAGAACAAGCGTCGCCTGTCGGACTGGATCGGCACCCAGATGGGAATAGCCGTCGATCCCGGCGCGATGTTCGATGTCCAGATCAAGCGGATCCACGAATACAAGCGGCAACTCATGAACATCCTGGAGACGATTGCCCTGTGGCATCGGATCCGGTCCGAACCGAACGGCGACTGGGTGCCGAGGGTGAAGATATTCGGCGGAAAGTCAGCCCCCGGTTACGCGGTGGCGAAAGAGATCATCCACCTGATCAACGACGTTTCTGCAACGATCAACGCCGATCCGGAGATCAGGGGGCTGCTTAAGGTCGTCTATCCGCCGAACTACAACGTCTCCATGGCCGAGCGGCTGATCCCGGCGTCTGACCTGAGCGAACAAATCTCCACAGCGGGCAAGGAGGCGTCGGGCACCGGCAACATGAAGTTCGCCCTGAACGGCGCGCTGACCATCGGCACGCTGGACGGCGCGAATGTCGAAATCCGCGAGCAGGTCGGCGCCGAGAACTTCTTTCTCTTCGGCCTGACCGCGGAGCAGGTGATCGCCGAACGCGAAACGCCCGACTATTCACGGGCCGCCATCGAGGCGAGCGACCTGCTGCCCGACGTGCTGCACATGGTTGCCGAGGGCCGCTTCTCGCCGGACCAGCCGGACCGTTACCACAACCTCGTACACCGGCTGTGGCATAGCGACTACTTTCTGGTAACGTCTGATTTCGACGACTACGCGCGCCGCCAGCGAGAGGTCGATGACCTCTGGCGCGATCCTCCCCGCTGGCACAGGATGGCAGCGCTGAACACGGCGCGGATGGGTTTCTTTTCGTCCGACCGGACGATTCGTGGCTACGCAAAGGATGTCTGGTCGGCCGAAACGCTGATTTGAGGGGGGACGCCATGGCGAGAACGACCGGTGCGCCGAAGATCGACCCTCATGCGGCGCGCGCAATCGTGGAAGGGCGACATGGCGACCCTTTCGGCTTCCTCGGCCTGCACGATCGCGGCGGGCGGCCGGTCGTAGTGGCCTTCGTGCCGGGGGCTGACCGGGTCACCGCCCTGACGGGTGCAACGGGAAGGACGGAACTCTTGCCCGTTTCTGGATGTGACGGGCTTTTCGCCGGTGCGCTGGCCAGGCGCCAGCCCTATCGCCTGCGCGCCGAGAACGCGGATACCTCGTGGGAATTCGAAGACCCATATCGCTTTGGCCCCGTCTTGGGAGAGTTGGACGAGTATCTTCTGGGCGAAGGCACGCATCGCAGGCTTTGGCATGCGCTCGGCGCCCATGTCATCATCCATGAGGGCGTGGAGGGGGTGCATTTCGCGGTCTGGGCACCGAATGCCGAACGGGTCAGCGTGGTCGGCGATTTCAACGTCTGGGACGGGCGGCGCAACGTCATGCGGCGACGCGGGGCGACTGGCGTGTGGGAACTGTTCCTGCCCGGCCTGGCCGAGGGGACGGTCTACAAATACGAGATCCGCGCCAATGGCGGGGTGATCCTGCCGCTGAAGGCCGATCCGGTCGGCTTCGGCTCGGAACACCCGCCGCGCACGGGATCGGTCGTGCGCCGGATCGACCGGGCAAACTGGACCGATGGCGACTGGATGTCACGCCGGCAGGCCCAGCAGTCGATCGACGCGCCGATTTCGGTCTATGAGGTGCATCTGGGCAGCTGGAAGCGCGCCGATGGCGGTGCCCGCCCGCTCAGCTATCCCGAACTGGCCACGGAACTGGTCGATTACGCCGCCGACATGGGCTTCACCCATATCGAACTGATGCCGGTGTCGGAATTTCCCTTTGACGGCTCCTGGGGCTACCAGCCCATCGGCCTCTTTGCCCCAACGATCCGCCACGGCACGCCGGCAGAGTTCCGCGCCTTCGTGCAGGCCGCCCATGCCAGGGGCCTCGGTGTGCTGCTGGACTGGGTGCCCGGCCACTTCCCCACCGACCAGCACGGGCTGGGCCGGTTCGACGGCACCGCGCTTTACGAACATGCCGACCCGCGCGAGGGCTTCCATCAGGACTGGAACACGCTGATCTACAATTACGGCCGGGTGGAGGTGGCGAATTTCCTGACCGCCAATGCGCTTTACTGGCTCGAGGAGTACCACATCGACGGGCTGCGCGTGGATGCCGTGGCCTCGATGCTCTACCGCGACTATTCGCGCAAGGACGGCGAATGGGTGCCCAATGTCCACGGTGGGCGCGAGAATTACGAAGCCATCAGCCTTCTGCGCCGGATGAACGTCACCGCCTATGGCGAGGTGCCGGGCATCATGACCGTGGCCGAGGAATCCACCGCCTTTCCCGGCGTGTCGCGCCCCACCGACGCCGGCGGGCTGGGGTTCGGGTTCAAGTGGAACATGGGCTGGATGAACGACACCCTGTCCTATATCGAAAAGGATCCGATCTACCGCCGCCACCATCACCACCAGATGACCTTCGGCCTGCACTACGCCTTCTCCGAAAACTTCATCCTGCCGATCAGCCATGACGAGGTGGTGCACGGCAAGGGCAGCATGATCGCCAAGATGCCCGGCGACGGGCCGCAGAAATTCGCCAACCTGCGCGCCTATTACGGGTTCATGTGGACCCATCCGGGCAAGAAGCTGCTGTTCATGGGCTGCGAATTCGCCCAAGGGGCAGAGTGGAACCACGATCAGAGCCTCGACTGGCACCTGCTGGAGATCGCCGAGCATGCGGGCATGCAACGGCTGATCCGCGATCTGAACACGCTCTATCGCGCAACACCTGCGCTGCATGTCAACGACACCCGGCCCGAGGGGTTTGACTGGCTCGAATCGAACGACGCCGACAACTCGGTCTTTGCCTATGTCCGCCGCGGCCGCGACGGCGACCCGGCGGTGGTCGTGGCGCTGAACATGACACCGGTGGAGCGTTCGGGCTACCGCATCGGCTTTCCGGGCGCGGGGCATTGGCGAGAGGTGCTGAACACCGACGCCGAAATCTACGGTGGCGGCAATCGCGGCAATCTGGGCGGGGTGGCGACGGAACCGAAGCCCTGGATGGGCCGGGCCCAATCGGCGGCTGTCACGCTGCCGCCGCTCAGTTGCGTGATCTTCATGCAGGGCTGATCCTGCAAAACGGGGGGACGGGATGCAACCAAGACCGAATACACGGCTTTCCAGCCGGGCCATGGC
>JBJHCH010000164.1:0-5612 GCA_050485905.1 Paracoccaceae bacterium | reverse complement strand
CCGGCCCGATCGGGTGCGGGTGCCTGTCCGCCGATTACGACATCGGTCACCGGCACTCGGTGGGTGCCGTCTACGCGGCCTGTCGCGCGCTCGAGGGCGGGCCGTCAACGACACCGTGCACGGCTTTGCGTGGCTGAACCTATGCGGCGGCGGAAATCAGCAGACGCTTCCGATGCGTTCGGTCAAGGTGACCGTATCGAATCCGGACCGCTTCCGACCGGGTCTGAACCCCTGCAGCTCCCGAACCGGGCAGGCGTCGCTGCGCGCGCGGCAGTGCCGTGACCTCCCGGCCGCCGCCAGCGTGTGGCGCTGGCGGCGGCTTCGGAATCAGGGCAGTGCCTCGCCGGCGACGGCCTTGCCCTGCCCGACGGCACCGCGCGCCAGCGGGTTCTTCAGCTCGTTGATCATGCGCAGCAGGAAGATCGCCCCCACCAGCGGCAGCGCCAGGAGCGTGCAGTACACGACCGGAGATACGCCGGCGTTGATCATGTATCCGGCGACGACCGGGCTGATGATGCCGCCGATCCGGCCGACCCCGATCACGATGCCCGCGCCGGTGGTGCGGACGGTGGGCGGGAAGATCACCGGGTAGGTGGCGTACAGCCCCGACACCGTGCCGATCAGGCCGAAGCCGATGACGGCGCCGACCACCAGCATCAGCGCCAGGTTGGGCAGGACGCCGAACAGGACGATCGCGCCGAACGCCAGCGCCATGAAGGCCGGCACCGTGTTGCGCAGCCCGCCCCAGCGATTGGCGATCACGCCGAACAGGATGCCGCCGACCACGCCGCCGCCGTTCATCAGCGCCGAGCCGGAAATGCCCGCCCCCGGCGACAGTCCCGCCTCGGTGAGCATGTAGGTCATCCATTGAATCGGGAAGTACAGCGTCGCGGCGAACAGGAAATAGGCCGAGGTGATCAGGACCAGCGAACGCATGTGATTGCTGAACAGGATCTTGTAGACCATGGCGTCCGCCTCGCCCTTCACCGGCTCGGGCATCCGATCGAGACGCGGCATGTCCAGCTTCGGCAGCAGGGTGTTCAGCTTGTCCAGTGCGTTCTTCGGCCGCTTGGCAACCAGGAATTCCAGCGATTCGGGCAGCAGGAACAGCAGCGGCAGCGTAAGGGCGGTCGCGGCGAAACCGAACCAGAAGATCGGTCGCCAGTCACCGGTGATGGACACCAGCCACGCGGCGAAGATGCCGCCGAGCATGGCGCCCGCGGGATACCCGATGGCCATGATCGAGACGCACAGCGAACGGTGGCGCGCGTTGGCGAACTCGGCCGTCATGCTGGTGACCGCGGCCAGCATCGCACCGATGCCAAGACCGGTGATCAGGCGCCAGAAGGCCAGATCCCACACCCCCTGGGACAGCGCGGAGCCGAGGAGGCCGATACCGTCCACGATCATCGCGATGATGATCAGCTTCTTGCGACCGATCCTGTCGGCGAACGGCGCGATCAGCAGCGAACCGGCCATCATGCCGATCAGCCCGGCGCTCATCAGCCAGCCTATGGTGTCGGCACCGATCTGCATCTCGACGGCCACCAGAGGAGCGGCGAATGCCATGGCCAGCACGTCATAGCCGTCGTACCCGTTCAGCAGGACCATCAGCGCGATGACGAAGAGCTGAAACCTGTTCATGGGTTTCTTCAGCAGCTCCGCGCGAATGTCAGACATGAGATTCTCCCCTGGATTTGCGTGTCGCCGCCGGCCTCGCTGGCCGGCGCGCCGTGCGCCGTGGCCGCGGGATTATACCCCGTCACCGGGGGCGCGCAGGCCCTTGGCGGGAATCGGATTTGTCACGAAAATTCCGCCAGTTGCCGGAAGGAGATGAAGATGCGGCCCGTGTGCCGCCAACAACGGGGGCGACACGGTGCCTGCCCCGGCACCTCTGGCGTTATGTTCAGTCGCTCGATGCCGGACCGGCGTGGGCACCGCGCGGGCGCAGCCGTGGCGACGCTGCGCGCGCTCGGTCACCTGTCGAGCGACACCCGGTGTTGCGCGCCCTTGGGGCCGGGTTTCCTCCTGCGATCAGTGAGTTGAACATCGGTTTCGGCATGTCGGCGACACCGACGTCGGCGCCGCCGGCATCGAAACGGGACCAAGAACATCTGCCAGAAGGTTCCAGTTACTGACTGTCCTCGGAACGGGGGAGCTTACGGGGGGACGTCAATAGCAATATCGATCAATGGAAAAATGCCGTCCGACTTCCGGCAGCGGCAGGGTTCAACATCAGAATTCGATGGTAATGGTCAACGCATCGGAATAACTGCCGACGCGGACATCTTGGCCGGCGGGTACTCGCCCATAAATGTAGTGCTCTGCAGGTTGGTCACCGCCCGGTCCGCCAACCGTCTGCGTGCCGCCGGACCCATCGCCCCAAACCAGACTGCGGCCGTAATCGGTGTACAGGTTGTATTCGAGGCTGTCGCCAGCCGGACCGCTCATTTGTCGCTGCATGTAGTCCCCGCCGGCACCCGTATCAATGCGGAGTGAATAGGCGACCTCGCACCACACCGTGACCAGCCCCACACTGTCCAGGTGAGTACTATCGAACTGGTTGTAACCGCCGAAGTCCACGCCGCCGGCACTTACCGAGCACGCCAAGGCCCGCTCGGTGGCGAGCAGTAGCAGGACGGCCAAGGCTTGCCGTCGACCTGTACTGCTCATTGCTCGGGCTCCAGGCAAATGACGCTGCCGAGGTCAGGCAGTGGGTCATCACTGTCGGGGACGACTAGTTCAAATTCGCAGACCGAATCGGCAAATCGCACCGTGAGGTGATTTCGGACTTCCAGCCCGGTCAAAAAGGCTTCACCGCGATGCCCCACGGCCCAGGCGCGGCCTTGGCGACCATACACCCGCGCACCCGCAGGCACAGGGCGCCCGTCCGTGCGCAGGATACGGAAGAATGCATCGCGACTGCGTTCAACGGGGAACGTAACCACGACTCCACTGCGCCAATACGGGGCGATCTCGAGCTCCAGTTCGTCGACGTTTACATTCAGCGGCAAGTCCGCCTGCTCAATACGGAGTCGGTTGCGCTGATAAGGCCGAAGCCTGGGAATCAGGGCATGTCCTTGGGCATCCGTGCGGGCACTCAACTGGTTATCGGCATACACTCTCACACCTTCCAGGTTGGCGACTTCGACCAGCGCGAAACCTTCCCGAATGGGGCGAGTGACAAGGAAACGGCCATTCAGCAATGTCATGCCGCCGGCTGCCTGTGCACGGCCAGACAGTCGCTCACCGTGTTTTGCGCCTTCTATGCGCCAGGAACCGCGATCACCCTGGCCGTACACGGCGCCGCGCTGAAATTCACCATCGCCAGCGCGTGCCTGAAGATCGTAGCCAAACCCGCCCGCCCGAGGAAGGTTGCGACGCATACCCAGCGTAGCGAACTGGCTGCCCTCCCGCGATGAGGCGCCCAGCCTGGCGGTGGTTCGGGGCTGCGAGAGCGGTACTGTAAGACTGGCGAGTACCGCATGCTCACCGCGATCGATATAGTGTGCTGCGGACAGATTGATCAGGCCGCCCCAGTTCAAGCGTCGCGAGAATCGCAGGGTCAGGAACTCAACATCCTCCCGGCGAGAACGACGCTGTCCGGTGTATGACAGCGCCAACGTGCCGGCAGCGCCTGTTGTGGACAGGTAGGTTCGCAGCTGCTGTCGGGGCAGCCCTGACCCGCCTGCGGCGCCCAGACCGCTGAAGTTCTGACGCGTGAACTGGCCCTCGATGCCTCCGGACCATTGCCTGCCCTGTCGCTGCAGCCCCAGCAGGTGGAACCATCCGTTGGCATCGGTGCCAGTGCTGTTGGCCACCGCGACGCTTGCCACGCCCCCGCCGGGTATGCGCCAATCGGCGCCTATCCCGAGCTGCGCGTGAGTCTCACTCAGGTGACTGTGCACCGTGCCGGTAAGGCCATCGGACAAACCGTAGCGGTGCGTGACAGCGGCGAAACCCTCTCCATAAGCGAAATCGGCTAATCCGTAGTCTTCACGAGTGGCGCCGAGTGCCAAGTTCCAGTCGTGCAGACCGCGCCTGAGCAGTTTCTGGCTGGCGTAGACATCTTGAGAGATAACCTGCTGACGACCCAGCATGTCGGTGATCACCAGCGAAGCCTGGCCGGATCCGCTAACGACAGGAATCTGATCGACGTCAAACGGCCCCGGGTCAACGGCTTCGCGCAGGCGGAGCACATCGTTAATGTACACCTCGACGGTTGAGGGCAGGGTTGCCTCTCCTGTCATGGACATCAACGGCATCGTGATCATATCCGGCTGAAGCTCGAAGTTGTTGCCCCAGCTGATTCCACCGAAACGAACGTTGCCGCTGTATCGTGTGCCTTGCACCACCGTATCACCGGCCACGAGGGTCCGTCGACGCGTGGGGTGATCGCGCCGCCACCGGGTATCCAGGCGTACCAGGCCGTTCGAGGGCTGAGATTCGGAATAACGGGCAACGGCGCTGGTCGTCCCGACCCCCAAGCCGTTGAACGCAGCCAGTTCGAACAATCCGCTACCGCTCGTTGCGTCGCCCGAGTGAGTCGCTGTCACATCGTAGTTGGCGAAAGCCCCAACTGGCGAAAGGGTGGGCTCTATCTGTTCAGGCGTTCGAGTCTGTAACTGTCGAGCCGTGAACATCCGTGGAGGCACTGTCAAGTCCAGGGTCAGATTACTCGGATCGGCGCGAAACTCGATTCCAAGGCTCGCCAGCGAATACCAGTCATCACCGGCATGATGCAGGTGGGGCTCTTCCTGGACCCGCAACGGCAGCCCCTTCAGATCCGCCTGGCTGACGAACACTTCGTCGTCGATCATCAGCGCAAGGAGACTGTGACGCCGGTCGAGCTGGTTGAGTGCGGCTTCGAACCAGAGAAGTTCGGGCTCGGGAGGGCTGATCGCACGATCTTCCGCCTTACGATCCGTGGGTTCTGTGGGCTCGGCAGGTTCACTGGGTTCGCTGGGTTCTGATGCTGGCCGGGTTGGCGACCGGCTTGATTCGGCATGTATACCTGCGCCCAGGTTCAGGTCAAGAACCAGCCGGTACCCGTAACCGGAGCCGGCAGGGATGGTGAATACGGAGGGCGCGGATGCAACTCTCAGCTGCAGCACCAGTGCGATCCTTCCAGATTCGAGCTCATTGACGGTCGCAGCGTCAATCAATCCACGCCGCGAGTGCCGGGCCTTGTTGAGCGCCTCTCGTACAGCCAGTACAGAGAGGCCACCGAGCTCAAGCACTACTTGAGTTGAACCGTTCTTGGCTCTCAGCGTCACCTCCAGTTCGGCGGATGATTCGATCACCACCCGGGTGCGATCTGGATGAATACCTATCCGCAGGTCTTGCAGCGTTGCCACCGGCACCCGCTGCCCGCCCCTTACAGCAGTGCTGGATGGCGTCCCCACTCTGGCGAACAGAGTTCGCTCGCTGCGGTCAGCCGGGCCGTGCGCGCGCCCGTAAGTTAGTCGCACAGGCCAGGCGGTGGCGAGACCGCGATAGAGCCGTTCCGCGCGGGCGGGTAAAGCGGAGCAATCGCCGGGAAGCCGCGTGCACGCATCCCTGGCGTCGTGCCGTTGGACTGCGGCAAGCGCATGTGGGTTGTCCACAGCGTG
>JBJHCH010000163.1:0-5625 GCA_050485905.1 Paracoccaceae bacterium | reverse complement strand
CCACGATCATCCTGATATTCGTGGCGATTCCCTTTGCCCGCGTGGCGCTGCTCTTCGGCCCCTACGAGATGGCGGCAATCTTGGCCTTTGCGCTGGTCTTCATCGCCGGTCTGTCGGGCGGCAACATCTTCAAGGGGCTTGCTGCCGGGGGTTTGGGGATTTTCCTTGGCACCATCGGCCTTGATAACCAGACCGGCCTGCCCCGGCTGACATTTGGCTACACGGAACTCATGGACGGGATGCCACTGATCGCGGTCGCCATCGGCACACTGGCACTGTCCGAGATGTTCGTGCAGTCTGAAAAGCTGCGCTACGATCGGGCGAACATGTCGGTCGAGTTGAAGAAGGACAGCAACGACCGCATCACCTGGCCGATCTTCCGGAGTATCCTGCCCACGATCTTCCGAGGAACCGGAGTGGGCACCTTCGTCGGCGCCCTGCCGGGGCTGGGGCCGTCGGTCGGATCCTTCATGTCCTATGGAATGACGGTCAAGGCGGCAAAGGATCCCGAGACCTTTGGCAAGGGGAATCCCAAGGGGATCGCTGCCTCGGAGTCAGCCGACAACGCGGTGATCCCGGCCGCGCTGATCCCGCTTTTTGGCCTGGGAATTCCGGGTAACGTGTCGGCCGCACTGCTGATCGGGGCCTTCGCGATCCACGGGATCACCGTCGGTCCGCTGCTGCTGCGTGACAATCCCGAGCTTCTCTATTCGATCTTCGCGGGCATGATCCTCGCCAGCCTTATCATGCTGGCGCTGGGATGGTTCGGGCTGATGGTCTTTGCGCAAATCACCCGCGTACCGCCGCATGTGGTCATTCCCATCGTGATCTTCTTCTGTCTGGCAGGCATGATGCTGCAGGGCTACGGCACCTTCGGGCTGGTGATCCTGATGGCCTTTGCCTTGCTTGGCTATCTGATGAAGAAATATGACTATTCCTTTGTGACCTTCCTTGTTGCCTTCATCATCACGCCGATGCTGGAACTGAACCTGCGTCAGAGCATCATCCTGTCGCGCGGCAATTGGGAAATCCTGCTGGGCCGCCCCATCGCCCTGTTCTTCATTGCCTGCACCATTCTGGCGCTCGCCGCCCTGATCCTGCGGTCGGTCCGCACGGGCAAGCCGGTCGCCCAAGCCCCGGCGGACTGACCCGTCAAGCAGACCTGAGGAGAAAGCCATGAACAGACGTGCCCTGATCGCCACTGCCGCAGCCCTCGGCGCATTTGCCGCCGCGCCGGCCGCGCTGGCCGACGACTGGCGACCCAGCCAACCGATGACCATGGTCATCGGATTTGCGGCCGGTGGCTCCACTGACATCCAAGGCCGCGTGCTGGCCCGTGTGCTGGAGGAGTATTTCGGCCAGCCTGTGAACGTCGTCAACCAGCCTGGCGCGGGCAGCGCCGTTGCCCTGACCCGATTGAAATCCACCGATCCTGACGGCCACACCTTCATGTTCGGCGTCCAACTCGGCCTGACCTTCAGCCCCATTGTCAGCCCGGTTGAATACGAGATCGATGACTTCCGCTACGCCGCCAGCCTGATCGGCGCCCAGAATGCCTTTGTCACCGGGGGTGACCAACCGTTCGAGAGCTTTGCCGAGGTCGTCGAACATGCGCGTTCCAACCCCATGACCTATGCGACCCAGCATCCCATGGATCAGGCCATCATCGAGGCGGTCGCACGACAGGAGGGCGGGATCGAACTTGCCATCGTTCCGACTGGAGGCGGCGGTGGCATGGCTCCGCTGGTGCTGGGCAACGAGGTGGATTTCGCCTTCTCCGGTGGCACCCACGCACAGTACACCGACTCGGGCCAGATGCGCGTTCTGGCCTTTCTGACGCGCGAGCGCAGTCCTTTCTACCCCGACGTGCCGACACTCGAGGAACTGGGCTACGACTATGCGATGGAGGATTTCCGTTCATTCATTCTGCCGGCCGGGGCGTCGGATGCTGTTGTCGCTGCATTCGAGGACGCGGCGCGCCACGCCGTGGAAAACCCTGACTTCATCTCGGTCACGGTCGACAACACGCTGCACCCGGTCGTGTTCATGGACCACGCAGAGACCGAGGCGCGTATCCGTGCGATCCGCGCCAACAACGAAGCCCTGATGGGCCAGTAAGACCAAAACAGGAGAGCGAAAGATGCACAGAAGAACCCTGATCGCCACCTCGGCCGCGCTAATAGCCGCGCTGGCTGCGCCCGCAGTCTCGGCCAGCGATTGGCCGACCCGGCCGCTGACCATGGTCATCGGCTTTGCCCCCGGCGGCTCCACCGATATCCAGGGTCGCATTCTGGCGCAGGTGATGGAAGAGTATCTGGGCCAGCCTGTGAACGTCGTGAACCAGCCCGGCGGCGGTTCGGCTGTGGCCTTTACCCGGCTCGCGAATACCGAACCCGATGGCTATACTTTCCTGTTCGGTGGCACCACCGCGCTGACCTTCACGCCGATCATCTCGCCGGTGGAATACGAGATCGACGATTTCGAGTATCTGGCGGCCGTCGCCTTGGGCCAGAACGCCATCGTCACGTCGGCCGAACAGCCGTTTTCCACGTTTGACGAGATCGTGGAGCATGGCCGCGAGAACCCGATGACCTATGCCCAGCAAACCCCGCTGGACGAAGCGATCATCCGCGCCATCGCAGAGCAGGAGGGGCTGGACCTCGCCATCGTGCCCACCGGCGGCGGCGGCGGCATGGCACCTCTTGTGCTCGGGCGCGAGGTTGATTTCGCCTATTCGGGCGGCACCCATGCGCAGTACACACCAACGGGCGAGATGCTGGTCGCGGCCTTCATGTCGGCCGAGCGGAGCCCGTTCTACCCGGACGTGCCGACGCTGATTGAACTGGGCTACGACTACGCGATCGAAGACTATCGCACCGTCATCGTGCCCACCGGCGTGCCCGAAGAGGCGAAGGAGCGCCTGATCGCCGCGGCCCAGCACGCGTCGCAGTCGCAGGCCTTCATCGACATTACCGAGGGCAACACCTTCTTCCCGGTCGTGTTTATCGGTCAGGAGGAAATGGAGGACAGCGTCCGCCGCATCCGCGCCGCAACCGAAGAGGTCATGGCCGACTGATCGGCTCGAGGCATCGGCCGCTGGTTCTTCGGCCGATGCCTCACGTTGGTGGCGGGTCGTATCTCCGTGCTTCACACCTTGATCCCTAAGACTCCAGGTAGGGCATATATTCGGATCTTCATTCGTCACCGAATTTCCCATCAGCGACGCGGGATTTCGGCGCGAATTAACTGACTACAAATTGACGGACGAACTTAGCAGTCCCGCCCCGGAAGCCCGGTTCCGGAACCCAACAGGTGGAGGACCAACGGGCTTCGGCCACGACCGCCAACTGCGGCCAAACAATCCAGCGACCGGCGAACCCGGCCGATCAGAGGTTCGCAACCGTCCTCCAGTAGTTCATCGATAAGGTTGACGAGGCCGAACGGTTCAGCCAAGGCGCACAGCGTGGCATCAGACCCGCTGCAGATAACTCTCAAGTGCGGCGCGAGCACCATTCCGGCTGGCCAAGTCAAGCCAATGCGCGAAGCGGTCGTGCAAGCCGGTGTGATCGGCCAGTTCGCCATAGACGTCGCGCATCCTCAGCCAGACCGCCGGTTCGCTGACCGCCTGCCGGGCGCGACGCTGCAGAGCCTCCCATGCCGGATCGTTCGGCGCGATTGCGGTTCCGTCGTCCGTTTCGCCCTGGCAGTAGCGGCACCAGAGCGCCGATAGCAGGATAAGCCCATTGGCATCGCGTCCGGCGGCAAGATTATCTCGCAAACTGGGAACGATGAACTTCGGCTGACGGTTAGACCCGTCCAGACACAGCCGCCGGATCGTGTCTGCCACCTCGGGATTGGCAAAGCGATCCAAGATGAGGCGCTTGTAGTCGCCCAGATCAGTGTCTGGTACCGGCGGCACGAAGGGCAGAACCTCATCGGTCAGCACAGTATCCAGAAACCGGCGGAGAATCGGATCAGCCATCGCCTCGTGAACGTACTCGACCCCGGCCAGGCCGGAAGGATACGCGAGGATAGCGTGGCCGCCGTTGAGAATCCGGATCTTCATCGTCTCGAACAGATCGACCCGATCAGTAAACGTGACCCCGACCTTCTCCAGCGCCGGCCGGCCAGTGGGAAAGCGATCCTCCATCACCCACTGGCGGAACGGTTCGCAGGTGACCGGCGCGAGATCGTTGAGGCCCAGACTTGCGGCGAGGGCGCGCTCGCGCGCTCCGGTCGCCGGCGTGATTCGGTCCACCATCGAACTGGGGAAGGCGACATTGGCGGCGATCCATTCCGCAAGCTCGGCATCGAACAGATGGCAGAGCCCGACGACCGCATCGCGCGTGACCTGACCATTATGGGGAACGTTGTCGCAGGACATGACGGTGAATGGCGAATTCCCAGCCATGCGGCGTGTGCGCAAGGCCGCGACAATCGCGCCAAAGGCGGTATCAGGCCGATCCGGTTTGGCGGCATCGGCAGCGATGGCAGGATGAGCGGGGTCGAAGCGGCCGGTATCAGGGTCGATGAAATAACCGCCCTCGGTCACGGTCATCGACACGATGCGGATCGCGGGTTCCGACATCGCAGCGATCAGCGCCTCGTTGCCGGCAGCGACCGGAACGAAGCCGGTCATCGCCCCGACGACGCGCGGGACGGAATGGTTCGGCGCCACCTCGATGACCGAGAACAGATAGTCTTGCTGGGCCAGCACCTCCTGCATTCGCCGGTCGCCGTCGCGCACCCCGGCCCCGAGGATCGCCCAGTCATGACCCTCGCCCATGCGGAACAGGTCATCCAAGTAGACAGCCATGTGAGCACGATGAAAATTGCCACAGCCGATGTGCACGATGCCGGGTGATAGCGCCGTTCGATCATAGTCGGGTGAAGCGAGGCTTCCGCGGCGAGGGGGTTGGGTGGTTTGCGTCATCGATGGGCCTTCCAGGATGAATGACTTTCGGGAGCCGTCACAGCCGGTTCGCTGCGCCGCTCGTGCAGGATCGAATGTCGTTCCGTCCTCCCCTCCCGTATCACACCGGCGCCTATGTAGACCCCGTGACCGGATCGTATGTGCGGCGGGCCATGCACCGCGGGAACTGCCGAGTTCGGAAGCGCCGCGGCGCCCAAGCCCATAATGAGCATTTGCTCATTGATTGAATAAATGCAACAGAAAACATTCCGCAGGCAAGGAAATTCGTTTCTGCACTGCAACGCCCCGCACAAGTGCCGGTTCGACTGACCGCAGGCTTGCAGGCAGACTAACGGGCCGGTTGTTCGAGCGCAGCGGTCGAATGAGTTCCTCTGTTCAAGGCGATGCAGAACGTGCTCGCAGATTGGCTCTTTTGCACAAATCGGATGATGGGCGGAGCTCCCCTTTCCCCGGACTGACCTATCCTGCGACCTCGGTGATGGGCGTGCCGAGGGCTGTGTAGCCGTTGAGCACGGTGATACGCACCTGAAGCTCCGCGACCTGGCGGTCGAAGTCCCGTGCCATGAGGCGCTGCCCGAGGAGCTTGACGCAGTGCATCTTGGTTTCAGCGCGGCTCCGGCGGTGGTATCGTTCGGGGCGCCCTCGGACCGGTGGCGGGCAAGCCCCTCACCATCGTCGCCACAGGGCGCGGC
>JBJHCH010000162.1:0-5681 GCA_050485905.1 Paracoccaceae bacterium | reverse complement strand
GATGCCCGCGAAACCGCCGTCCGGGCCGCGGCGCTGCTGGGCCGCTGCCTTGCCACCGGGCAGATGCCGCACATGGTCGGACGCAATGCGGGCATCATCTGGGCACCCCCCGGAACCGGGACCGCGGACGCACCCATGCGAAGGCTTGAGGCTGAAGCGCGGCGCATTGAGGAGGAGACCCCCGGCATCTGGGCCGTCAATGTCATCGGCGGCTATTCCTTCTCCGACGTGCCGGAAAACGGGGTGGGCTTCTGCGTCGTCACGACCGGCAACGACGGCGCGGCGGAAGGTGCGGTCGACAGGCTTTACAACCTAGCCTGGGACCATCGCCAGGAGGGAGAGGTTGCCGAGCATGACCCGGAGGAGGCGCTTGATCTAATCTTGGCCGCCCAGTTGGATGGTCCCGGCCTGCTGGTGGAGCCGTCCGACAACATCGGCGGCGGCGCGCCGGGTAATGGCGGCACCCTGCTGAGACTGTTCCTGCGTCGCGGGGTGGAGGGGGCGGGGGTGATCATCGCCGATGCCGCGGCGGTGCGTGCGTTGGAGGGTCTGCCTGTCGGCGGGCACCGCCGCATCGCCATCGGCGGGAACCGATACGACGATGGCCCGGTGGATGCGGAAGTCGAGCTTGTCTCGCGCAGCGACGGGGAGTTCGACCTAGAGGATCTGCACAGCCACATGGTCGGCGCATCCGGACGCCGCGTCGATATGGGGCCATCGGCGGTCGTGCGCGCGGGCGGGGTGACGATCCTGTTGAACTCGCTGAAGACCGCGCCGATGGATCTGGGCCAATGGCGCAGCCAGGGTGTGGACCCGGCGGAGCTGAAGGTGATCGGCGTGAAGGCGGCGGTGGCGCATCGCCAGGCCTATGACCCGATCGCCAAGGCCAGCTTCACCGTGCGCACGCCGGGCGCCTGCACGTCCGACCCCCGTCTTTTGCCCTATCAGCGGATCGCGCGGCCGATCTGGCCGCTGGACGAGAATTCTGCAAACGGCTGAAATACCAAGTCAGCCAAGTAGCTGGCACCTGACGCCAAAGCGCCGCAGACGCTAACCGGGAACCGCGCGGGTGCTCAGACCGCGGGATATGCCGGCGGCCAGGGCGGACAGCTTGCGACCGGCCACCATCGCGTGGCTTGTCGACATCCGCGCCAGCGGCACGGCGATGCTGATGGCAACCAGCGGATAGCCGCGCTCATCAAGGATCGGCGCGCCGACGCACATTGCGCCGTCCTCGTTCTCGCCGGTCTCGATCGCATAGCCGCTCTGGGCGATCTGGCGCAGTTGCCGCTCAAGTTCCTCGCGCTCGATCAGGGTGCGGCCGGTCCGCTCTGACAATGGGCGGCTCAGGTAGTCCCGCGTCTCGCTCTGGGGCATATGCGCAAGGATCGCCTTGCCAAGCGCCGTGGAGTGCAACGGGTTGGAATCGCCGCTGCGCGCCTTGGTGCAGAAGCCCATCAGCCCGTCGATCACCTCCAGATAGACGACCGAGCCGTCGCCCTTCACCGCCAGGTTCACGGTGCCCTCGAACTCCCTCACAAGCTCCATCATCAGCGGTTGCGCGAGTTCGCGGGCACGGGTGATGCTGGTGTCGGTGCGGGCCATCGAGCGCAGGCGCGGGCCGACGCTGTAGCGGTTTCTGACCAAGTCATGGTCCAGATAGCCAGCGCGACTGAGCGTCTGCAGGTAGCGGAAGGCCGTGGTCTTGGGGATTTCGAGTGCCTCGCTGACAGTCTTCAGTGACACGACCTGTCCGCATTCCACGACATAGGCGAGCACACCAAGCGCCTTTTCGACCGGCTGGACGATGTAGCTTTTCGGCGGCATTCCGGGCATGGCCTCTCCGGCTCCACTGCGATGAACGGAGTGAATAAGAGCATGATGCCAGGCAGTTTCGCAACATGAAACAGGGCTTGCTGGATTCGGTGGGCGGGGCGTGCTCAGTTTATCGGACGATGCCATGCGCCCGATCGCGGGCCGAAACCCAGGGAGGAATGGCCATGGCCCCCACCGCATCCGAAGCTGTTTCCGAAAGCCGCACCTACCGATTCGACACATCGCGCACGCTGATCGAAGAAAGCGCCCGTTTTTCAGCCGGCGGCGTCAATAGCAATTTCCGTCTCGGCATGGCAGAGGGTCCGCTGGTTTTCAGCCATGGCGACGGCCCTTACCTGATCGACGCGGACGGAAACCGGCTGATCGACTACTACTGCGGCATGGGGGCGACGATCCTTGGCCACACGCCACCCGGGGTGATTGCGGCCGTGCAGGCGCAGGCGGAAAAGGGCATCCTGTTCGCCGGCCAGACCGAGGTGGAGTTCGAGGCCGCGCGGCTGCTCTGCGACCGCATCCCCTCGGCCGAGCGGTTGCGTTTCGCATCCTCAGGCTCCGAGGCCGCGCATGCAGCGGTGCGCATCGCCCGCGCCGCGACCGGCCGGCGGACCGTGATCAAGTTCGAGGGACATTATCACGGCTGGTTCGACACGATTCTGTGGTCCGCCGCCCCGCCACTGGATGCGGCTGGGCCGGCCGAGGCACCGATTCCGGTGCCTGGCAGCGCCGGGCAGGATACTGCGGACGCCGCGGGGCTGGAGGTGATGGGCTGGAACGACCTGCCTGCCATCGAGGCGCGCCTTGCGCGCGGCGACGTGGCCGCGCTGCTGATGGAACCGGCGATGTGCAATCAGGGCGCCATCCCCCCCGCGCCGGGCTATCTGGAAGGCGTACGGGCGGCCTGCACCCGGCATGGCACCGTGCTGGTGTTCGACGAGGTGATAACCGGCTTTCGGCTGCACCCGTCCGGCGCGCAGGCGCTCTACGAGGTCACTCCAGACCTGTCGATCTTCGCCAAGGCGATCGCCAACGGATTCCCGGTGGCGGCAGTACTTGGTCGCGCCGACCTGCTGGATCTGGTGGTGACCGGCGGCGTGGTCCACGGCGGCACCTACAATGCCCAGCCGGTGACGATGGCCGCGCTGGTCGCCACCCAGCAGGCCCTTACGCCCGAGCGCCACGCGCGGGCATGCGAACTGGGGCTACGGCTGCAGGAGGGCGTGCGCGCGGCGCTCGCGCGCGCCGGGCTGACGGCACAGGTCACCGGCTTCCCGCTTATGTTCCACGTCGCCCTCGGCCTTCACGAGCCGGCGCGCTGCTACCGCGATGTCGCGGCTGCCGACAAGGCGGCCTATGTGCGCTTTGCCCAGGCACTTCTGCGACGGGGCGTGAGGGTGCTGGAGCGCGGCGCGTGGTTCGTATCGCTTGAACATGACGATGCGGTGATCGACGCAACGCTTGCCGCTGTCGAGGACGCAGCCCGCGAACTCGCCGCCTCTTGACCCGTCAAAGGGCCGCAGTCAGCCCGCCATCGACCGTGACGACGCTGCCGGTGGTCCATCCGCTGGCCGGCGCGCAGAGGTAGAGCGCCGCGGTTTCCAGATCGGACGGGTGGCCCCAGCGCCCGACCGGCGTCCGCCCCGCGATCCGTTCGGCAAAGCCGGGCGTGCCGGTCCTGAGCGGCGCGTTCGCCTCGGTCTCGACATAGCCGGGGGCGAGGCCGTTGGCAGTGATGCCCTGCGGCGCAAGCTCTACCCCCAAGGCGCGCACCAGCCCCTCCAGCCCCGCCTTGGCCGCGACATAGCCGTGGATGTCGGGCCGCGCCGCGACCGCGTTGATAGACGAGATGAAGAGCATACGCCCAAAGCCCGCCGCCGCCATCGTCGGTGCCGCCGCGTGGGCCAGCCGCCAGGATGCCGTCAGCGCCACGTCGATCACGCGCTGCCAGTCGCCCTCGTCCTGCTCCCGAAAGGGTTTGCGGACCGTGCCCGCAGCGTTGGCCACCAGAATGTCCAGCCGCCCGTGCCGGTTCGCCACCGCTGCCACCGCAGCCCGCGCCGCATCGGCATCGGTCACGTCGAAGGCCAGTGGCTCGGCGGCGTGACCCCAGCCCTTAAGCTGCGCGCGCCGGGCCTCCAGCGGTTCAGGGTTGCGGGCCGTCATCACCACATGCGCTCCCGCGCCGGCCAGTGCCCGCGCGATGCTCCAGCCGATCCCGCGCGAGGCACCTGTCACCAGCGCCACGCGGCCGGTCAGATCGAACAGCGCGGCGGGCGTGCGCGGTGGGGCATCGGGGTCGGTCATCGCTCTCCCTTGCTCAGCGGTATTCGATCCGGGGGTCGGCATAGGCATAAAGGATGTCGACGATCAGGTTGACCAGCACATAGAGCACGAGGATCACGACGATGCAGCCCTGAATCACCGGATAGTCGCGCTGACTGATCGCAGAGATCAGCAGCCGCGCAAGGCCCGGGAAGGTGAACACCGCCTCGGTCACCACGGCGCCGCCGATGAAGTTGGTCAGCGACAGCCCGACGATGGTGATGAAGGGCAGCAGCGCGTTGCGCAGCACATGGCCGAGCAGGATCTGCCGCTCTGGCAGCCCCTTGGCGCGGGCCGTGCGCACATAGTCCGACCGCAGTTCGCTGACCAGCGAGGCGCGGAGGAACCTTGCGAGTATGCCCGAGACATAGATGCCAAGGGTCACCGCCGGCAGGGCGAGGTTACGCAGGGCGCCCATCGGATCCTCCCAGAACGGGACGTAGGCCGAGGCCGATGGCAGCCAGCGCAGGTGCACCGCGAACAGCAGGATCAGCAGGATCCCCAGCCAGAAGGTCGGCACGCCCAGCGCCAGCGCATTCCATGCGCTGAGGCTGCGATCAACCCAACTGTTGGGATACATAGCCGAGATGATCGCCACCGGCACCCCAACCGCCAGCGAAACCACCGTCGCCGCCGCGGCCAGTTGCAGCGTTGCGGGCAGCCGCTGGCCGATCAGTTCCATCACCGGGCGCCGGCTGTGCAGGGACGTGCCGAAATCGCCATGCAGCACCCGCCAAAGCCAGTCGAGGTATTGCACCATCACCGGCCTGTCCAACCCCAACTGCGCCCGCGCGGCCGCCACCTGCTCGGGCGTCGCATTCTCGCCCACCAGCATGCCGACCGGGCCGCCGGGCACCGCATAGATCATCCCCCAGATCGCGATGGATGCCAGGAAAAGCACGGGGATCAGTTGCAGCAGGCGACGCAGGGTATAGGCGATCATCGCGCCCCCTCCTGATCTGACAGCCCCGCGCCGCTATCCTGCCGATCCTCAAGCACACGCGAAAGCGCCCGGCCCAGCGTATCGAAGGCAAGGATCGTCAGCGTCAGCGCCACGCCGGGCAGGATTGCGTAGTGCGGCGCCTCGTGCAGGTAGTTCTTGCCGGTGCGGAGCATCTCGCCCCAGCTTGGTGTCGGTGGCGGCACGCCGATGCCCAGAAATGCCAGCGCCGCCTCCAGCAGGATCGCAAGCGAAGCAAGCACGATTGCCTGCACCAGGATCGGGCTCCAGGCATTCGGCAGAACGGTGCGGAACATGGTGTAGCCGGGGCTTGCCCCGAACGCCTCGACCGCCGTCACGAAATCGCGCGAACGGAGCGAAAGCACCTGCGCGCGGGTGATCCGGGCGAAATTCGGGATGCCGGTAACGCCCACGGCAATCAGCGCCGCCATCTGGCTGCGGCCCAGCACCGCTATGATCGCCATGGCGAACAGAATCCCCGGCAGCGCCAGCAGCACATCCACCAGACGCATCGTGACGGTATCGCGCCAGCCGCCGTAATAGCCAGCAATCAACCCCATGGGGA
>JBJHCH010000161.1:0-5808 GCA_050485905.1 Paracoccaceae bacterium | reverse complement strand
ACATCCGCAGTGTCGGCTTCCTGCAGCAACTGTTCCGGAACCTGGGCAACTTCACTGCCGAGCAGTTCCTGAACTAGTCTTCGGGTTCGAATCGCAGCGCGACGCCGTTCATGCAGTAGCGCAGCCCGGTCGGCGCCGGGCCATCGGGAAACACGTGGCCGAGATGTGCCTCGCAATCCGCGCAGTGAACCTCTGTCCGGCGCATGAAGAAGCCGCGGTCATCGCGTTCTCCCACCCGCTCTGGGTCGATCGGTTCCCAGAAGGACGGCCAGCCAGTGCCGCTGTCGAACTTCGTGGCGGCGTCGAACAGCGGCGCGTCGCAGCAGATGCAGCGAAACGTGCCCGGACCCTTGGGAAAGTTGTCGTGGGTGAACGCGCGTTCGGTGCCATGGCGGCGCGTCACCTTGTAGGCGAGGTCCGAAAGCTGGGCGCGCCATTCGGCATCTGTCTTGACGATCTTCGCGGTCATCTGTCGCCTCTCTGTCACGGGTTGCATGCTAGCGTCGCCCCGCCATATGTAAGGAGCCGATTTCGGCTGCCAAGGTGAAAGGACAGAAGCGATGCTGTCACTTCGCAAGGGGCGCTTCGCCGCCCGTTTCGCGGAAACCGAGGCCGATCTTACCCGCGCCCAGCAGTTGCGTTACCTCGCCTTTCGCGCGCGGCGTGGCGCTGATACGCAGGAGGACGGCAGTGTTGATGCCGACCGTTTCGACGGCGTCTGTCGCCACGTTCTGGTCGAGGAGACGAAGACCGGAACACTTGTCTGCTGCTTCCGCCTGCTGCCCCTGTCGGGTGGCGACGAGGTCGGGAAAAGCTACTCGGCACAATATTACGACCTGGAAAAACTGCGCGATTTCAAGGGCAAGATGGTCGAGATGGGGCGCTTCTGCATCCATCCCGCCTGGCGCGATCCGGATATCCTGCGCGTCGCGTGGGGGGCGATGACGCGCTATGTGGGCGAAGAGGGCGTGGAGATGCTGTTCGGCTGTTCCTCGTTCGCCGGGGTCGAGGCGGAGGGGTACCGAGATGCCTTTGCGCTGCTGCGCGAGAAGCATCTGGCGCCGAAGCGGTGGTTGCCGCGGGTGAAGGCGCCGGAGGTGTTTCGGTTCGCGAAACTTCTTCGGAGGCAGCGGCCGGATGCGCGGCGGGCGATGCTGGGGATGCCGCCGCTTTTGCGCAGCTATCTGGTCATGGGGGGCTGGGTCAGCGACCATGCCGTTGTGGATAACGACCTGAATACGCTGCATGTTTTCACGGGGCTGGAGATCAGTGCGATCCCGCCCGGGCGCGCGCGCCTGCTACGGGCCGACGCCGGTTGAGCGGTAGTGCGCCAGCACGTGGACCCGGATCGCAGAGGCCAGACCCACATCGCCGCGAGCCGCATCAATCTCGGCCGCCAGATCGTTGATCGGGCGGCCTTTTTCATGTGCGATGTCGCGAAACGCCTGCCAGAATTCCGGCTCCAGCGAGACGCTGGTGCGGTGGCCGCGCAGGGTCAGCGAGTGTTTCTGTGGCCGTCCGGTCATCGTGCCCCACGGGGTCGGAATCCAACGTATGATTCACGTACACATCGCGTGCATATCACGTGCATACGTTGATGCGCACCCGTTGCGGAAGCCCGCGGCCTGCGCCAGTGTGACCCAAACGGAGGATGCGATGGCGGGGATCGGACATAATCGCGGGCCGGAACTGGCGGGCCAGGGCTGGCGGCGGCATTGCTGGCAGGTGGCGCGGGCAGAGCTGATGCCGACGCTGCCGATCGAGGTGGTGCGGCTGCGTGTGGCGCGGGCAAAGGAACTGGGGCTGGACTATCGCACCTATGCCGGGGTGCGGGCGGCGTCGGGGCGGGATGTGATCGCGTTCCTGTTCTCGTCGAACGCGCTGCGCCCGGACAGCGCCCGGCGGATCCCTGTGGCAGAGGCCGAGCGGCTGGTCGCGCTGAGGTCGGTGGAGCGGATCGGGCTGGCGCAGGCGATTGTGCCCGAGGGGTTGCTGGCGGCCAATCCGGGGCTGCTGGATGCGGCCCATCCCGCGCCGCGCCCGTTTGCGGCATTTGGCGACGTGGCACGGGGCTTGCGCGCGGCGTTGGGCCGGGTGCCGGGCGACGGGGTGGTGCTGATCGCCTCCGACGCGCCGTGGGAGGCCGAATGGCTGGCCGCCGGGCGGTTGGCGGCGGCGGTGCCGGCGGAAAGGTTCTTTGCCCGGTCTGACTGAGCGGCGCGGTTCAATCCGCGGGCCGGTCGCGGGCGTGGGCGTCGAGGTCGCGCTTGGCCTTTTCCGTCCGTGCGCGGTCCAGTTCCTTCTCGGCCCTTGACCGGCCGTGGCGGGCGGCGTTCTGGTCGGCCTTGGCGCGGGCGGCGGCGCGGTCCGCCGCCTTGCGCCTTTGCCGCAGGTTCACGATCTCGGCCACGCTCAAAGCTCCCGCGCGGCAAAGGTGTCGCAGGCGGCGGGGTTGCCGGACTGATAGCCGGTGAAGAACCAGCGCTGCCGCTGGTCCGACGTGCCGTGGGTGAAGCTGTCGGGCACCACCTGGCCCCCAGAGGCCCGCTGCAGGGCGTCGTCGCCGATCCGGGCGGCGGTTTCCAGCGCCTGCCGGATGTCGGCATCCGTCACCTGCAGCCGGGGGCCGGCGTGATGCGCCCAGAGGCCGGCGTAGCAATCGGCCTGCAGTTCCACCCGCACCGACAGGGCGTTGCCCTCGGCCTGGGACAGTTGGCGGCGCATCCCGTGCACCCGGGCCAGGATGCCCTGCACATGCTGCACATGATGCCCGACCTCATGCGCGATGACATAGGCATTGGCGAAATCGCCGCCGACGCCCATCTGCTGTTCCAGCACGCGGAAGAAATCGGTGTCCAGATAGACCCGCTGGTCGTTCGGGCAGTAGAACGGCCCCATCGCCGCACTTGCCGAGCCGCAGGCCGAGGTGGTGCCGCCGGCATAAAGCACAAGAACGGGTTCGGGGTAGTCCCGGCCCGCGTTGGCAAAGACCGCACCCCAGACATCCTCGGTTTCCGCAAGGACGGTGGCGACAAAGGCCTCTTGCTCGTCATCGATGGTGTTGGGTCCGCTCGGCGCCTCTGACACCATCTGGCCGCCGCCGGTCAGCAGGGGCGTGACATCCACGCCGAAGACCGCGCCGAGCAGCAGGACGACCAGCAGGCCGCCGACGCGCAAACCACCAGCCATGCGGGGGCCGCCCCCGCGCCGCCGGTCCTGCACATTGCTGCTGGTGCGCCGACCCTGCCACTTCATGCCGCATCCCTCTGCCAACCGACGCCATAGTGGCCCGTTGCGACAACAGCGCAAGGGGCTTGCGAGTTCCGTTGCCCTGCAAGGCGGATGATGCGCGGGGCAAAAGATCGTGCGAGAAGAAAACGTCATCACGGCATGCGGGGAAGCCATGGGCGCCTTTGATCTGATCGTCCGCCTGTTCGGCCTTCTGCTCGGCCTTGCGATGGGGGAGGTGCTGGCGGGATTTGCGCGCACGCTGCGCTTGCGGCTCGGGGTCAGCGCGGTGGCTGATGCCCGCGTGCGGATCGGCTGGCTGGTGCCGCTGCTGGGGTTGGTGGTCCTGCTGTCGCAGCTCAGCTTCTGGCTGGCGTTCTACGAGTTGCATGGGGATGTTCCACTGAACCTGCTGGTACTGCTCGGGCTGCTTGGCGTGGTTGGCGGGTTCTACCTCGTCTCGGCGCTGGTGTTTCCGGCGGCCCCGGAAAACTGGCCGGATTTCGACGCCTATTACCTGCATGTGCGCCGGACGGTCATCGGCGGCGTGCTCGCGATCGAGCTGGCGGCGTTGGCCTATGGGAGCTGGCTGATGCAGCGGGGGGGTGCAACTGGAGATAACGACCGGCACGCCGAATCCGGTCGGCTCGGTCGCATCGTTCCTGCTGCTGCCGACGCTGGCCGCGCTGCTGGTCGTCCGGGGCCGGCGAGCCAGCCTCATCCTTTTGTGTGTCGCCGCTGCGATTCCGGTGATCGAGGCGGCGACGCGGTTCAGATAAGGTTGCCTCAGCCCCTGGGGCCGATCATGTCCTCTGGCCGCACGATCCTGTCGAAGGTCTCGCCATCGACGAAGCCGAGCGCGATGGCTTCCTCGCGCAGCGTCGTGCCGTTCTTGTGCGCGGTCTTGGCGACCTTGGTCGCGTTGTCGTAGCCGATGGTGGGGGCGAGTGCTGTGACCAGCATCAGCGATTCCTTCATCAGCTTTTCGATCCGCGCGGTGTTGGCCTGGGTGCCCGCAACCATGTTGTCGGTGAAGCTGCCGGCCGCGTCGCCCAGAAGTTGCATGGACTGCAGCACGTTGTAGCTCATCATCGGGTTGTAGACGTTCAGCTCGAAATGGCCCTGCGATCCGGCGAAGCCCACGGCGGCGTCGTTGCCCATCACATGGGCGCAGACCATCGTCAGCGCCTCGGCCTGCGTCGGGTTCACCTTGCCCGGCATGATCGACGATCCCGGCTCATTCTCCGGCAGGATCAGCTCGCCCAGGCCCGAGCGGGGGCCGGAGCCCAGAAGCCGCATGTCGTTGGCGATCTTGAACAGGCTGGCGGCGACCGTCTTCAGCGCGCCCGAGAACATGACCATCGCGTCATGGGCGGCCAGCGCCTCGAACTTGTTGGGGGCGGTGACGAAGGGCAGGCCGGTGATCGACGCGATCTCGGCCGCGACCTTCTCGGCAAAGCCCTTGCGGGTGTTGAGCCCGGTGCCGACCGCCGTGCCGCCCTGCGCCAGTTCATGGATGTCGGGCAGGCAGGCCTTCACCCGCTCGATCCCCTTGGCGACCTGGTGTGCGTAGCCGCCGAATTCCTGGCCCAGCGTCAGGGGCGTGGCGTCCTGGGTATGGGTGCGCCCGATCTTGATGATGTCGCGGAATTCCTCGGACTTCGCGGCAAGGGCGGCGTGCAGCTTGCGCAGGCCCGGCAGCAGCGTGTCGCGGGCCATCATGGCGATGGCGACATGCATGGCGGTGGGGAAGGTGTCGTTCGACGACTGGCCCATGTTGCAGTGGTCGTTCGGGTGGACGGGCTTCTTCGATCCCTTCTCGCCGCCCAGCATCTCGATGGCGCGATTGCTGATGACCTCGTTCGCGTTCATGTTCGACTGCGTGCCGGATCCGGTCTGCCAGACGACGAGGGGGAAATTGTCGTCGAACTTGCCCTCGAACACTTCCCTTGCGGCGGCGACGATGGCGCGGCCCAGGGTTTCGTCCATGTCGCCTTGGGCCATGTTGACCTCGGCGCAGGCCCATTTGACGGCGCCGAGCGCGCGGATGATGGCGACCGGCTGCCGCTCCCACCCGATGGGGAAGTTCTGGATCGACCGCTGGGTCTGCGCGCCCCAGTACTTGTCGGCGGGAACCTCCAGCGGGCCGAAGCTGTCGGTTTCGGTACGGGTTGCGGTCATCACTGCCTCCTCGCGGTCGAATGCGGGGCCGTCATAGGGCGCGCGGGCGGCGAAGGCAATCGGTATGCGGACGTATACCGCAGGGCCGTCAGTGCTTGCGGAAACTGTCCAGGCTGACGACCTCGCCCTTGGCGGCGGGGTCATCGGGCTCTGTCTCCGGCCCGTCGTCCTCGTCCTCTTCCTCGTCGGCTTCGTGCGTCTCGAAGCGCAGGCCGAATTCGACCGAGGGATCGACGAAGGTGCGGATTGCGTCGAAGGGGATGTAGAGCGGTTCCGGCTGGTCGCCGAAGTTCAGCGTGATGCCGAAGCCGTCGCCGTCGACATGCAGATCGTCATACCAGTGCTGGATCACGATGGTCATTTCACCCGGATAGCGGTCGCGCAGCCAGTCGGCCAGCC
>JBJHCH010000160.1:0-5852 GCA_050485905.1 Paracoccaceae bacterium | reverse complement strand
AAGTCGCACCACAATGTCGGCGGTCTGCCGGAAAAGATGGGCATGAAGCTGGTCGAGCCCCTGCGCGAACTGTTCAAGGACGAAGTGCGCGCGCTTGGTCGAGAACTGGGCCTGCCCGACAGCTTCATCGGCCGCCACCCCTTTCCCGGCCCCGGCCTTGCCATCCGCTGCCCTGGCGAGATCACGCGCGAAAAGCTGGAGATCCTGCGCCGCGCCGATGCAGTCTATATCGACCAGATCCGCAAGCACGGGCTCTATGACGAGATCTGGCAAGCCTTCGTCGCGCTCCTGCCTGTGCGCACCGTGGGGGTGATGGGAGACGGCCGCACATATGACTATGCCTGTGCGCTGCGCGCCGTCACATCCGTGGACGGTATGACCGCAGACTACTATCGCTTCACCCATGACTTCCTGGGCGAGACCGCAACCCGGATCATAAATGAAGTCAAAGGGATAAACCGGGTCACTTACGACATCACTTCAAAGCCGCCCGGAACCATCGAATGGGAGTGACGGCACAGCCGCCTGCCACCCCATCACCGCCTGACAGGAGAGCGTCATGTCCCGTATCACCGTCACCGGCCAACTGATCTGCGCCGACGAGGCAGAGGCGGAGGTGGTCGTCGCGCGCGTTGACGAGCATATACGCCTGTCGCGTGGAGAGCCGGGTTGCCTGCGCTTTGACATCACCCGTTCAGCCGACCCGCTGATCTGGGACGTGTCAGAGCTTTACACCGAAGCGGCCGCGTTTCAGGCGCACAAGGCGCGCACCGCCGCCAGCCCCTGGGCCGAAGCGACCCGGTCCATCCGCCGCGACATCACGGTTGCACCGGCCGCGGATTGAGCCACTCCGCATGACCGCCACACCCCAGGACGGCGAGATCTATCGCCCGCTCGCCGCCGCAGGCTGGATGGTCGGGTCCATCATTTCGTTCTCGTCGATGGCGGTGGCGGGTCGGGCGCTGGCCAGCGACCTCGATACCTTCGAACTGATGCTCTACCGCTCGCTCATCGGTATCGTGCTGCTGGTGGCGGTGGCGCAGATGGCGGGCACGCTGCGGCAGGTCACCACCCGGTCGATGCACCTGCAGGTGATCCGCAACGTCAGCCATTTCACTGGGCAGAACCTCTGGTTCTGGGCGCTGACGATGATCCCGCTGGCGCAGCTTTTCGCGGTGGAGTTCACCTCGCCGCTCTGGGTGGCGGTGCTCGCGCCGCTGATCCTGGGCGAACGGCTGACGCGGGTTCGGGCGCTCACCGCCATCATGGGCTTCGCCGGGGTGCTGATCGTCGCCCGGCCCGATTTCGCCAACTTCAACCTCGGGCTTCTGGCCGCCGCTGGTGCTGCCATCGGCTTTGCCGGCTCCGCGATCTTCACCAAGCTGCTGATGCGGACCGAAACGATCACCTGCATCCTGTTCTGGCTGGTGGTGCTGCAGGCGATCTTTGCCCTGGTCATCTCGGGCGCCGACGGTCACATCACCTGGCCCGCGCCGGCAAGCTGGCCCTGGTTGGCGGTGGTCGGGGCGGCCGGGTTGATCGCGCATTTCTGCCTGACCCGCGCCCTGTCGCTGGCGCCTGCGGTGGTGGTGATCCCGTTCGATTTCGCCCGCCTGCCGGTGATCGTGATCATCGGCATGGTGCTTTACGATGAGCCGCTGCAACCCTTCGTCCTGCTGGGTGCCGGCGTCATCATTCTGGCCAACTGGATCAACATCCGGGCCGAGGGCCGCCGCGTCGCGGGCTTGCGCGCGCTCAAGTGACCAAGCGTCAGTGACAGCAATGTGACGTCGCGTCGCAAGTTGACGCGAATCATCATCAAATTCTAGCGGTATAGGCTGGAGCGGGGCATCGTGACACACTGCCCCGTGGGAGGAGGACATCGCCATGAAACGTATTGCCCCGGTCGCCGGCGCCCTTGCGCTATCCGCAACCACCGCGCTGGCAGGGGGCGTGGAGCGATCGAGCCAGTCCGTCGCACTGCTGTTCGAACCCGGCCGCTATGCCGAGTTCAACCTGAACGCGGTGAACCCCCGCGTCACCGGGGTCTTCCTGCCCAGCGGGGAAAGCAGCGGTGATGTGGTCCGCAGCTACACCTCGCTGTCATTCGGCTACAAGGCGCCGATCAACGACCGCATGGATTTCGCCATCATCCTGGACCAGCCGATCGGCGCCGACACGCTCTATCCGTCCAGCGCCTATCCGATAACCGGCTCCTTCGGAAAGGTCGATAGCGCCGCGCTGACCGGCATCCTGCGCTACCGGATGAACGACAACGTCAGCGTCTATGGCGGCCTGCGCCTGCAGCAGGCCAAGGGCCGGGTCGGCATCGAGTCGCCGCTGCTGCCCGGCAGCTACACCGCCGAGACGAACACCGACCGTCGGCTCGGCTATCTGGTTGGCGCGGCCTATGAGCGGCCCGAGATCGCGATGCGGGTGGCGCTCACCTACAACTCGCGCATCACCCACAAGTTCGATTCCGTCGAAACGCTTGGCGGCGCCACGGTGGCCGAGGCCGGCTTCAACACCTCGGTCCCGGAATCGCTCAATCTCGAATTCCAGACCGGCATCGCGGCGGACACCCTGCTTTTCGGCAACATCCGCTGGCAGAGGTGGACGAAGTTCGACATCTCGCCGCCCTTCTACACCAACACGCTTGGTCAGCCGCCGCTGGTCTCCTACCCACGCAACACCACGACCTTCAACATCGGCGTTGGCCGGCGCCTGAACGAGAACTGGTCCGTTGCCGGCACGCTCGGCTACGAAAAGGGTCATCGGTTTGAAACCACGAACCTTGGCCCGACGAACGGCCAGCGGTCCATCGGCATCGCCGCGACCTATACCCAGGACAATGTCCGCGTCACCGCCGGGCTGCGCTACATCGACATCGGCGACGCCCGGCCGCGGATCGGCAATGCAGAGTTCAACAACAACCGTGCCATCGCCGCGGGCATCCGCGTGGGCTACAATTTCTGACCTGTTGACCGCATCCCCCGGCCCGCGCATACCGGCGCGGGCCATGGGATGCGCGCGATGATCTACACCACCCCCGACGACTGGCTGAACGCCCCCGAAAGGCGCGTGGCTCTGTTCGGCATGTCCGGCCTGGGCAAGACCCATGTCGCCAGCCTGCTGCGCGCTTCGGGCGGGTGGTTCCACTACTCCATCGATTACCGTATCGGCACCCGGTACATGGGCGAGCATATTGCCGACAACTTCAAGGCCGAGGCGATGAAGCTCCCGCTCTTGCGTGAGCTGCTGCTGACAGACTCCGTCTACATCGCGTCCAACATCACCTTCGACAACCTCGCCCCCCTCTCCACCTACCTCGGCAAACCCGGCGACCCGGCGCGCGGCGGCTTGCCCTTCGACGAATACCGCCGCCGGCAGGACCAGCACCGCACGGCAGAAATCGCGGCCCTGCTGGACACGCCGCATTTCATCGCCCGCGCCAAGGCGCTTTATGGCTACCCCAACTTCGTCTGCGACACCGGCGGCTCGATCTGCGAGGTGGTGAACCCCGACGACCCCGACGACCCGGTGTTGACCAGCCTCTCCTCCAACCTTCTGCTGGTCGGGATTGAGGGGTCGGAGGCCCATACCGCCGAGCTGGTTCGCCGCTTCGACCGGGCGCCAAAGCCGATGTATTACCACCCCGATTTCCTGACCGCCGCGTGGGAGGAGTTCACCGACGGGCGCCCCCCGGAGCAGATTGACCCCGATGCTTTCGTGCGCTGGACCTATGCCCGCGCGCTGGCCCACCGCCAGCCGCTCTATGCCGCGATGGCCCGCAACTGGGGCGTCACCGTCACCGCCGAGGATATCGCCCGCGTGAACTCTGCCGCCGAGTTCGACGCGCTGATCGCCCGCACCCTTGAGGCGCGCGGCTGACGAACCTACCTGCCCTTCCTGTCCCGAACCCCCGAACGGACCCCTCCCATGCCGATCAAGCTGCCCGAGACGCTCCCCGCCTATGACATCCTCGACCGCGAGGGCGTCATGGTCATGGGCGCGGACCGCGCCGCCCGGCAGGATATCCGGCCGCTGCGCATCGGCCTCTTGAACCTGATGCCAAAGAAGATCCAGACCGAGACGCAGTTCGCCCGCCTGATCGGCGCCACGCCGCTGCA
Organism: Paracoccaceae bacterium; assembly: GCA_050485905.1. Taxonomy (GTDB): domain Bacteria; phylum Pseudomonadota; class Alphaproteobacteria; order Rhodobacterales; family Rhodobacteraceae; genus JAWLCA01. Next base: position 1,722 of record JBJHCH010000160.1, on the reverse strand, counting down.
GATCGACCTGTCGCTCGTGCGGATGACCGAGCACGAGACGCGCAACACCGCGCCAGAGCACATGGCCGAATTCTACCGCCCCTTCGCCGAGGTCGCGTCGACGGGAGAGAAGTTCGACGGCTTCATCATCACCGGCGCCCCCATCGAGCATCTGCCGTTCGAGGATGTGACCTACTGGGACGAGCTGGTTCAGGTGATGGACTGGACGCAAAGCCACGTCCATTCCACCTTTGGCGTCTGCTGGGGCGGCATGGCGCTGGCCTGGCATTTCCACGGCATCCCGAAGCATATGCTGGACCACAAGGCGTTCGGTTGCTTCCGCCACCGCAACCTCGTGCCCGCATCGCCCTACCTGCGCGGGTTCTCCGACGATTGCGTGATCCCGGTCAGCCGCTGGACGGAACTCAGGCAGGCCGACATCGACGCGGTGCCGGGTCTCGTCACGCTGCTGGGCTCCGATCAGGTCGGTCCCTGTCTGGTCGAGGATGCGGGCAAGCGCAGTTTATGGATCCTCAATCACTTCGAATACGATAGTGGCACGCTGAAGGAAGAATACGACCGCGACGTGGCATCGGGCACGCCGATCAACGTGCCTTTGAACTATTATCCCGACGATGACCCGACGAAACCCCCGCTCAATCGCTGGCGAAGCCACGGGCACCTTCTATATGGCAACTGGATCAACCAGATTTACCAGTCCACACCCTATGACCTTACCAAGATTGGCCGCTAGCTTCCTGACCCTCGCGGCCGTCGCCGCCATGCTCGCCGGTTGCGGCGCGCTGGTCGGTCATCGGGCCGACAGCCGCGCGGCGGCGGCCGAGGAACGCTATCCCCCCACCGGGCGGATCATCCTGGTCGGCGGCCACCGCGTCCACGCCCATGTCGAGGGCAGCGGCCCGGATCTGATCCTGCTTCACGGCGCCAGCGGCAGCACGCGCGATTTCACCTTCGCGCTGGTGGACCAGTTGAAGGGCAGATACCGCGTCATCGCCTTCGACCGCCCCGGCCTCGGCTGGTCGGATGCGCTGGACGAACCCGGCGGCCTCAGCCCTATCGTGCAGGCAGACCACCTGCGCGCCGCCGCCGACGAACTGGGCGTGCGCCGCCCGATCATAATGGGCCACAGCTACGGCGCGTCGGTCGCGCTGGCCTGGGCGCTGCGCGATCCGGGACGTACCTCGGCACTGGTCCTCGTCTCGGGCGCGAACCGGCCGTGGGAGGGCGGGCTGGGGCCGTCCTACACGATCACCGCCAGCCGCTTCGGCGGCGCCACCATCGTGCCCCTTGTCAGCGCCTTCGCGACCGAGGGACTGACCCGCACGGTGATCGATTCGATCTTCAAGCCCGATGTCGCCCCGCCCGGCTATGCCGACTACATCGGTGCCGGCCTGACCCTGCGCCAGCAGACGCTGCACACCAACGCCCGCCAGATCACCGCCCTGCTGCCGTATCTGACCGAGATGGAAAAGCACTACGGCGAACTGCCGATGCCGGTGGAAATCGTCCACGGCGACCGCGATCAGGTCGTTCCGCTGGAAATCCACGGCCTGCCGCTGGTGGATCTGATCCCCGACGCCGAGATCACGGTTCTCGATGGCGCGGGCCACATGCCGCACCACACCCATTCCGGGGTGGTGGTAGAGGCAATCGACCGCGCCGCCCGCCGCGCGGGGCGCCGCTAGACCCCGACACCCTCTCCCATACATACCGGAAAAGGTA
>JBJHCH010000159.1:0-6025 GCA_050485905.1 Paracoccaceae bacterium | reverse complement strand
CCATCCGCAGACGGACCCCGGATCATGCGCGTCTTCGTTGCCTCGCTCGCCACCGAGACCAACACCTTTGCCCCGCTCTATGTCGACCGCTCGGCGTTCGAGGAGGCGTTCTATGCCCCGCCGGGCACCCATCCAGAAACGCCGACCCTGTGTTCCGCCCCCGTGGTGGCGGCCCGCGTCCGTGCGCGCCGGGGAGAGTTCACGCTGATCGAGGGAACCGCGACATGGGCCGAGCCTGCCGGGCTGGTGTCCCGCGCAGGCTACGAGAGCCTGCGCGACGAGATACTCGGGCAACTGGCCGCGGCGATGCCGGTCGATGTGGCGCTGTTCGGGCTGCACGGGTCGATGGTGGCGCATGGCTACGACGATTGCGAGGGCGACCTTCTGGCGCGGGCGCGAGAGATCGCTGGCCCCGGCTGCGTCATCGGGGCCGAGTTGGACATGCATTGTCACCTGACCGAGGGCATGGTGACGGCGGCCGATGTGATCGTCGCGTTCAAGGAATTTCCGCATACCGATTTCCTGGCCCGTGCCGAGGATCTGGTGGACCTGTGCCTGCGCACCGCGCGGGGAGAGGTGCGCCCGGTGACGCGGGTCTTCGACTGTCGCGCGATGTCGGGCTTCATGACCAGCCGCGAGCCGGGGCGCGGCTTCGTCGACCGGCTGCTGGCGATGGAGGGGCAGGACGGCATATTGAGCGTGTCGGTCGCGCACGGGTTTCAGGCGGCGGATGTGCATGATGTCGGCACCAAGGTGCTGGTGATCGCCGATGGCGACGGCGACCGGGCTGCGGCGCTGGCCGAACGGCTGGGCAACGAGATCCTGGGCTGGGGCGGTGCCGGGGCAGGGCCGCGCCACTATGCTCCGGACGAGGCGATTGCCGCCGCCCGCGCGCTGCCCGGCAGCCCGGTGGTGCTGGCCGACCGCTGGGACAGCCCCGGCGGCGGTGTTGCGGGCGACAGTTCGGTGATGATCGAGGCGCTGCTGCGCCACCCCGACATTCCCGCCGCCATCGGCGCGTTGTGGGATCCGGTGGCGGTGTCGTTCTGCCGCGCGGCCGGTGTCGGCGCGCGCATCCCGCTGCGGTTCTGCGGCAAGGCCGCGCCGAGTTCCGGCCGACCCATCGATGCCGAGGTGGAGGTGCGCGGGGTCAGCGACGATCTGGTGATCCCGTTCGAGCAGAGCCTTGTCTCGCTGGGCCCGGCGGCCGCGATCGGGCTGGGCGATCTGGATGTGGTGCTGGCCTCGAAACGGGCGCAGACCTTCAGCCCCCCGGCCTTTACCAACCTTGGGGTGGACATCGCGAAGAAGAAGATCGTGGTGGTCAAATCCTCCAACCATTTCCACGCGGCGTTCCGGCCGGTTGCGGCGGAGATCCTCTATCTGGATACCGGCGGCCCCTATCCGTTCGACCCGCGCAAGCAGGTGTTCCGCAAGGCGCGCCGCCCGCTCTGGCCGCTGGACCCCCATCCATGGGCTGCGATGGGTGGGATCGAGGGGGAACGGGCATGACGCTGCGGCCCGACGACCCCCTGCCGCGGCTGCCGCTGGCTGAACTGGAAGAGATGCCGTTCGACGCGCTGACCAAGGGGCTGCCCTTTGGCGCGGGCGGCGTGACCCCGGCAGAGGTGGCAGGCCGGGGCTGGAACCTGCTGGCGGGCGATCTGCCGTTTCCCGCGGCGGTGATCCGGACCGAGGTGCTGCGCGCCAACAGCCGCTGGATGGCGGATTTCACCGCCGCGAACGGGCTGAGGATCGCCCCGCATGGCAAGACGCCGATGGCGCCGCATCTGTTCGACCTGCAGGCCGCCGACGGGGCCTGGGCGATCACGGCGGCGACGGCGCAGCAGGTCGCGGTGTGTCGGCGGTTCGGTGTGGCGCGCGTGATCCTGGCCAATCAGCCGGTGGGGCGTGTCACGCTGGATTACCTCGTCTCCACCCTGCACGGGGCGGAGCGGATCGAGCTTTACTGCCTGGCCGACAGTCTGGACGGCGTCGCCGCGCTGGCCGAGGCGGTGGCCGCCGCGCCGCCGCCCGTGGACAATCCGCTGCGGGTGCTGGTCGAACTGGGCGTGCCGGGCGGCCGTACCGGGGCGCGGGACGAGGCCGCGGCGCTGGCCGTCGCGCGGGCGGTGGCGGCGGCGCCCGGTCTGGCGCTGGCCGGGGTGGAGTGCTTCGAGGGCATCCTGCCCGATACCGAGGCGGTGGGGCGGCTGATGGATGCGGTGGTGGGGCTAGCCCGCGTGCTGGATGCCGAGGGGCTGGTAGCGCGCGACCGGCCGATGGTGCTGACCGCCGGCGGCTCCTCCTTCTTCGACCGGGTGGGAGAGCGGCTATCGGCGGCGGGCCTCGACCGGCCGGTGCTGAAGGTGCTGCGGTCGGGCTGCTACCTGACCCATGACACGATGGGCTATGCCCGAGCCTTCGACCGGATTCTGGCGGAAACCTCGCTGAAGCTTCCACCCGGCGGGCTGAAGCCGGCGCTGGAGGTCTGGGCACTGGTGCAGTCCCGCCCTGAGCCGGGCCGCGCGATCCTGACCATGGGCAAGCGCGACGCGGGCTATGACGCCGGCCTGCCGCAGCCCCGGCGCTGGTTCCGCCCCGCCATGGCGGCGCCAGAGGAGATGCCGGCGGGTCACAAGGTGGTCGCGCTGAACGACCAGCATGCCCATATGGTTTTGCCCGAAGACAGCCCGCTGCGCTATGGCGACATGGTGGGCTTCGGCATCGGCCATCCCTGCACCACCTTCGAACGCTGGCAACTGATCTGGATGGTCGATGAAGACTATCGTGTGCACCATGCGCTTCGGACCTTCTTCTGAGTGTTCCGCGCGGCGAAACCGCCCGCGGTTGACCGTTTGGCGAATCGTCCATAGCCTTTCCAAAGGGTTGAAATCATTCGGCCTGCTTGCCGATAGCGGACTCCTTTGCACTTTCGCCCGATCGCGGGCCTTGAGGCCGTGACAGCTTACGGGAGACGACCATGCGTATCGGGCTGATCTGCATCACGCAGGAGACCAACGACTTCAATCCGGTGCTGACCCGGCTGGAGGATTTCGCCGCCTTCGGCATCCTGGAGGGCGAAGAGATGCGGCGTGCGGGGCAGGCCGAACGCTCTGTCGGCGGGTATTTCGATGCGGTGGACGCCTCTGGCCTGACCGTCGAGACGATGCCGATCCTGCGCGCGAATGCGGTCGCGGGCGGGCGGATCACACGCGAAGCCTTTGATTTCTTCGCCGACAAGATCGCCGCGGGGTTGAAAGGCGCAGGCCGGCTCGACGGGTTGGCGCTGCAGCTTCATGGCGCCTGCGCGGCCGAGGGCGAGGACGATGTCGAGGGCGCGCAGATCGAACAGTGCCGGCAGATTCTGGGGCCTGACGTTCCCATCGTTCTGGCGCTGGACCATCACGCCAACGTCACCCGCCGGATCATCGCAAACGCGGACGCCATCGTCGGCCACCGCACCCAGCCGCATATCCCGTGGGATACCGGCAAGATCGCTGCCGAGATCCTGTTTCGGGTGATCCGCGGCGAGGTCCGGCCCCGGATCGGCTGGCGTAAGCTCCCGATGCTGTCGCATCAGGAGCAGTTCCTGACCGACCGGCCGCCGATGAAGACATGGTTCGACCGCGCCCGTGCGCTTGAGGCGGACCCCCGGGTGCTGCAGGTCGCGCCGTTCCCGATGCAGCCCTGGCTGGACGTGGCCGAGGGCGGCTGGGCGGTGACGGTCACGACCGATGGCGATGCCGTGCTGGCGGAACGGCTGGCCGACGAGATGGCCGACCTCGCTTGGTCGCTGCGCGCGGCGTTTCAGGATCAGACCGCCGTCCCGGTGGACGAGGCCGTGCGCCGGGCCGAGGCCGCGCCGAAGGGCATGATCTGCTTGTCCGACACCGGCGACACGGTCTTTGGCGGTGCGGCGGGCGACAGCAACGTGATCCTGGAGGCGATGCTGCGGCTGGGGACCACCGCGCCGACGCTGATGCCGCTGATCTCTCCCGCGACGGTGGCGCGGCTGGTCGAGGCTGGCGCGGGGGCCGAGTTCACGGTTCCGTTGGGTGGCGACCAGACCCCGTTTTTCCGGCCGCTTCAGGCCACGGGTCGGGTGGTCAGCACCTTTCCCGATGGGGCCGTTGCGGTGATGGGCGACCGGGGGCGCGTGAACATGGGCCGCGCGGCCGTGTTCGCGGTGGGGCCGGTGACGATGCTGGTGACCGAGTTGCGGGGCGTGGCGGGCAACCTGCCCGAAGCCTATGCCGCCTGCGGCGTGGATGTGGCGGCGCACAAGATTGCGGTGCTCAAGACCGCCTCGAACTTTCAGTATTTCGCGCCCCTGACCGCCGAGGTGATCCGGGTGGACAGCCCCGGACCGGGCCAGTCGGACCTGCACGCGCTGCCCTGGACGCGCCAGCCGCGACCCGTCTACCCGCTCGATCCGATCTCCGACCGCCACGCCTGGGAAGCCCGGGCCGACGCGATGTGAGCCACAGAAGATATAATCCAACAACAGGAGGTGAAGCGATGAGAAAGCGCGTTTTGGGATGGATCAGGCCGCTTGCGCTTGCGGTCGGGACCGTGGCGCTGGTCATGGGCGCCGAGACGCCCGGGGCCGAGGCGCAGACGGGCACGCTGCGCGTGGGCGTCATCAACGATATGACAAACTTCGACCCGATGCAGTTCTCGACCGTGAACTTCTTCCTGATCAAGAACCTCTATGACAGCCTGATCGAATACACCGAAGAGGGTGAACCCGAGCCAAGCCTGGCTACGGCATGGGAGATCGACGCCGACAACACCTCGGTCACGCTGACCCTGCGCGACGACGTCACCTTTGCCTCGGGCGCGGCCTTCACCGCCGAGGATGTGGCCGCCACATGGGCCAAGGGTGCCGACCCGACGCTGGGCAAGAACGTCTATCCGACCATGGCCATCGTCGCGGGGTGGGAAGTGAACGACCCGCACAGCATCACGCTGACCTTCAACAACCCGGTGCCTGACCGGCAGATCCTGGACCTGCTGCAGTTCACCATGCCGATCGAGGCCGCAGGTATCGAGACGGTCGAAACCGAGCCTGCCGGCACGGGGGCTTACCGGCTCAAGGAGCGGCTTGTCGGCCAACGCGTGGTGCTGGAGGCGAACCCGGACTATTGGCGCGAGGGCGAGCCGAAGATGGCCGAGGTCGATTTCACGATCTTCAGCGACGATGCCGCTGCTGCCGCGGCGCTGGAATCGGGCGCGGTCGATCTGACCTACATGGCGCAGTCCCGCACCGCGGTGCGTCTGGGCAACGCGGGCTTTCAGGTCGTCGACGGGCCGGGCAAGCTGGTGCAGGTGTTCCGCATCAACTCCACCCGCGCGCCCTTTGACAACGAAAGCTTCCGTCAGGCATTCAATCACCTGATGAACCGCGACGGTATCCTTCAGGTCGGCTATGCCGGTCTGGGCGTGGCGACTGCCCTGCCTTGGGCCCCGGCCAGCCCGGCGGCCGATCCTGCCTATGACGAGGAATTCGCCTATGACGTGGCGGCCGCGCGGGAACTGCTGGATGCCTCTGGCCTGTCTGAATCCGAGCAATCGGACTGGCGGCTTCTGGTGAACGGCAGTGACGAGGCATCGGTGTCGATCAGCCAGGTGGTGCAGGGATCACTGTCCGAGGCGGGCATCCAGATCGAACTGGATATCCGTCAGGGCGCAGAGTTCATCGACGCGCTGCTGGGCGGCGACTTCCACGCGGTGTTCGGCGGCGTGGGCAACGTGCAGAAGTTCCCCTCGCGCGTGGCGACGAACAGCATCTACCGCACCGCCAACAACCCCGTGTTCGGAGAGCCGCATCCGCATCCGCGCTATGTCGATGCGATCGCGCGGGTCGATACCACCATCGGCACCTCCGAGGAGGTGGCGGCGGCCTATGACAACCTGAACCGCGTGATGGTCGAGGAAGCCTTTGCCATCCCGACGAACAGCTACGAGACCGGGCTGATCGTGGCCGCGCCGAATGTCGAGGGCTTCATCCTCGATATCGACA
>JBJHCH010000158.1:0-6152 GCA_050485905.1 Paracoccaceae bacterium | reverse complement strand
GGCGAGGGCGGCGACGGTCTTCTGATCCATGGGGACGCTCCTTTGGCGAGGAAGAGTCCCCCAGAAAACCAGATCCCGCCGCCCTCGCCTACACTGTCGTGTAGGTTAAGGGCAAGTAAACAAAAAATCGATTATCCTTTCCGATCAGTGGTTTGACTTTTTGGGCACGCGTGCCCAAACCCGGAAAACCGCCCCTCAGGCTCGTTTTCCGATCACCCCCACGCCCAGCGCCTCCAGCACCTTCGCCTCGATCTGCGCCGCGTTCAGCCCCGCCACCGCATACATATCCGCGGGGCTCGCCTGATCGATGAAGATGTCCGGCAGAACCATGCTGCGGAACTTCAGACCCCGGTCAAAAATCCCCGCCTCGGCCAGCAACTGCGCGACGTGAGAGCCGAAGCCCCCGATGGCCCCCTCCTCGATCGTCACCAGCGCCTCATGCTCCGCCGCCAGCCGCAGGATCAAGTCGCGGTCCAGCGGTTTCGCGAACCGCGCATCCGCCACCGTCGGCGCCATGCCCCGCGCCGCCAGCGCCTCGGCCGCCACCAGAACCTCTGACAGGCGGGTGCCGAAGGACAGGATCGCCGCGCGCGCCCCCTCGCGGATCACGCGCCCCTTGCCGATCTCCAGCGGCACGCCGCGCTCGGGCAGGTCCACCCCTACCCCCTCGCCCCGCGGGAAGCGGAACGCGATGGGGCCGTCTTCATGGGCCGCCGCCGTCGCGACCATGTGCACCAGTTCCGCCTCATCCGCCGCCGCCATCACGGTGAAGCCCGGCAGGTTCGCCAGATAGGCCACGTCGAACGCCCCCGCATGGGTGGCCCCGTCCGCCCCCACCAGCCCGGCGCGGTCGATGGCAAAGCGGACCGGCAGCCGCTGGATCGCCACGTCATGCACCACCTGATCGTAACCGCGCTGCAGGAAGGTCGAATAGATCGCGCAGAACGGCTTCATCCCCCCCGCCGCCAGCCCGGCGCAGAAGGTGACGCCATGCTGCTCCGCGATGCCCACGTCAAAGCAGCGTTTCGGAAACCGCTCAGCAAACAGGTTCAGCCCGGTGCCATCCGGCATCGCGGCGGTGACGGCGACGATCCGGTCGTCGGCCTCGGCCTGCCGGATCAGGCTTTGGGCAAAGACCTTGGTGTAGCTTGGCGCGTTCGACGGCGCCTTTTTCTGCTCGCCCGTCACCACGTCGAACTTCGCCGTCGCATGCCCCTTGTCGCTGGCAGATTCGGCGGGGGCGTAGCCCTTGCCCTTCTTGGTCAGCACATGGATCAGGATCGGCCCGTGCGCCCGCGCCCGCGCCGTGCGCAGCACCGGCAGAAGCTGGTCCAGATCATGCCCGTCGATGGGCCCGATGTAGCTGAACCCCAGCGCATCGAACAGCGTGCCACCGACTGCGAAATGCTTCAGCGCATCCTTGGCCCGTTTCGCCCCCTCGCGGAACGGTTCGGGCAGCAGGTTGACCGCGCCCTTGGCGGCGGCGGCCAGATCCTGGAACGGCGCGCCCGCGTAAAGCCGCGAGAGATAGGCCGACATCGCCCCCACCGGCGGGGCAATCGACATCTCGTTGTCGTTCAGGATCACGAACAGCCGCTGCTTCAGATGGCCGGCGTTGTTCATCGCCTCATAGGCCATGCCGGCGCTCATCGCGCCGTCGCCGATCACCGCGATGGCATCGCCCAGCGCCGGGTCGGGCGCGCCGCCCAGATCGCGCGCCACCGCGAACCCCAGCGCCGCACTGATCGAGGTTGACGAATGCGCCGCCCCGAACGGGTCATAGGGGCTTTCCGACCGCTTGGTGAAGCCCGACAGCCCGTCCTTCATCCGGATCGTGCGGATCCGGTCGCGCCGGCCGGTCAGGATCTTGTGCGGATAGCACTGGTGGCTCACGTCCCAGACCAGCCGGTCGCGCGGCGTGTCGAAGACCGCGTGCAGCGCCACGGTCAGTTCCACCACCCCCAGCCCCGCGCCCAGATGCCCGCCGGTCACGCTGACCGCGCTGATCGTCTCGGCGCGCAACTCATCCGCCACCTGCCGCAACTGACGGTCGCTCAGCCGCCTCAGGTCGGCGGGGCCGTGGACGGCGTCCAGCAGCGGGGTCTTGGGGCGGTCGGTCATCGTGCTCCTATCTGTCGCGGGCGATAACGAAGCGCGCCAGGTCGCGCAAGCCATCCGCCCGGTCGCCATAGGGGGCCAGCGCCGCCTCGGCCTCGGCCACCAGTGCGGCGGCGCGGTCGCGGGCGCCCTGCAGGCCCAGCAGCGACACGAACGTGGCCTTGCCGCGCCCCGCATCCTTGTGCAGCCGCTTGCCGGCGCGGGCCTCGTCCCCCACCTCGTCCAGAATGTCGTCTGCGATCTGAAACGCAAGGCCCAGCGCCGTGGCATAGGCGCGCATCGGGCCGGGATCGGCGCCGCCGATGATTGCGCCCGCCTCGGCCGACCAGCGGATCAGCGCGCCGGTCTTGCCCGCCTGCAGGGCGGTGATTTCCTCCAGCGTCAAGGGCTCCGCCGCGCTTTCCGCCGCGATGTCCAGCGCCTGCCCCAGCACCATGCCCCGCGCCCCCGCCGCCCGTGCCAGCGACGCCACCAGCGCCACGCGCACCTCGGCCGGGCCGATCAGCGGATCGGCCAGCAACTCGAACGCCAGCGTCTGCAGCGCGTCGCCGGCCAGGATCGCCGTCGCCTCGTCCCATGTCACATGCACCGTGGGCTGTCCCCGGCGCAGGTCGTCATCATCCATCGCCGGCAGGTCGTCATGGACCAGGCTGTAGGCATGCAGCGCCTCGACCGCCGCCGCCGCGGGCAGGGCTGACTCGCGCCCGACCCCGTGCAGCACCGCCGATTCCAGCACCAGATAGCCCCGCAGCCCCTTGCCGCCCGCCACCGCATAGCGCATCGCCTGCACCACCGGCGCATCGCCCAGCGGCGCCATCACGGCGGCCAGATGATCGCGCACCGCGCCTGCGGCGGGGGCGAGCCCGTCCACGGCGGTCAGGCCCCCTCGGCCGCTTTCAGGCCGGTGGGCTGGCCATCCTCGCCCAGCGTGATCTGCGCCACGCGTTCCTCGGCGGCCTTCAGCCTGGCCTCGCAATGGGCCTTCAGCGCCGCGCCGCGTTCATAAAGCCTGATCGAATCCTCCAGCGCCACGTCCCCGCGCTCCAGTTGGCCGACCACCGCCTCCAGCTCCGCCATCGCGGCCTCGAAGCTCATCTCTGCTACCGGTGTCTCGCTCATCCGCCCCGCTCCATCAGCACCTTCACATGCGCGGCGACCGAGTCCGCCAGCGCGTCGAGGTCATAGCCGCCTTCCAACGCGGAAACCACCCGACCCCCGGCGTGGTCCGCGGCCAGATCGCACAGCCGTTCGGTCAGCCAGACGAAATCCGACACCCCCCAGTTCAGGTTCGCCAGCGGGTCGTCCTGATGCGCGTCGAACCCGGCCGAGATCAGCACCAGTTCGGGCCGAAACGCGGCAAGGCGCGGAAACACCTTCGCCTCATAGACCGCGCGCATTTCCGCCCCGCCGCTGCCCGGTGCCAGTGGCAGGTTCAGGATGTTGTCGCTGGTCCCGCGCTCGCCCGCCGCGCCGGTGCCGGGCCAGAGCGGCATCTGATGGCTGGAGACGAACAGCGCCCGCCCCTCGTCCCACAGCAGATCCTGCGTGCCGTTGCCGTGATGCACGTCGAAATCCACCACCGCCACGCGGCCCACCCCGTGATGATCCAGCGCCCGCTTGGCCGCGATGGCGACGTTGCCGAACAGGCAGAACCCCATCGGCGTCGCCCGTTCCGCATGGTGACCCGGCGGGCGGATCGCGCAGAAGGCATTGTGCGCCGCCCCCGCCAGCACCCGGTCCACCGCCGCCGTCACCGCCCCGACCCCGCGCAGCGCGGCCTCCATCGATCCGGGCGACAGCCATGTGTCGGCATCCAGTTGCGCCAGCCCCGCGCCGGGGATCGCGCCCTGCACGGCATCGACATACTCCGGCGTGTGGCAGCGCAGCACCTCGGACAGGTCGGCCAGCGGGGCGTCAAGCCGGTCCAGCCCGTCAAAGGCACTCTCACCCAGCCGGGCGTTGATCGCCTCCATCCGGGCAATGCGCTCGGGATGGCCGGGCGGGGTTTCGTGGCTCAGGCTGGCGGGGTGGGTGTAAAGCGCGGTTGTCATGCCCGCCACGCTATGCGCGCAGGGCGGCACAGGCAAGCGCGGCTCAGTCCGGCGCGAGCATGTAGCCCGATCCGCGCACCGTCTGCAGATAGCGCGGCTGGCGCGGGTCGGCCTCGATCTTGCGGCGCAAGCGGGTGATCTGCACGTCCACCGCGCGTTCCTGCGCCAACTCGCCCTCGTGCTGGCCCTTGTCGCGGCCCAGATCCTCGACCAGTTGGCCACGGCTGACGGCGGCGCCGGGGCGGGCGGCAAATATCCGCATCAGCGCCGCCTCGGTCGCGGTCAGCCGCACCGGGTTGGTGCCCCGCCACAACTCGCCCCGGTCCACGTCATAGCGCACCTCGCCCAGATGCAGCACCTTGGGCAACGAGCCATCCGTCGCGGCAGGCGGCACCCGGCGCAGGATGGCGTTGATCCTCAGCGCCAGTTCCTTGGGCTCAAAGGGTTTGGACAGATAATCGTCGGCCCCCGCCTCCAGCCCGCGAATGCGATCCGCCGTCTCGCCCCGCGCGGTCAGCAGCAGGATCGGCGTCGTGCGGTCCTCTCGCAGGCTGCGGGTCAGGCTGATCCCGTCCTCGCCCGGCATCATCACGTCCATCACGATCAGGTCGAAATCCAGCCCCGCCAGCAGCCGCCGCGCATGGGCCGCGTCGCGCGCCGCCGACACCAGGAACCCCTGCCGCATCAGGTATTTCTGCAGCAGGCCGCGGATCCCCGCGTCATCCTCGACGATCAGCAGATGCGCCTCGGCCACCTCGGTCATTGGCCACCGTCCCGGATGGTGCGGAACTGCCGCCGCTGGTCGGGGTCCATCATCGCCTCCAGCACCTGGCGGAAGCCTGCCACCGCCTGCGGCCCGGCGGCGCGATAGGCCGCGCGCATCCGCCGCCGCTGCGCTTCGGACAGTTCGCGCTCCAGCGCCTCGCCCTTTTCGGTCAGGAACAGATGCCGCTCGCGCCGGTCGCGCCGGCCCACCCGGCTTTCCACCAGCCCGTCGCGGATCAGCGTGCGCAGCACCCGGTTCAGCGACTGCTTGGTCACGCCCAGTATCCCCAGCAGGTTGTTCACCGTCGTCCCCGGCGTGCGATGGATGAAATGCACCGCCCGGTGATGGGCGCGGCCATAGTCGTGGCGTTCCAGAATCCGGTCGGGATCGGCGGTGAAGCCGCGATAGGCAAAGAACATCGCCTCGATCCCCTTGCGCAGCTGCTCGTCGGTCAGGAACAGCAGGCTCTCGCCCCCCGGTCGCGGTCCGTCCTCGGCCATCTCCATCCCTCCCGTTCCGCCCGGATTTTATGTCAGCCTTGTTGACTTTCCAAGATGCAATTGTTAGCGAGTCGCGGCTGAAGCGCAAGAATCTGTCCGCATCGGACCTAGCTTGCGCAATATCTGCAAATTTGCGCCGCAGGGAGGATGCGATGACCGGGGCCTATGACGATCGCGACGGCAAGATCTGGATGGACGGGGACCTGCTGGACTGGCGCGCCGCCAATGTCCACATCCTGACCCATGCGATGCACTACGCCAGCTCCGTGTTCGAGGGCGAGCGCGCCTATGGCGGCAAGATCTTCCGCGGCCACGAACACTCCGAACGGCTGCTGACCTCGGGCAAGCTGATCGACATGCCGATCCCCTGGACCGCCGAGCAGATCGACGAGGCCAAGGCCCAGGTGCTGGCCGCCAACGGCTTCACCGACGCCTATGTGCGCGCCGTGGCCTTCCGCGGCGCGGGCCAGGACATGGGCGTCGCGGCAAAGCGCAACCCGGTGCGGCTGGCCGTCGTCGCCTGGGAATGGGGCAATTACTACGGCGATGCAAAGATGAAGGGCGCCAAGCTCGACATCGCGAAATGGCGCCGCCCCAGCCCCGAAACCGCGCCCAGCCAGGCCAAGGCGGCGGGGCTTTACATGATCTGCACCATGTCGAAACACGCGGCCGAGGCAAAGGGCTGCTCGGACGCGATGATGTTCGACTATCGCGGCT
>JBJHCH010000157.1:0-6173 GCA_050485905.1 Paracoccaceae bacterium | reverse complement strand
TCCCGCTTGACATGGCCTTTCGGGTCGAGCCGGGCGAGCTTCTGGCTCTGGTCGGTCATTCGGGGTCTGGCAAGACGACCCTTCTGCGCACCGTCGCCGGGTTGTGGACGCCCGAGATGGCGCGCGTCACGGTGGACGGCACCGTATGGCTTGATACCGCCGCGAGGGTGCACCTCGCGCCGCATCGGCGCCGCGTGGGGCTGGTGTTCCAGAACTACGCGCTGTTTCCGCACATGACCGCGGCGCAAAATGTGATGGCGGCGATGGACCGGCCCGACCCCATCGAGGCTGGACGCATCCTCGATCTGGTGAACCTGCACGGTCTGGCTGACCGCAGGCCCGCGCAACTTTCGGGGGGGCAGCAACAGCGCGTGGCGGTGGCGCGCGCGCTGGCCAGGCGCCCGCAGGCGCTGCTGCTCGACGAGCCCTTCTCGGCCGTGGACCGGGCGACACGCGAAAGGCTCTATGGTGAAATCATCTCACTGCGCGCGCATCTGAAGATGCCGGTGGTGCTGGTGACCCATGACGTGAACGAGGCCCAGCTACTGGCCGACCAGATGGTGGTGATAGAAAAAGGCCGCATTGTTCGCGCCGGCACGACGGCCGAGGTTATGGCAGACGCAGACGCGCTGCGCGCCATGGGCATACGCGAACTGGCGGTGATGTTGCCTGCAACCGTGTCCGAACACCTGCCTGACGGACTGACACGGCTCGACACCGCAAGCGGTCCGCTGCTCCTCCCGAGGGTAGAGGGCGTGGTCGGGAGCCGCGTCCGGGTGAGGATCATGGCGCACGAGGTGATCCTGTCCCGCGCCCGCCCCGACGGGCTATCGGCGCAGAACATACTGGCCGGCACCATCGCGCGCATCGTGCCAGGCGCGGGGCCGGCTGTGATGGTCCATGTCGCAGTCAACGGGCAGGAGATTGTCGCGCGCATCACCCGCCGAGCCGCTGGCCAGATGAAACTGGAACCGGGCGATCAGGTTCACGCGATTATGAAGTCCATGTCCGTCGCGCGCGATCATGTCGCCCGGGCGCCTGATCGGTAGGCGAGTCGCAGGTGAGTTGATGTTCCGCGTCCGGCCCTCTGTCGGCATCGACGCAACAGTGTGCATGGCGGACATGCCGATCCCGCTGATTATCGCCCGCGGCAGTGGACTTAGCTCACCTTTGACGGCTAGTGAAACGGCGGCGGTCCTCTCACTACGCCTCAAGCAGGTACTCCGCGCTGCACACACGCGAGGGGCGGGTTTGAGACAAAGCGGAGTGCTAAAACCATTCAAAGCTGCAGTCGCCGCGGTCGCGAATAGTCCGACCGACACGCGGAACAGCAGCTTCAACCGTCTTCCGTCTGCCTAAACGCGCGGCGCGGGTGTGCGCACGCGACGATCATCTGGGCGCTTGCGGTCTCGATCCGCGAGGCCGGACCCAAACGATAAAAAAGCTTTGACTGAGGATCGCCTTTGCCGCAGCCTCGGATTGTCAACATTATTGTTGTCAAATTTGCCAGGGCTTCGCTGCTCTGCGACGCGTCCATAAGGGAGAACAGTTCATGGCGCCTACCAAATCCACCCTCATAGCGGCCTTGTTGGCAAGTTCTGTGTTGACTGGCCCCGGTGTCGCGCTCGCGCAAGACAAGATTTTGCGCATCGGCATGACCGCTGCCGACATTCCGCGCACCCTCGGCCAGCCCGATCAGGGCTTCGAGGGCAACCGCTTCACCGGCATGACCATCTACGACAGCCTCACCGCCTGGGATCTGACCAAGGAAGACGAAGCCTCGATCGTGATCCCGTCGCTGGCCACCAGCTGGGCGGTGGACCCGGACGACAACACCAAATGGGTCTTTACGCTGCGCGATGACGTCTCGTTCCACGATGGCAGCCCCTTCAATGCCGAGGCCGTCGTCTGGAACGTGCAGAAGGTGCTGGATGAAAGCGCCCCGCATTTCGACGCCAGCCAGGTGGGCGTGACCGCCTCGCGCATGCCGACGCTGCGCTCGGCCCGCGTGATCGACGAATTCACCGTCGAACTGACCACCTCGCAGCCCGACAGCTTTTTGCCGATCAACCTGACCAACCTGTTCATGGCCTCGCCCTCACACTGGCAGGCGAAGTTCGACGAGACCGGCGAGGCCGAGGCCGCATGGGCGGCCTTTGCCGCCGACCCGTCAGGCTCCGGCCCGTTCCGCGTGACCGCATTCGCTCCGCGCGAGCGACTGGAACTGGCGCCGAACACCGACTACTGGAATCCGGATCGCACGCCAAAGCTCGATGGTGTGGTGCTGGTGCCGCTGCCCGAGGCCAATGCCCGCACCGCGGCGCTGCTGTCGGGGCAGGTGGACTGGATCGAGGCGCCCGCCCCCGACGCGATTCCGCAGATCGAGTCGCGCGGCTTCACCATCTACGCCAACCCGCAGCCCCATGTCTGGCCCTGGCAGCTCTCGTTCGCCGAGGGATCGCCCTGGCTGGACAAGCGGGTGCGCCATGCCGCCAACCTCTGCTTCGACCGCGAGGAGTTGCAGATCCTGCTGGGCGGCTACATGGGCATCCCCAAGGGCACGGTGGACCCGACCCATCCGTGGTGGGGCAACCCGTCCTTCGACATCCGCTACGATCTGGACGAGGCGCAGCGCCTGATGACCGAGGCCGGCTTCTCCGCCTCCAACCCGCTGCGGGTGAAGGTGCAGACATCGGCATCCGGCTCCGGCCAGATGCAGCCGATCCCGATGAACGAATATCTGCAACAGGCGCTGCGCGAGTGCTACTTCGACGTCGAGCTTGATGTCATCGAGTGGAACACGCTGTTCACCAACTGGCGGCGCGGAGCGATGGACGAAAGCGCGAATGGCGCCCATGCGATCAACGTGACCTTCGCGACGATGGATCCGTTCTTTGCCATGGTGCGCTTCACCTCGACCCAGACCTTCCCGCCGGTGTCGAACAACTGGGGTCACTTCGGCAATGACGAGTTCGACGCGCTGATCGCCGATGCGCGCACGACGTTCGAGGATGACGCCCGCGACGAGGCCCTTGCCCGGCTGCACGCGCGGATCGTCGAAGAGGCGCCTTTTGTCTGGGTCGCCCATGACGCCGGCCCGCGCGCCATGTCCACGCGGGTAACAGGCGTGGTGCAGCCCAGAAGCTGGTTCATCGACATTGCACCGATGGACCTCGACTGAGCCAGACGCCGGCCCCGGACCACGTCCGGGGCCGCCTTCCAATCCCGCCATCGGAAAGGAGCGGCCATGCTCGGCTACACCCTGCGACGGATCATCTATACTGCGCCGGTTCTGCTGGGCGTGGCGGTGGTCTGCTTCGCGCTTGTCCATATCTCGCCCGGTGATCCGCTGATCTCGATCCTGCCGGCCGATGCCTCGGTCGAGCTACAGGAGCGGTTGCGCGTGCTCTATGGCTTCGACCGCAGCTATCTGGAACAGTTCATCCTCTGACTGGGCCGGGCACTGCAGGGCGATCTGGGCACCTCCATCGCCACCGGCCGCCCGGTGACGACCGAGGTGATGCGCGCGGTTGGCAACACGCTGATGCTGGCCGCGGTCGCCACGGTCATCGGCTTCGTGCTGGGCTGCTTCTTTGGCTTCGTGGCGGGCTATTTCAGCAATTCACCGCTGGACAAGGCCGCCTCGGCGGCGGCTGTCTTCGGCGTGTCGGTGCCGCACTACTGGCTGGGCATGGTGCTGGTCATCATCTTCTCGGCGCAGCTTGGCTGGCTTCCCGCCGCCGGGGCCGGGCCGGGCGGATCGAGCCGGTGGAAATTCGACGCCGAGCATCTGAGCTACATGATCCTGCCCGCGATCACCATGAGCGTGATCCCCATGGGCATCATCGCGCGCACCGTCCGGGCGCTGGTGGCCGAGATTCTGGCGCAGGAATTCGTCATCGGCCTGCGGGCGCGGGGCCTGTCGGAACTGGGTGTGTTCCTGCACGTGGTCAAGAACGCCGCCCCCACCGCGCTGGCCGTGATGGGCGTGCAGCTTGGCTATCTCCTGGGCGGGTCGATCCTTATCGAGACGGTGTTCAGTTGGCCCGGCACCGGGATGCTTCTGAACTCCGCGATCTTCCAGCGCGACCTGCCGCTGCTGCAGGGCACGATCCTGGTGCTGGCGATGTTCTTCGTGGTGCTGAACCTGGCCGTCGACGTGATGCAAAGCGCGCTCGACCCGCGCATCAAGAGGTGACCAGATGGTGGATGCAACACTAGTCCAACCCCCGCTCAACCCGGTCCGCAGCGCAGGCTACTGGCAGAACGTCGGCCGCAGGCTGGTGCGCGACAAGACCGCGATGGCGGCGGCGGCAGTCCTGCTGCTGCTGGCGCTCGCGGCGATCTTCGCGCCGCTGATCGCGCCCGTTGACCCGCTGGAGGGGCGGCTCATCAACCGGCTGAAGCCGATCGGCACCGAAGGCCATCTGCTGGGCACCGACGAACTGGGCCGCGACATGCTCTCGCGGCTGATCTGGGGCGGGCGCCTGTCGCTGCTGATGGGGGTGACGCCTGTCGTTCTGGCCTTCATTATCGGCTCGGCCATCGGGATCATTGCGGGCTATGCGGGCGGCTGGACCAACACGCTGATCATGCGCACGGTCGATGTGTTCTACGCTTTCCCCTCGGTCCTGCTGGCAGTGGCGCTCTCGGGCGCGCTGGGGGCGGGGCTCGGCAACGCGCTCTTCTCGCTGACGGTCGTGTTCATCCCGCCGATCGCGCGAGTGGCAGAGTCGGTGACAACACGGCTCAGAAGCTCTGATTTCATCGAGGCCGCGCGGGCCTCCGGCGCGGGCGCGCTGACCATCGTGCGCGTGCATGTGCTGGGCAACGTGCTGGGGCCGATCTTCGTCTATGCGACATCGCTGATCGCGGTCAGCATGATTCTGGCGTCGGGCCTGTCGTTCCTCGGCCTTGGCGTTCGCCCGCCTAACCCCGAATGGGGCCTCATGCTGAACACGCTGCGCACGGCGATCTATGTCCAGCCCTGGGTCGCGGCGCTGCCGGGCGCGATGATCTTTCTGGTATCGATTTCGTTCAACCTGCTGTCGGACGGGCTGCGCTCGGCCATGGAGGTGCGGCAATGAGCACGCAAGACGCGATCCTCACCGTGCGCGGCTTGCGCAAGTATTTCCCCATCAAGGGCGGCATCCTTGGCCGAACCGTCAAGAACGTCCACGCGGTCGATGGCGTTGATGTGGAGGTCTTTGCCGGCGAAACGCTGGGCGTCGTGGGCGAATCCGGCTGCGGCAAGTCCACGACCGCGCGGCTGCTGATGCAGTTGATCGATCCCGACGACGGCGCGCTTTATTTCGAGGGCAAGCTGGTGGGTAGCCCGGAACTGCCGCTGAAGGCCTTTCGGCGGCAGGTGCAGATGGTGTTCCAGGACAGCTATTCCTCGCTCAATCCGCGCCTGACGATCGAGGACAACATCGCCTTCGGCGCCCGCGTCCATGGCACGCCGGGGTCCGAGGCGCTGGCGCGCACCCATGACCTGCTGGACCGCGTGGGGCTGGAGCCGGCGCGCTTTGCCGGGCGCTATCCGCATGAACTTTCGGGCGGGCAGCGTCAGCGGGTGAACATCGCCCGCGCGCTGGCGCTGCGGCCAAAGATCATCATCTTAGACGAGGCTGTGTCCGCACTCGACAAGTCGGTGGAAGCGCAGGTGCTGAACCTGCTGGCAGATCTGAAGGCCGAATTCGGACTGACCTACATCTTCATCAGCCACGACCTGAACGTGGTGCGCTTCGTCTCGGACCGGGTGATGGTCATGTACCTGGGCAAGGTGGCGGAAATCGGCGATGCCGAGGCGCTGTATGAGACGCCGCTGCACCCCTATTCCGGCGCGCTTCTGTCCTCCATGCCCTCGATGGACCCGGACAACCGGACGATGGAACCCGCGCTGACCGGCGATCCGCCGAACCCGATCGATCCGCCCTCGGGCTGCCGGTTCCACACCCGCTGCCCCGTCGCCGCCCCCGTCTGCGCGGAACGCGACCCGGCGCTGACCCAGCGCGGCGCGCAGCATCTGGTGGCCTGCCACGCCCACGACCCCGCCTCGGGCTATGTCGCCCCTCCCGCACGGGAGGCTGCCGCATGACCGCCCCGTTCCTGTCAATCCGCAACCTTGGCGTCACCTTCACCGGCGGGATGCGCCCCGTGCGCGCGGTCAA
>JBJHCH010000156.1:0-6243 GCA_050485905.1 Paracoccaceae bacterium | reverse complement strand
CCGGATATCACGACCCTGCCGCTATTGATGTTCAATGCCAGCATGGGCGGGAACTTCCAGATTGCCGCCATCACGGCGCTGATCCTGCTCGTGCCCTCAATCGGGTTCATGCTCGTGATCGAACGGTTCCTGAAGGCTGACGTGCTGGCGCGTATCGGTCGATAGCGGGAAAGGCTCAAACTTGATCATTGCCCATCTGTCAGATTTTCACCTGTTCGCCACGAAGCCTGAGGTCAGCATCGTACGGCCCGATATTGCCCAGGTGGTCACGGCCATCGTGGCCGACCTGTGCAAGGTCTCGCCAGATGTTGTGGTCATCTCGGGCGATCTGACCTGTGGCGGGTCGGAGCGGGACTACGAGCTTGCCCTGTCGCTTCTGCAACCGCTCGACTGTCCCGTCCTCGTCGTGCCGGGAAACCATGATCGGCGCGAGAACTTTCGTGCCGCCTTCGACGGGCGACTCCCGTTCTCGATGGATGGGTTCAACCAGTTCACGATGGACCTCTCAGGGGTCCGCTTCATCGGCCTGGATACGGCCGATGGGGGACTGACATACGGCAGGCTTTGCCAAAAGCGACTGGACTGGCTCGAGCGTCAGATTCATGGGGAGACCCCCTGCTTTCTGATCCTTCATCATCCCCCTTTCCCGACCGGCAACCGCGCCTGGGATGGCATGGGTATGGTAGAAGGTCAGGAACGACTGGCAGAGTTGATCGCAGGTCAGGCGGTTCGTCTGCTCTGCGGGCACGTCCACCGCTCGTTTCACACTGTCTGGAACGGGGTCTACGGCGCGGTCGCCGGCAGCCCGGCCTTTCAGTTCGATCTTGGCATGGATCAGCAGGACGAACCGGCCACGGTCACGGAACCGTATCGCTACTATCTGCATCACGTGAACGGCGATGGCGCAGTTCGCGTGTTCGATCAGTACCCCAAAATGTGACGAAGGGTTGCCAGAGCGGATGGTGCCGCTCCCCAACCGGTGCCTGCTGACCATCAGGCACGGCGGGCGTTGGCGCGCAACCTTATCTTCGCGTGTGGCCCCAAGCTTCCTCGATCACCATGGTAGCGATGCGACGACCGAGTGGAAAAAGGAGTCGAACCCTAACGCCGCGCGAGCAACGCCTCAATCTCGGCGCGCGTTGGCATCGATGGCGCTGTTCCAGCGCGCGTGACGGATATCGCCGCCGTCGCGCAGCCGAACCGCACCGCCTCGACTGGATCGGCGCCCTCGGCGATCGCTACCGCAAACCCGCCGTTGAACGCGTCCCCGGCGCCTGTCGTCTCGACCACCGGTCCTGCATCGAAAGCGGGAACATGCAGGGCTTGCCGTGCGTCGCAATAAAGCGCGCCCTTCTCGCCCAGCGTCAAAATTGCGGCCCGCACACCCTTTGCCAGCAACCCCTCTGCTGCCCGCGTGGCGTCGGCAATGGACTGAACAGAAATCCCCGTGATCCCCTCCGCCTCGCTCTCGTTCGGTGTAACAAAGTCGCACAGCGCCAGCATCTCGGGCGCGATCTCGGCCGCCGGCGCGGGGTTCAGAATGGTCTTGGCCCCACCTGCCCGCGCGATTTCCAGCGCGCGATGAGCCGCCGCCATCGGCTGTTCAAGTTGTGTGACGAAGACAGACGCGCCACCGATCAGGTCGGCCCGCGCCTCCACATCCTCGACCGAGATCCGTCCCGCGGCGCCCGGCGAGATGATGATTGCATTGTTGCCGGTCGCGTTCTCGATGAAGATATACGCCGCGCCCGTATAGCTTTCCGTATCCTCGGTGATCGCGGGGATGACGCCCGCCCGCTCCCATGTTGCCCGCGCCATATCGGCAAAGGGGTCGCGCCCAAGACGGCTGACGAAATGCACCGTCCCCCCTGCCATCGCCGCGGCGACTGCCTGGTTCGATCCCTTGCCCCCGGGGCCGAGCGCGAAGCTTTGGCCGAGGATCGTCTCGCCCATTTTCGGCTGGCGATCCGCGCGGTAGGCAGTATCCGCAACAAAAACGCCGAGGATAACGATACGACCCGCCATCGCCTATTCCTCCGGACCGATGACGCCCTTGCGCAGGATGAAGCAGCCGTAGAACCGTCGTTCGCCGGTCTGGATGACAGCGTAGCCCTGGCGGGCACGGTCATAGAAATCGTAGCGTTCGATCCCGATCATCGGACGTGGGCGCCCTTCGGCCTTGTCGATCTCCGCCTGAACCTCTGCCTGAACGGCAGGGATGGCGTCGGGCTCGCCCACGATCTCCATCCGCCCGGCAAAGTCGTCCACGAACGTGTCGAGCGGCATGACCGACAGCACCGCGTTGATCGCCTGAGCAGCGGTCAGGTTTTCCATTCGCAGCAGCTCGCCGTGGACCGTGGCTTGCGCAACCTGATCGGCGGGGAAATTGGTGTCTGCGATCACCAGCGCATCACCATGTCCCATCGCCCGCAGCACATAGAGGACGTCGGCGTTCAGCCGGTGGTCGATCCCTTTCAGCATACTCTACCCCTCCCTTCGAAGCCCGATACCATCATCGCCTGCGTGCAGCCTCACAGCCTTTGTCCCGTCGCCCTGTCGAAAACATGCAGCATTCCGGGCTCCGCGCGCAGCCTGATCTCCTCTCCGGGGCGCACGTCACGCCTTTCGCGCAGCACTGCCGTCACTTCCGCGGCCGCGGCACGCACTACAAGGTAGGTTTCGGCCCCCGTTGGTTCCACGACCGCGATTTGGCCCGCAATCCCTTCGTCCGCGGGTCGCAGATGTTCGGGTCGAAGACCTACGGTGATCTCGCGCCCGTCCTCCAGCCCCGCGCTCAGGGGCAGCCGGGTGCCCGCCACCTCTGCAAAGACCGCGCCGCCTTCGTGGCGCACCACTCCATCAAGCATGTTCATCGAAGGCGAGCCAATGAACCCGGCGACAAAAGTGTTCGCCGGCCGGTCATACACTGCCAGCGGCGACCCGATCTGTTCGATATGCCCGCCCTGCATAACCACGATCTTGTCGGCCATCGTCATGGCCTCGATCTGGTCATGGGTGACGTAGACAGTGGTCGTGGACAGCCGCTGATGCAACTCCCGAATCTCGGTTCGCATCTGCACCCGCAGCTTGGCGTCG
The DNA here is from genome assembly GCA_050485905.1 of Paracoccaceae bacterium. Classification (GTDB taxonomy): domain Bacteria; phylum Pseudomonadota; class Alphaproteobacteria; order Rhodobacterales; family Rhodobacteraceae; genus JAWLCA01. Next base: position 3,147 of record JBJHCH010000156.1, on the reverse strand, counting down.
AGGTTCGACAAGGGCTCGTCGAAAAGGAATACCTGCGGGTCACGCACGATCGCGCGGCCCATTGCCACGCGCTGTCGCTGGCCGCCTGACAGGGCGCGCGGATAGCGATCGAGATAGGGGGTCAACCCCAGGATTTCCGCCGCGCGGTTCACACGGCGCTTGATCTCGGCCTTGTCCATCCGCCGCATCCTCAGCGCAAACGCCATGTTCGCCGCCACGGTCTTGTGCGGGTAAAGGGCGTAGTTCTGGAACACCATGGCAATGTCGCGCTCGGCCGGTGGCAGGTTGTTCACCAGACGGTCGCCGATGTGGATCGTGCCCGAACTGATTCCCTCCAGACCCGCGATCATCCGCAGCAGCGTGGATTTTCCACAGCCCGACGGGCCGACCAGCACGACGAATTCGCCGTCCGCGATGTCGACATCAAGGCCATGGATGACCTCGACCGCGCCGTAGGCTTTCCGCAGCCCCCTGACCCTGACTTCCGCCATCCCGCCCCGTTCGATCCCTGACCTGCGCCCTAACGAGTAGCCGAGCCCGGCGGGCCTGTCCACAACCTGACCATACTAACATGTTAGAATCTTGACAGGTGGGGATCTGACTGAGATGGTCGAACGTCTGCTGCTTTCCGTCCGGTCAGGAGTGAAGACCAGCCCGCCCGGCGGCGATCGCATGAGGGACGCAACGAAAGCCGGCCCGGCAAGGCGGTCGGCGCAGGTCAGGGAGGTCAAGGCCGTGAAAGTCGAACTCTACAATTATGCCGTCTCAAGGGGGCTCACCCGCCGCGGGATGCTTAAGGGGGCTGCCAGTGTCGGCGCCATGGCGACCCTGGGGGGCATCGCCAACGGGCTGTCCGCACGCCCTGCCTGGGCGCAGGACAACCTGCGCGCAGAGATACTGAAGATCCCCGGCGTCGGCATGGGGTCGCCCACGGATGCCGATTGGCAGAGGGTCGGCGAGATGTGCCTTGGCGGCACGCGCGCGACAGTGGAACAGGGAGAGTTCGAAGGCGTCGAACTGACCTTCATGGGGCTGAACAACCAGAACCTGCACAACTTCCTGTTCCGCGGGTTCCTGCGTCCGTGGGAGGCCTATACCGGCGCCCGCATCAACTGGATCGACCTCGCACAGGCCGACTATAACGCGCGCCTGCAGCAGTCGATTGCCACCGGCACGGTCGATTTCGACATCATCGAGATGGGCGCACCCTTCGAAGGCGACACCGCGGGCCGCGGCATGCTGGACGAGATGCCCGACTGGGTGGACGAACTGATCGAATCCGATGACCTTGTCGGCTACCTCCAGCCGCCCATCGGCACGTGGGACGGCAAGAAGTACCGGATCAACATCGATGGCGACGCCCATACACTGGCCTACCGGACCGACTATTTCGGGCCGGACGGGATCGGCGGCGAAAGCATGCCCGACACATGGGAAGGGGTGAACGCCGCGACCAAGGCGCTGGTCGGCAAGACCGACCCGCTGACCGGCCTGCCGGCGCATGGCTATCTCGATCCGCTGAAGGGCTGGGGCGGCTTCGGGCTCTACTTCCTGATGAACCGCGCCGTCGCCTACGGCAAGCATCCCGACGATCCGGCGTGGCTCTTCGAGCCCGAGACGATGAAGCCGCTGGTCAACAGCCCAGCCTGGGTGCAGGCGATCCAGGACGTGATGGACCTGATCGCCACCCCCGGCGCCTACCCGGCCGACCAGATCAACGCCGACCCCGGCACCACTGCGTTCCAGCAGTTCCTGGCGGGCACCGGGTCGATGATCATGTGGTGGGGCGACGTGGGATCGATGGCGCGCACCTCGGACACCTCGGTCGTGGGCGATGTGGTGGGCTTTGGCGTCAACCCCGGCGCCGAGCGGCGCTACAACAACCAGACCGGCGAATGGGAGAACGAGCGTAACGACGCGATCAACATGGCCTATATCGGCTGGGGGATCTACGTCACCTCCCGCGTCTCGGGCGACGAAAAGAAGCGCAAGGCGGCCTGGTCGGCGGCGGCGCACCTGGGCGGCAAGGACCTGTCGCTCTGGACGGTGGCCTATCCGTCTGGCTTCCAGCCCTACCGCAACTCGCACTTCCTCTACGACGAATGGGAAGCGGCGGGCTACGACCGGGACTTCATCGAGGACTACCTGTCGTCGATGCAGGATAGCTACAACCACCCCAACACCGCGATCGAGCCGCGCATCCCCGGCATCTTCCAGTACTACTCGGTTGCCGAAGATGAACTGGCCAAGGGCTTTGCCGGGCAGTACGGCAGCGCGCAGGAAACGGCAGATGCCATCGCCGCAGCCTGGGAGCGGATCACCGATCAGATCGGCCGCGAAAGCCAGATCGCGCTCTACAAGGCGTCCATCGGCCTGTAGTCGGGCGGACAACCTGAAAAGACGTCAGGGCGGGGGCTGACCCCGCCCTGACACACTGAGGAACGGGCGCGAGCGAATGACAACCGAAACCGACTATCTTCATGTCGTGACCGCCGACAACATTCCGGCCCGGCGCCGGGCCTTTGGCAGGGCGATCATCTGGGGGTCGGCTGCGATACTCGGCCTGGTTGTCGTTCTGCAACTTCTCGATCAGTCGGGCAGAATCGATCTTGGTCTAACCACATGGCGACCGACGCTTTACGCTTGGCTGCTGTGGATCACCTGCTTCTGCTGGGCGCAGGTGCTGCTGCATGGCGAACGGGGCAAGCGGACGCTCTTCGTCCTGCCGGCCGCGCTTTTCGTCATCTCCATGGTCGTATTCCCGCTGATCTTTGCGCTGGGTATCGCGTTTTCGAATTGGAACTTGTCCTCTCCCACCGGGCGGCAGTTCAACGGTCTCGACAACGTTCGCCAGATGTGGACCGATCCGTTCTACTGGAACGCGCTGCGCAACATGGTCTGGTACACGCTGGCGATCTTTGTCGAATATGCGATCGCTTTCGGCCTGGCGCTGCTGCTCAACTCCCAGATCCGCGCGCGAAAGTTCTTTCGCGTGGCGTTCCTTCTGCCGCTGATGCTGTCGCCGGTCGCGGTCAGCTGGATGATCGGCAAGTCGATGCTGGAGATTCGCTTCGGCCCGGTGGCCCGCTTCCTGCGCTGGCTGGGGGTCGAGAACATCACCTTCTTCGGCACGCCCGAATGGGCGCG
>JBJHCH010000155.1:0-6268 GCA_050485905.1 Paracoccaceae bacterium | reverse complement strand
GCCTTGCGCCGTTCTTCTCGACGAAGGGCGACCAAGGCTCTGGCCTCGGCCTGACGATGGTGTACGACCACGCCAAGCTCGCGGGGGGCACGGTGCGGCTCAGCAATTCAGTGCGCGGCGCCATAGTTACGATCCGCCTTCCGCTGCGCCCCGCCGCCATCCCAACCCGGGGAACGCTGGTTCTGCTGGTCGAGGATTCTGTCGAGATTCGAGCGAGCGTACGCGAGATACTGGTGGTGTTGGGCCATCAGGTGATCGAGGCCGCGAGTCTGGACGAGGCCTTGGCGCTGGCGGAGGTGCCGGGCATCGGGCTGGTGCTGTCGGACATAACGCTGGTCGGGCAGGGCAGTGGCGTCGATCTGCTCGATCAGTTGGCCGGGCGTGGTTTGGCGGCGGAGTTGAGACTGATGACCTCGCTGCCGCCGGGCGATGCGCTGCGCGTTCGCGGCGCGGCGCGGTTCCCGGTGCTCGCGAAACCGTTCACGACGACCGACCTCGCGGCTTTCATCGCGACGGAGACGGCGGCGTGACCGGGGCGGCGGGGCTGGGCGCGCAAGTGCCGTCACGGCGACCACACGACCCGTGGGCGAGCCGATGACCAGCACCCCGCATGTGGCAATCCTGGATGACGAGCCCGAGATCCGTCGGATGCTCGCCGATGCGTTGGAAGACGCTGGCTTTCGCACCACCACCTTCGCGCGGGCGACAGAGTTCGAGGCCGCCCTGCGCCGGTCGACGCCCGAGATCTGCCTTGTCGATCTGGGGCTTCCCGACCGCGACGGGCTTGCCCTTGTGCATCGGCTGGCTCTGGAATCCGGCGCGGTCATCATCATCATCTCGGGCCGCGCCCAGGTTCAGGACCGCGTGACGGGGCTGGAGCTTGGCGCCGACGACTACATCATCAAACCTTTCGACCCCGCTGAGGTCGTTGCCCGCATCCGCGCCCGCCTGCGCAAGGCCAAAGGACAGGAAAAATCGAGCGAGATCGCGCATTTCAACGGCTGGAGCGCCGACTTCCGGCGCTACGTCCTGATCGATTCTGAGGGTAGGGAGGTCGCCTTTTCCCATGCCGAGGGCGAGGTGCTGCAGTTGTTCCTGCGCGCGCCAAAACGCCTGCTCTCTCGCGCGCGGATGCAGGAGGCGCTGGGTGGCGGCGCCGGGGAAAGCTTCGACCGGGCGATGGATGTCCGAATTAGTCGCTTGCGAACAAAACTGGGCGAGGATCCGCGAAACCCCCGTCTGATAAAGACGATCTACGGTGCAGGCTACATCTTTCTTGGGGACGTGACCTGGGATTGAACGAACGACCAATGCTGCGGTGAGGGCGCTGACGGCTGTCACAAAACTGTTAGAAAAGTGTCATGTATCCGACGTGCCGAGGGGATAGTTCACTCTTGCGGTGAGCGGCGTTTCCCGTGGACCATAGGAAGACAGGGCAAGCGCGCGCCCGAGGAGAGCGGAATGATCAACAGAACGCATACGGTCAGCGCCTTTGACGAGGATCTGCAGAAGCTTCAGCAGATGATCATGACGATGGGCGGGTTGGTCGAGGCGTCAATTGCGGATGCGGCGCGCGCGCTGGAGCAGCGCGACGAGGAACTGGCGCTGTCGGTGGTCCAGAAAGACAAGAGCGTGGACCAGCTGGAAGAAGACATCAACAACGCCGTAGTGCGGATCATTGCCCTGCGCCAGCCGCAGGCCAGCGATCTTCGGCTCGTGGTGACGGTGATGAAGATGGCCCACAACCTCGAACGGCTAGGCGACTTTTCCAAGAACCTGGCGAAACGGGTGCCGATCCTGATTCAGGCGCCAAATGTCGCGGGTGCCTCTGCATCCGTGCGGCGGCTTGCGAAATCGGTCCGGCTGATGCTGAAGGATGCGCTGGATGCCTATGCCCGCGGCGATGCCGACACCGCGGCCGAGGTGCGCGCGCGCGACGTCGAGGTGGATCAGATGTCAACCGCGCTGTTCCGTGAGTATCTGACTCACATGATGGAAGATCCGCGCAATATCACCGCCTGCATGCATCTGCTGTTTATCGCCAAGAACCTGGAACGCATGGGGGATCACGTGACCTCGATCGCCGAGCATGTGATCTTCATGGCGACCGGTCGAATGCCCGACGACGAGCGGCCAAAGGGCGAGAGCACGGCCCTTGCGGTGGGACCGGACTTCAAGGCGGCAAGGGGTGACGCGACATGATCGATCATGCCCCGCTGGTCCTTGTGGTGGATGACGAACCCGCGCAACGCGCCATGCTGACCTACAATCTGGAAAGCGAGGGTTATCGCACGGTCTGCGCCGGCGACGGCGAGGAGGCGCTGCTGGCCGTCAGCGAGCAGGGGCCGGATATCATCCTGCTGGACTGGATGCTGCCCCGGCTTTCGGGGATCGAGGTCTGCCGCCAGCTGAAATCCCGGAACTCGACCCGGGCTATTCCGGTCATTATGGTCTCGGCCAGAACCGAGGAGGAGGATCGCGTGCGCGGGCTGGAGACCGGTGCCGACGACTACGTGGTGAAACCCTACTCGATGAACGAGTTGCTGGCACGGCTGCGGGCGAACCTGCGCCGGGCGCGCCCCGCGCAGGCCGGGCAGGTGCTGGAGTTCGATGGCATCGTATTGGATGGCGAGACCTACAAGGTCACGCGGGAAGGCAAGCCCCTGAAGCTTGGACCGACCGAGTTCCGGTTGCTATCGACCTTCATGGAAAAGCCGGGTCGGGTATGGAGCCGCGAGCAACTGCTGGACCGGGTGTGGGGCCGCGACATCTATGTCGATACCCGCACAGTGGACGTGCATATCGGCCGGCTGCGCAAGGCGCTGGGCCAGCATGGTGGCGAGGATGTGGTGCGCACTGTACGCGGCGCGGGCTACGCGCTCGGCTGATTTCCGATCCGGTCCAGCGCGCGCATCAGCCCGGAGGCCTCGGGACCGAGGGACCTGATAAGTTCTGCCTGATAGGCTTCGGCCACCGGAACGATCCTGGCAAAGAGCTGTCTGCCCGCGTCCGTCAGTTCCAAGGCAACCAGACGCCCGTCGTCCCGGTGTTCGCGCTTGGTGACGAGCCCCGCCGTCGCCAGACGGCTGGCCGCGCGGCTCACCTTGGGCTTGTCCATGTCCGCCCGCGCGTGGATCTCGCGCACGCTGACGGCGCCGGCCTGCGCCAGATGCGCCAGCACTCGCCATTCCGCGATCGAGATCCCGAACTCGCGCCGGTAGCGGTCGGCAAAGGCGCGGCTGACCCGGCCCGCCGCTACGGCGAGGCGATAGGGCAGGAAACCGTCCAGATCGAAATCGCTCATCCCGTGGCCGCTTGACATCGTTGCATCTGCAACGATACTGGCCGGGGCGAGAGGGAGATGCAAGCATGAACCGCCAGACCACGCCCTCGGGCCTGACCCGCGCCGCAACGCCCGTGGGCACGCATGAAGGCTACATGCCGGGCTTCGGCAACGATTTTGAGACCGAGGCCCTGCCGGGCGCGCTGCCGCAGGGTCAGAATTCTCCGCAGAAATGCAGCTACGGCCTTTATGCAGAACAGTTGTCTGGCACAGCCTTCACCGCCCCGCGCGGTCAGAACGAACGCACCTGGTGTTACCGCATCCGCCCCAGCGTGAAGCATACCGGCCGCTTCAAGCGGATTGAACTGCCACACTGGAAGTCCGCGCCGCATGTCGTCGAGGACGTCATCAGCCTGGGCCAGTATCGCTGGGATCCGCTGCCCGTGCCCGAAGAGCCGCTGACATGGCTGACTGGCATGCGCACCATGACCACGGCAGGCGACGTGAACACTCATACGGGAATGGCGAGCCACATCTACCTCGTGACCGAGTCGATGGAGGATGAGTACTTCTTCTCTGCCGACAGTGAATTGCTCGTGGTACCGCAGGAGGGGCGGCTGAGGTTCTGCACTGAACTGGGCGTGATTGATTTGGAGCCCAAGGAAATTGCGCTGATCCCCCGCGGCCTCGTCTATCGGGTCGAGGTGATCGCAGGTCCCGCCCGCGGCTTTGTCTGCGAGAACTACGGGCAGAAGTTCGACCTTCCCGATCGTGGTCCTATCGGCGCGAACTGCCTGGCCAACCCGCGCGACTTCAAGTGCCCCGTCGCGGCCTTCGAGGATCGGGAGATTCCGAGCCGGGTGGTGGTGAAGTGGTGCGGCCAGTTCCACGAGACGCGGATCGGCCACAGCCCGCTAGACGTGGTCGCCTGGCACGGCAACTACGCCGCCTACAAATACGATCTGCGGACCTATTCCCCGGTGGGTGCGATCCTGTTCGACCATCCGGATCCGTCGATCTTCACCGTCCTTACGGCACCCTCGGGAGTCGAAGGGACGGCAAACATTGACTTCGTCCTGTTCCGCGAACGCTGGATGGTGGCGGAGCATTCGTTCCGCCCACCGTGGTATCACAAGAACATCATGTCGGAGCTGATGGGCAACATCTATGGCGTCTACGACGCCAAGCCGAAGGGCTTTGTACCCGGCGGTATGAGTCTGCATAACTGCATGCTGCCCCACGGCCCCGACCGCAACGCCTTCGAGGGAGCTTCGAACGCTGAGTTGAAGCCAGAGAAGCTCGACGAGACCATGTCATTCATGTTCGAGACCCGCTTCCCTCAGCACCTGACCGAGTTCGCAGCCCGAGAAGCACCATTGCAGGACGACTACATCGATTGCTGGACCAGCCTCGAAAAGAAGTTCGACGGAACGCCGGGGCCGAAATGACCGCATCTGGGTCGGGACCGGCCCGGGCGCTGGTCGTTGGTCAGGCGGCCGCCTGCATCGCGTCGATCCGCGCGATATTCTCCAACACGGCCTTGCGCTGGCGAGAGAGAACCTTGGCGTGGGCAGCAAGGCCGCTGCCAGGCACTTCCGCTTCGCGCAGCGCGTCATCGTAGCTGGCCACGATACGCTTCTCACCGTCACGCAGTCCGGGCAGGATGCTCGCCTCGTCCGCGGTGATGGCGAAGCGCACGTTCAACACGGTCTTGTGGATCAGGCTCATGTACGAGCCGTCGGCATCGGGCCGATGGCCGTTCTCCAGCAGCAGCCCGGCAAGCTCGTGTGCGTGCTTCAGATGCACACCGCGCAGTTCGCCACACAAGCCACCGATCGGGTCGCGCTTGGCAAGTTCCTGCGCCTCTTCGTATCCCTTCACTGCGTCGACAAGCTGCGTATGGAGCGATGAGATGGTTTCTGCGACCTCGGGCATGGGTTGTCCTTTCCTATCAATTCGTGGTTCGGTTTCTTTGGCGGGACAACGCGAACCGGATGCGTCGGGTTCCGGTCTGACCGGCAGCGAATCGGAGCGGGGCGCAGTGATCGCATGAAGAGCGGCGGCAATCGGCTGGTCATGATCGGGACAAAGGGCGGCCCGGCGGTGCGTCCGGGCGGGGCGCTGCCGACATCCAGCCTGCTGGAGCTTTCGGGGCGCCGGATCGTGGTCGATTGTGGTATCGGGGTCACCGCGGGAATTGCGCGCGCGGGTGTTTCGCTCCTTGATCTCGATCTGGTCTTCGTTACCCATCTTCATTCGGATCATGTGCTGGAGCTTGGCCCGCTGCTGCACGCCGCATGGACCACCGGCCGCACCCGCCCGATCACCGTGTTCGGCCCGCCGGGTATCGACCGCTACTGGGCCGCGTTTCAGGAGTCGATGGTGTTCGATAGCCGCATCCGGGTGGAGGATGAGGGGCGCACTCCCCTTTCGGAACTGGTGGATCTGCGTATCTATGGCCCGGGCGAGGTGTTGGGAGGCGGGTTGTCTGTCAGCGCCCTGCGGGTGGATCATCCGCCTGTGGCGGACTGCTTCGCGCTCAGGTTCGATGCGGGTCGCAGCATCACATTCTCGGCCGATACCACCCATTTCCCGCCCCTCGCCGATTTCGCGCGCGGCTCGGATCTGCTGGTGCACGAGGCGATGCTGCCCGAGGCGGTGGAGGCGCTGGTTGCCCGAACCAACGGCGGCGCGGCCTTGCGTCGCCACCTGCACGCCAGCCATACTACCGCCGGAGATGCCGGGCGCATCGCAGAGGCAGCGGGGGTCGGCCGTCTGGTGTTGCATCACCTGATCCCGGCCGACGACCCCGACTATGGCCCCGCCGACTGGGACGCGGCGGTGCGTCGCCACTGGTACGGGCCGTTGACCATCGGCCGCGACGGGCTGGAGATCGAATTCTAGGGGGATATGCCGTGCCGCTGCTGAAAAGCTGGATCGAAAGCGCCAATAGTTCGACGACCGAGTTTCCGCTCAACAACCTGC
>JBJHCH010000154.1:0-6723 GCA_050485905.1 Paracoccaceae bacterium | reverse complement strand
CCCTGCAGGCCCATCACATCGTCGAGGTCGAGGCGGCGGGGCAACTCTGGCATGTCGGCGCGGGCGCGTGGCGGATCGGTTCCGCCTTCCTGCGCCGCACCCATGTCGCCGACCGCGCGCGCGCCGCAATGCAGGAGTTGATGCGCGCCACCGGCGAGACCGCGAACCTGGGCGTGGAAAGCCAGGACGAGGTTCTGTTCTTGACGCAGGTCGAAACGCACGAAGCGATCCGCGCCTTCTTTCCGCCCGGCACGAAAAGCCCGATGCACGTCTCCGGCATCGGCAAGGCGCTGCTGGCCTGGTATCCTGAGGGCCGGGTGCGCCGGATCGTGACGACGACCGGAATGCCGGGCTTCACGCCGGAATCGCTCACCGACATTGCCGCATTGCTAGATGACCTGGCCCGGACCCGCGATCGCGGCTACGCCATCGACGATCAGGAACGCGCTGCCGGCATGCGTTGCATCGCCGCCCCGATCTTCAACGCACACGGCGAGCCTGTCGCCGGCCTGTCGATCTCCGGGCCCGCGTTCCGAATCTCACTCGCCGATGCCGACCGCGTTGGGGCGCTGGTCCGCCGGGCGGCGGACGATGTGACGGGGGCCACGGGGGGCGTCGTTCCCTGATGGGCCGCCCAGAAACGTGAAAAGGCCGCAGGCATCTCCGCCTGCGGCCCCGAATTCTTTGCTTTCGCGTGATCAGCCCTGACGGGCCTTGTAGCGCCGTTGCGTCTTGTTGATCACGAAGACACGGCCCTTGCGGCGCACGATCTGACAGTCGCGGTGACGCAACTTCAGCGAGCGGAGCGAGTTCTTGACCTTCATCGGTCTTCTCCTATTCGCGGCGCGTCCGCGCCAGACTGACATGCCCCGACCGGGGCGGCGATGGTGGGCGCGACAGGGATCGAACCTGTGACCCCTACGATGTCAACGTAGTGCTCTACCGCTGAGCTACGCGCCCGGTACGGCCTGCCCGAAAAGAAAACAACGCGGGCAGCACCGCGTCGGTTCAGGGTCATTAAAGGGAATCGCGGGACTCTTCAAGAGGTTTTGGCAACCCCGAAAGCCGCGCTATAAGAGGCTTTATGGAGCGCCGCGCATGACCCCGACCTTCCGCCTCGACCTGCCGCAAAAGCGGCAGAGCTGCGTGGTTTTCGCATCGCCCCATTCCGGGCGGCACTATCCACCCGCCTTTCTGAACCGCACTGCTCTCGACGAGCGGACGATCCGGTCGTCGGAAGATGCCTTTGTCGATGAACTTTTTGCCGCGGCACCGCGGTTTGGCGCCCCGCTGCTCTGCGCCCTGGCGCCACGCGCCTATGTGGATCTGAACCGGAGCGTGGACGAGCTTGACCCGGCGCTGATCGAGGGCGTGCGGGCGCTGGCGCTCAACCCGCGGGTCGGATCAGGGTTGGGGGTGATCCCGCGCGTCGTTGCCAACGGACGGGCGATCTATCGCGGCAAGCTGTCCCTGACCGAGGCGCGCAGCCGGCTCGACGGCGTCTGGCATCCCTATCATCGCGCGCTGCAGCAGGTGCTGGACGACCACCACGCGATGTTCGGTGAGGCGATTCTGGTCGATTGCCATTCCATGCCGCACGAGGCGATCGAAAGCTGCAGCCTGCGCAACGTGCCCCGCCCCGAGGTCGTGATCGGCGACCGTTTCGGCGCCTCGGCCGCGCCCGCAGTTGTCGATGCAGTCGAGGCGGTGATCCGCAATGCCGGGCTTCGCGTCGGCCGCAACGCACCCTTCGCCGGCGCCTATATAACCCAGCACTACGGCCGCCCGGCCCGCCGTCAGCACGTCCTGCAGATCGAAATCGACCGGGCGCTCTACATGGACGAACGGACCATCGAACCGCACGCGAATTTCGACGTTGTCCGCGCCATCATGACGACGATTACCGAGGGCATCGCCGACATTGGCCGGCGCGAGATGCCGCTTGCGGCAGAGTAGCGACAGGGTCTCGTGTCCGATAACGCCCTCGATCCGGTTTGGCAGTGTGCGCTGGTCTGCTGGGGCAATCGCTATGGCGTAGACTATCTCAACACCTTGGTTCATGCGATCCGGCGCTTTGCCAAGACACCACCACGCTTCTGCCTGATTACAGAGGCCGCAAAACCCGGACTGGACCCGGCGGTGCTGATCTGTCCGTTTCCTGAGTTCTACCTGAAGGAGGAGTTCCGGCGTTCCGGCTGCCAGGCAAAACTCGCCATGTTCGAAGCCGGCGTGCTGCCGGACGACCTGCCAACCGTCTATGTCGATCTGGACACGGTCATACTGGGTGACATCGGCGATGGCGTAGACCTGATGCGCGATACGCGGTCGATCCTGATGCTGCAAAGCGCCGTCCTGCCGTTTGGGCCGATTGGCCGATTCTTGTCCCGCCTGACCGGCGGGCGGCGCTATGCTCGCGGCAATTCATCCGTGCTCATCTTCGACCCGGCCGAAAGCACCTATGTCGCCGCGCGATTCCGTGAGGTCTGGGCGCAATACGAAGGGCAGCGATTCAAACCCCTGCGGGCTGACGAGCGGTTCATAAGCTGGGTGGCACAGCCGCATATGGCGGCCCTGCCCGGCTGGTTTGCGGTCAAGTTCACCGGCGAGTATATGTCCCGCGTCCCGCCCTGGCTCTACCTGAAGGCACGGCTGCCTTGGGTGAAGGTGCGGCGCGCGCGGCAGGTTGCCGTCACTTTGAATGATCCCTCCATCAAGCCCGAAGAGATCCTGGCCCTGCCCAAGGGCGGACGTATCATCGACCGCAAGGGGCGGGTGCTGATCTGGTCGGCAGCAACGCTCGGCCCCCTGCAGCAGAGGTTGCGCAGCTTCTACGGCGCCTTTCTGGGCTAGCCATCGACGCGGATGCGCGCGTTCGTCGGGTCGTGGGGGCTGTCCTCGACCACCTCGGCCTCCCACAACTCGCGCTGCATGCGGACCTTCAGCCGTGTGCCGACCTCGGTCAGGTCTGGCCGCACATAGCCCATGCCGATCTGACGTCCAAAGGCGACCGACCAGCCGCCCGAGGTCAGGCGCCCCACCTTCTGCCCGTCGTGGTAAAGCGCCTCGCGCCCCCAGGGGTCGGCATCGGCGGGGCCGTCGATCAGCAGCGTGACGCATTTCGACCGGATGCCCGCCGCAAGCATCGCCTCCTTGCCCTGATAGTCCTTCGCCAGGTCCACGAATCGGTCCAGCCCCGCCTCCAGCGGTGTCGCGTCGCGGCCAAGCTCGGTGCCGAAGGCGCGGTAGCTCTTCTCCTGCCTGAGCCAGTTCTGCGCCCGCGCGCCGACCAGCTTCATCCCGTGCTTCTCTCCCGCGGGGACCAGCAGATCCCACAGGTAAGTCTGCATCTCGATCGGGTGATGCAGTTCCCATCCCAACTCGCCCGTATAGGCCACTCGCACCGCGCGCACCGGGCACATGCCCAGTTCGATGTTCCGCATCGACAGCCAAGGAAACCGCTTGTTCGACAGCACCGTGTCGGGGTCGCGGTCGCGCACGATCTCGCGCAGGATCGCGCGGCTATTCGGTCCGGCCAGGGCAAAGACGCCCCATTGCGTCGTGACATCGTGAATGTCGATCCAGCCGAAGTCGGCCATCCGGTCCTCGGCGCATTTGCGCAGCCAGTCGCCGTCATAGGCTGTCCAGGCCCCGGCGCTGATCAGATAGTATTCGTGCTCTGCCAGCCGCACGATGGTGTATTCGGTCCGCGTCGTGCCGGTGGGGGTCAGCGCATAGGTCAGGTTGATCCGCCCCACCGCGGGCAGCTTGTTGGTGGTGAACCAGTCCAGGAACGCCGTCGCCCCCGGTCCGCGCACCAGATGCTTGGTAAAGGCACTGGCGTCGATCAGACCCGCGGTCTCGCGGACCGCGCGCGCCTCGGCCTCGGCATACTGCCACCAGCCACCACGGCGGAAGCTGCGCGCGTCATGGTCGAAGGTTTCGGGCGCATCGACAGGGCCATAGTAATTCGGCCGCTCCCAACCGTTCACCTGCCCGAACTGGGCGCCCCGTGCCTTCTGCCGGTCATAGGCAGGCGCGGTGCGCAGCGGGCGGCAGGCTTCGCGTTCCTCGTCCGGGTGGTGCAGGATGAAAACGTGCTCGTAGCATTCCTCGTTTTTGCGCGCGGCGTATTCGGTGGTCATCCAGTCGCCGTAGCGCCGGGGGTCTAGCGCCGCCATGTCGATCTCGGCCTCGCCCGCCGTCATCATCTGCGCAAGGTAGTGCCCGGTGCCGCCGGCCGCCGTGATGCCGAAGCTGAACCCCTCGGCCAGCCACATGTTGCGCAGGCCCGGCGCGGGACCGACCAGCGGGTTGCCGTCGGGCGTGTAGCAGATCGGACCGTTGTAATCGTCCTTCAGGCCCACGGATTCCGACGACGGGATGCGATGGATCATCGACATGTATTCCTCCTCGATCCGCTCCAGATCGAGCGGGAAGAGGTCGGCGCGGAAGCTTTCGGGCACGTCGTAGAGGAAACGGGCCGGCGCGTTCCGCTCATAGGGGCCGAGGATCCAGCCGCCCCGTTCCTCGCGCACATACCACTTGGCATCGGCGTCACGCAGAACGGGGTGTTCCGGGTTGCCCGCCTTGCGCCAGTCGCGCAGCACCGGGTCTGGCTCGGTGACGATATACTGATGCTCGACCGGAATCGCGGGGATCTTGATGCCCAGCAGCCGCGCGGTGCGCTGCGCATGGTTGCCGGTGGCGGTGACGACGTGTTCGGCTGTGATCTCGAAGCGATCGTCCGAGGGCACGAGGTTCCCGCCCTTCTCGACCATCCGGCTGCAACTCACGACCCATTCGCTGCCGGTCCAGCGGTAGCTGTCCACCTGGATCTTGCGCTCGATGGTGGCGCCGACCTGCCGCGCGCCCTTGGCCATCGCTTGGGTCACGTCGGCCGGGTTTATGTAGCCGTCGGTCGGATGATAGATCGCGCCCTTCAGATCCTCGGTGCGCACCAGCGGCCAACGCTCCTTGATCTGCGCGGGCGTCAGCCATTCGTGCTCGATCCCGACCGTTTCGGCGGTGGTGGAATAGAGCATGTATTCGTCGATCCGCGCCTGCGTCTGCGCCATGCGCAGGTTGCCGACGACGTAGAAACCGGGGTTCAGGCCGGTCTCGGCCTCCAGCCCCTTGTAGAACTTGACCGAGTAATCGTGGATGTGGCTGGTCGCGTAGCCCATGTTGAACAAGGGCAGTAGCCCCGCCGCATGCCAGGTGGAGCCGGAGGTGAGCTCGTCCCGCTCGACCAGCATCGTGTCCCAGCCGGCCTTGGCCAGATGATAGGCGATACCCGTGCCGACGGCCCCGCCGCCCACCACCAGCGCCTTGACATGGGTCTTCATCGCCTCGTCCCCTCACACCGAATTGCGCCCCCTGAATGCCAGAGGGCGCACAACATGCGAAGATCGGCCCGACCTGTTGGATGGGGAAAACGACACCATCCGCCAGCACCGCGAGGGAGGTTGACTTGCCGGGCAGCGAGAGCCCACTCTGCGCCCGACGCGAACAGGGAATTATGATGTCACGAAGCGTGCTGATCCTGAACGGGCCGAACCTGAACCTGCTGGGCCAGCGACAGCCGGAAATCTACGGGCACGAGACGCTTGCGGATGTCGAGACCGCCTGCCGCGCCCTGGGGGACCCAGCGGGGCTGACCCTGCGGTTCCACCAGTCAAACCGCGAATACGAACTGATCGACTGGATTCATCAGGCGCGCGGCACGACGGACGGGATCATCATCAACCCCGGCGCCTTCTCGCATACCTCCATCGCACTTCTGGACGCGCTGAACGCGTTCGAAGGGCATGTGCTGGAGGTCCACGTCTCCAACATCCACCGGCGCGAGGCGTTCCGGCACCATTCCTACGTCAGCCACCGCGCTGATGGGGTGATCGCCGGCTTCGGCGTTCAGGGCTACGAACTGGCACTGCAGCGCATGATTACGGTTCTGGGCCTTGCCGCATGACGAAAACGTCAGCCCGACCGCGCGCACCGATCCGCCGCGCGGCAACCTGGCTTATTGCGGAAAGCTAGAGAATCGGCATTGATCGGACGGCAGAGGGGGGACGACCTGCATGGAACTCAAAGGCTCACGCCTGATCGCCGCCGACCGTGAAACCGTCTGGTCCGCGCTGAACGATCCTGACGTGCTGAAGGCCGCAATACCCGGCTGCTCGGACCTGACGGGGTCTGCGGCCGAGGGGTTCGAGGCGACGGTGACGCAGAAGATCGGCCCGGTGAAGGCCACCTTCAAGGGCAATGTCGCGCTGTCGGACGTGGTGCCGATGGAAAGCTATCGCATCTCGGGCGAGGGCAAGGGCGGCGCGGCGGGCTTTGCCAAGGGCGGCGCGGATGTGCGGCTGTCCGACGGCGACGGCGGCACGCTGCTGGAATACGACGTGCAGGCTAGCGTCGGCGGCAAGCTCGCGCAGCTCGGCTCGCGTCTGATCGACGGGGTGGCCCGCCGGCTGGCCGACCAGTTCTTCGACAACTTCCAGAATCAGGTCGCCCCGCCGGAACCGGACCCGACGGACGAGGGCGCGGACGGGGCGGAACAGACCGAGACGAAGAAGAAAGGATGGCTGTCCCGCCTGCGCGGCTGACGGCCCGGCAATCACCCAGGGAGGATGAGATGACCAAGGTGACGCTCAAGGTAAACGGTAAGGAAATCACCCGAGAGGTGGAGGGGCGGACGCTGCTTGTCCAGCTTCTGCGAGAGGG
>JBJHCH010000153.1:0-6757 GCA_050485905.1 Paracoccaceae bacterium | reverse complement strand
GGTCGGCGATGGCCACGCCCCAGGGGAGCTGACCAACCTGGATCGATCTCACCACCTCGTCGCGTTCGACGTCGATGACCGAAACGTCGTTCGAGATGCCGTTGGTCGAATAGAGAAACTTCTCGTCAGGCGTGAAGGCGAGTTGCCAAACCCGCTGGCCGACGAGGTGGTATGCCTCCACCTCGAAGGTCTCGCCATTGATCCGTGCCACCCGGTTCGACGGGCCAAGCGCCACAAAGACGTGCTGGCCGTCCGATGTGACCCGCACGCCCACGGGCTGTATCGCCTCGGGCGGGATGCCGGGGATCTCGAAGGTGATCTTGTGGATGATCTCGGGCACCGAGGGATCGATCACGCTGACCGTGCCGCCGATTTCGGCGCTGACATAAAGAAGCGAGCCATCGGATGTGAACTCGGCAAAGCGCGGGCGGGAATCGACCAGGATGTTGGCGAAGATCTCATAGGTCTCGGTGTCGATGAAATGCGCCATGTTCGTGGTTTCAGAGGTATTGACCACCACGCGGCCATCGGGGCTGACGCCCATCCCCTCCGGCTCGATGCCCACCGGGATCTCGGCAAGGATGCGGCGGTCATGCACATCGATCGCGGTGACCAGGTTGTCGTCCTCGTTCGCGACGAAAAGGATATCGCCCGACGGATGCAAAACGCCCAATTCCGGGTCGGGGCCTGAGGGCAGATGGTAGAGGATCTGCCGCGTCGCGGTGTCCATCACCTGGACGGTGTCGTCGTCTGATGCGAGGATATAGAGCAGGCTGCCATCGTGGCTGAGGTTGATCCCCCGCGGGCGCTGGCCGACCGGAATCGTGTCGATCACCTCCATCGTCGCGTGATCGATGATGGTGATGTCGTTGCTGCGCTCGTTGCTGATGTAGACGGTCTGCGCCGGCGCCGAGAGCGCCGTGCCGATCAACAGACACGCCCCCAGCAAGAGCCTGTGCCTGGTGCCTTCAATCCGGTTCATCTCTCATTCCTCCCCGATCCGTCACTTCGTGCAGCGGCTTTCCGGCCGGTCTGTTCCAAGCGTGTCCAGCGGCGAATGCTGATGCACGAACACATCCTGTGGCGAGACCGAGACGACGACATTGTCGGCCGCCAGAACCACCGGCTGACGGATCTGGTTGTCCCAGTCGCGGAGCGTTATCGGCTGCCCCTTGAAACCCGCGAATTCCAGTTCACCGCCAAGGATCGCCTCACGCATCGCCTCGTAGTCGGTGCCGTTGGTCCGTGTCGCCGCCTCGCCCAGGATGCGCATAGCAAGCCAGACGCCGTAATCCTCGTTCCGCATCGGCCGGTTGATTGCGCGCTCGAACCGGCGCTGCAACTGGGTGCCGCCCCAGGCTTCCTGCGCCGGATGCCAGATCACCGGACGCAACCCGGCCGAGCCGGCGACGGGGCGCGCGTCCCATGTGTGAAAGGGCATGTGCGCGGCGAAGACCTGACTCTCGTCGGCCACGACCATGACGTGATGTTCGGGCGCGCGCTGGGTGAAGACCGGAAGCTGCGCCTGAACCTGCACATGCCCGGCGTCGGTGCGTCGGGCGCCGCCGGTATCCTCGAACTCGCGCGTCTCGACGATGCGCGCGCCGAACTTGGTGGCGGCGGCCCGATATGCATCGGCCATCGCCTTGTCGCCGGGATGTGACCCTTCGATCAGGAACCAGCGATCCCAACGCTTGAAGACGAGGAACTGCGCCAGCGCATCGGCCATCATCGCCCGGCTCAACGCGACATGGACGACGTTCGCCCGGCACGCCTCATTGCGCAGCAAGTCGTCGGGAGCGGTCGCATTCAGGATCAGCGCGCGGTCGCCGGCGGCGTCGGCAATTGCCAGCGTCGTCTCGGCATCGGCCATGGTCGCGACGAATCGCACGCCGTCATCAAGCAAGGCCTCTAGCGCCGCAAGCGCCTCATCCGGAGTCGCCGCGACATAGTCAGTCACGAACTCCTGCCCCATGAACCCGCCGGTAGTCTGATTGTCCGCCGTGCCGACGACACCGCCCGCGAAACCGAGATCCTCGGCTGGCAGATCGAGCCGCGAGATTGGCAAGGGCGTCGGATGGTCGATCCTGAGCACCGCGGCGCGCACGGTGTCCGCCGCCGCGGCATCACCGGTCATCACAGGCGTCCAGGCAACTGCCGCAAGAAGCAGGAAAAACGGCAATGATTTCATTATCTCGCCCCCCGGCCCACATGCTGCAGCCAGCGCGCGCGCCGCGTCAAGCCGACTGGCATCACGGGATGCGGATAAGAAGTTAATAAGCTTGACGGATCAATGCGCGATCAACCCAAGGTATGAGTCACCAGCGCCGCGCAGATAGGCTATGAGTGCTGCCATGAACCGGCTTGCACCACTCATTCTGGCACTTCTCACCGCGAATCCTGCCCTTGCCGCCGATGATTCATGGGCCGGCAAGCGCGCGGCCTTTTTCGGTGTGACCTTCATCGACACATCGACCGAAGGCGATATGCGCGGCGTTCGTGCCGACGAGGTGGCGCGCATCGATCTGGTCACTGACTACATAGCCGATACGTTGCGTGAACAGGGTCTGGAACTGGTCGATCTGGAACCCGTCCGCGAGGAACTCGACAGGACACGAAACCCTGCGCGCTGCAACGGCTGCGACATGCGCATGGCGCAACGGCTGGGCGCAGACTACGCGGTGGTTTCAGAGGTGCAGAAGGTGTCGAACCTGATCCTGTCGATGAACATCTACGTTCGCGACGCCGGGACGGGTCGAAACCTGCGCGGAATGGCCGTCGATGTCCGGTCGAACACAGACGATAGCTGGCTGCGCGGGATGCGCTACATCCTGCAGCGAAACATCTTCGCCGCGGACTGACGGTACCGCACCGCCTGCCTTCAGCTTCACTTCGCCGGCCGCGACGCCGGCCTTTCCGGCATTGAACAGGTTGCAACCCTAGCGGTCATACTTAAGGCTTATATTCGCTTGTTCGATGTTGACGTGTGTCCGAAGCGCGCCCCCAATAAGAACTTCTTAAGAGGGTGGGGAACAATGCACAGGCTTCGCATTCAGCAGTTCGCACGTGCCCCCTCTCCGCTTGGGAAGAAGCTTGGATGGGAGAGGGAGGATCCAAGATGAGAGTGACCTTGCCGACCGCGGCACTTCTGCTGATGTCCAGCAGTCTGGTTGCCGTGGCAAACGACAGCGTGACAGAGGCTATCGGCGACTCCGCCAACTGGGCGATCCAGACCGGCGACTATGCCAACCTGCGCTATTCGACGCTCGATCAGATCACCAACGAAAACGTGGGCAACCTGCAGGTTGCCTGGACGTTCTCGACCGGCGTGCTGCGCGGCCATGAGGGTGGCCCGCTGGTGATCGGGAACATGATGTATGTCCATACGCCATTCCCGAACAACGTCTTTGCGCTCGATCTCGCCGACGAGGGGCGGATCGTATGGCGCTATGAGCCGAGGCAGGATCCCGATGTCGTCGCAGTGATGTGCTGCGATACAGTGCACCGCGGTGTGGCCTATGCAGACGATATGATCTTCCTGCATCAGGCAGATACAACCATTGTCGCTCTCGATGCGATGACGGGCGAAGTAAAGTGGACGGCGGTCAACGGTGATCCGTCGATCGGCGAGACCAACACCGCCACGGTGATGCCGGTCAAGGACAAGTTGCTTGTCGGCATCTCAGGCGGCGAGTTCGGCGTGCAGGGCCACATCACGGCCTACGACCTGCATACCGGTGAACTGGCCTGGCGAGCCTATTCCGTCGGCCCTGACGACCAGATTCTGTTTGACGAGAACACCACCGCACTGGGTCAACCGGTACCGGCAAACTCCTCGCTCGACAGTTGGGAAGGCGACCAGTGGCAGATCGGTGGCGGCACAACCTGGGGTTGGTTTTCGTATGATCCCGACCTGAACCTTGTCTACTACGGGTCTGGCAACCCCTCGACCTGGAACCCGGCGCAGCGCCCCGGCGACAACAAGTGGTCGATGACCATCTTCGCCCGCGATGTAGATACCGGCGTCGCGAAGTGGGTCTACCAGAAGACACCGTTCGACGAGTGGGACTATGACGGCGTGAACGAGAACATTCTCGTCGACAAGGAGATCGACGGCGAGATGCGCAAGCTTCTGGTCAACTTCGACCGGAACGGCTTTGCCTACACGCTCGACCGCGAAAGTGGTGAACTGCTCGTCGCCGAGAAGTTCGACCCGGTGGTGAACTGGGCGACCCATGTCGACATGGACCCGGCATCGGAAACCTATGGTCGGCCACAGGTGGTGCCCGAATACTCCACCTTCCAGCAGGGCGAGGATGTCAACACCACCGGCATCTGCCCGGCGGCGCTTGGCACCAAGGACCAGCAGCCGGCATCCTATTCGCCGCGCACGGGTCTGTTCTACGTGCCGACAAACCACGTCTGCATGGACTACGAGCCGTTCCGCGTAAGCTACACCGCCGGCCAGCCCTATGTGGGCGCCACGCTGTCGATGTATCCCGCGCCGGCAAGCCATGGCGGCATGGGCAACTTCATCGCCTGGGATGCGGTTGCTGGTGAAATCGTCTGGTCGATCCCCGAGAAGTTCTCGGTGTGGTCGGGCGCCTTGGCAACCGCTGGTGACGTGGTCTTCTACGGCACGCTCGAAGGCCATCTGAAGGCGATCGACGCCAATACGGGGGACGAGCTCTATCGCTTCAAGACCCCGTCGGGCATCATCGGTAACGTGATGACCTACGAGCTGGACGGCAAGCAGTATGTCGGCATCCTGTCGGGCGTTGGCGGCTGGGCCGGGATCGGCCTCGCGGCTGGCCTGACCGATCCGCAAGACGGCCTCGGCGCCGTCGGTGGATACGCCGCCCTGTCGGATTACACCGCGCTCGGTGGACAACTGACGGTATTTGCCCTCCCCGATTGATCGGCGGCTAGCCTTCCGATCAGTCGCGGCCACCCCGGCAACGGGGTGGCCGTTTCCTTATGTCAGTCTGCTGCAGCCAGGCGCAGGATGCGCGTGGCAAGCCGCGCGGCCTCGTCAACCGAGTGAGTGACAAAGACCGTCGCTGGCTGCTGTTCGGCAATCAACGATTCCGTCAACCGCAGCATTTCGTTGACCAGGTCGATATCCAGCGAGACGAAGGGTTCGTCGAGCAACAGAAGGCGCGGCCGGGTCGCATAGGCACGCGCCAGTGCAAGCCGACGTTGTTGGCCAAGCGACAACTGGCCGGGAAACTGCGAGCCCCTCCCCTGCAGTCCGACCCGCGCGAGCGCCGCTTCGGCATCGGCCGCGCGGACTTGTGCCGTAAGTGTAAGGTTCTGAAGCGCGGTGCGCCATGGCAGTAGCGTTGGCTCCTGAAAGACCATCGAAACCGGATCGGGCCGGCGAACCTCGCCGGAGAACCCCGTGTCGAGACCTGCCAGAATGCGCAGAAGCGTCGTCTTGCCCACACCGGATGGACCAAGCACGGCAAGCACTTCGCCAGGATCCACGCTGAAGGACAGATCGCGCAGTATCACCGCCGGGCCGAACCGCTTCTCGTCGATGCGAACCTGCAGCGTCACGCATGTCTCCAGCGACTGGCCCGCCGCTCCGCTGGCTGTAGCAGCAGCGTCTCGATCAGCAGCATCACGGCGATGAACGACAGCGCGTAGGCCAGCACCATCGTAATATCGAACAACTGGAAATAGAGATGGATCTTGAACCCGATCCCGGTCGATCGGCCAAGGAACTCCACCACCAGAACGATCTTCCAGATCAGACTGATCCCGGCGCGCGCGGCGGCGGCCAGATGCGGTGCCAGTTGCGGAAGCAGGACGTGCCGGAAGCGCCGCCATGGCGACATCCGGAACACCCGCGCCATGTCGGCCAGCCGTGGGTCGAGCGCCCGCGCGCCCTCGCGCATCATCGCGGCCACCAGCGGGATCTTGTTGATCGCAACGGCCGCGACGGCCGCCATCTCGTTCAGCCCGATCCACAGGAAGCACAGAACGATCACCACCAGCGCCGGAAGGTTCAGGAAGAACACCAGCCAGGTATCGGCCCAACGGTCGATCCGCGGGAACAGCCCCAGCACCAGACCCAGGGCCAGCCCGATCACCATTGCCAGCGCGAAGGCCTGAATCACCCGCCACAGTGTCGCCCAGAGGTGCCGCGTCAGTTCACCCGCTTCGAACTCGCTCAGAATTCGCGGCAGAACGTGATCCGGGCCAGGCAGCACCGACGGATCGGCCTTCAACTGCGCCAGCAGCCACCAGAACGCGATCAGCCCGCCCAGCGACAGCAGACGGATCGCAAGTGCCGGCAAAGCCTCAATGACCCGCGTTCAGGAAAACACCGTCCGGCAATGCGGTCAGCCCACCGACGAGTTCCTCGCCCCCAAGTTCGGCCATCAGCGCAAACATCCGCTGCGCGCTCTCCTCGTTCATCGGCCGGTCATCGGGAATACCCGCGCGAAAGCCCGCTACGAGCGCGGCGAACTCCGCATCGTTTTCGGCGTTCATGCGCGGGCGCAGCCGTTCCCACTCGGCGTCGGACTCGGCAAGGATTGCCTTGACCGCGCGCGATGCCTCGACGAAGCCCGCGATCAGTTCGGGTTCTGCCCGCACCAGTTCGCCCTTCACCACATATCCCAGCAGCGGCATGTCCGGGTCCATCCCAAGCGTTTCGGCCGCATCGGCCACCGATACGAGATGGCGCATCCCCGCTGCTTCCTGTTTCGCCATGAAGTGCCAGAAGTTGATCACCCCATCGAGTTCACCG
>JBJHCH010000152.1:0-6767 GCA_050485905.1 Paracoccaceae bacterium | reverse complement strand
GCAGGTGCGGGCTTCGTTGACCGCTTCGTTCACGACCGAACGCGCCTGATCGGTGATGTTCGAGCGATCCCACTCGAAATACACCACGAAGCCGACATCCTCACACGCGGCAGCCGGAGGCGGTGGCGGGGGCGGAGGCGGCGGGGGCGGCGGAGGCGGAGGCGGCGGAGGGGGCGGAGCAGGCGGAGCCGCGAAGGTGTAACGCAGGCCGACCCAGCCCTCGTGGCTGCCGTAACGGTCCACGTCAGCGGAAGCCCCGTAGGAGGTGCTGTTGAAACCGAAGTAGCGATACTCGGTGTCGAGCGCCAAATTCGGGGTCAGGTACCAGGCCACGCCCGCGATGCCTTGGTAACCGATCGCGGTGCTCTTCTCCCTGAAGGTGACGTAGCTGGAGGTCGGGCCCACGGTGCCGGTGTCCCAGCCGCCCGCGGAGAAGCTGCCCTCGACCCAGCCCAGGCCTGCGCCCACATAGGGGCGGAAGGCGCTCTGGGGGGAGCCGAATTCGTAGAAGGCGTTGAACATGCCCGACCAGGCGTGGATCGAGCTGTAGCTGTCCTCGAAATTGCCGACCGCGCCGGTGTCGTTGTAGCGGTGAGCCAGTTCGACGTCGAAGCGCCAGTTGTTCCACTGGTAGCCCGCGGCGAGCGCTTCACGCAGATTGCTCTTGCCGCTGATGTCGCCGTTCAGGACTCCTTCGACGCCCATGTCGCCTGGAGCGCCGTAGCCGAGCGCCCCCCGGACATACCAGCCCTCTTGGGCGGCTGCCATGGACGGCAAAGCGAGAAGCGCTCCGACGGCCGTGGCGATGAAAAGGTGTTTCTTCATGTCGATCCCTTTTGCTCCTATTGGAAAGCCGGGGCTCCAGGATCGTGATCCGGAGCCCCAGCCTTGCTGCGTCAGCGTGGCTTCCTAGTACCGGGCGTTGATGCCCACGAAGAAGCGGCGGCCCCAGAAGTCGAAGTTGTCCGCAGCCGTCGTCGAACCCAGCCAGCGGGCCGGTTCGGCGTCGAACGCGTTCACCACACCGCCGCGCAGACGCACGCGGTCAGTGGGCGAGTAAGACACCACGAAGTCGTGCTGGCTGAACGCGTCGGTCCGGTAGAACCTCAGATCAAAGCGATCCATATTGGTTTCGAAATCGTCGCTGTCGACGATTTCCTGGCTGGATTGCCAGTCCCAGGTCCAAGACAGCGTCAGATTGTCGACGGGCGAGAAGCCCAGAGTCGAACGCGTGCGCCAGCGCGGGAAGCCGATCAGATCATCCCGGGCCGTCTTGTCGGTCGGATCGGAGATGTTGGTGAACTGATCGTTGGCGATCAGATAGTTGCCCCGCAGACTCCAGTTCAGGTAGCCGAAGCGGCCCAGATCATAACCATAGCCGGCCGTGAAATCGATGCCCTGCGTCTCGAAGCTCGCGTAGTTCAGCGAGCCTTGAGTGAAGGTGAAGATTCCGAAGGGAGGCTGTTGGGCGATCTGCTGAGTGGCCGAACGCTGGAAGGTGTTGCACGCGGCCTGGTTGACCGAGCCGACATCGTCGCCCAGCAGACCCACGCATTGGTTCATGGCCTGCTGGATGCTCACCGTCGCGATCACGTTGGAGATCTCGATATTGTAGTAGTCCGCGGTGAAGCTGAAGCCTTCCACCCAGCGCGGCGTCACGGCGAAGCCGAACGTGTAGCTGGTTGATTCTTCCGGCTGCAGATCCGGATTGCCGGCGTTGAAACCCGGGATGCCGCTCGAATACTGGATGATGCCTGGCGAGCCCGAATTAGGATCGTCGCTGCCCGGATTGTATCCGGCCGGCATGGTCGCAAGGCAGTTCGCTCGCAGCTGATCCCGCTCGGCAGCAGTCAGATTGGAACGTCCGCGGATGCCCTGCGGGCTGCACGGATCCACCAAATTGTTACCAAACGTCTGTGTGGCGGGCGCAAAATTCTCGCCCAGATTGGGGATTCGAATGGCCTCTCCATATGTGGCGCGAAGGAACAGGTCCTCCACTGGACGAACCTGAGCCTGGAAGCTGTAGGTCTCGACCGAGCCAACGGTGCTGTAATCGGAATACCGGTAAGCGGCGCTGACTTCGGCCGAATCCATGAAGAGCTGGTTATCCAGCAGGGGAACGCGAACCTCGCCGAAGACCTCGTTCACGGTGTAGTCGGCCGTTTCGAAGTCAGGCCCGGTGTTCAGGAAAAGAAGACGTCCCGCTGTGTCACGGTCACGTCCAGTCCCCTCGGTCTCTTCTTTGCGGTATTCATAGCCCCCCGCGAAGCCGATCGGACCCGCGCCCCAGAAGTCCCAGGTCTCAGTCGAGGCGAAAGCAAGGAAATTGTGCTGGCGGTTGGTGTTGGTGACCTCGATCTCAGCCAGGAGATAATCCTCCTGGGCGGAAGTCAGGCCCTGGCGGCCACCGCCGCCAGTCGCCTCAGGGTGATCGGCGTCAGCGCGGAAATCGGTGCCGAACAGGCTGATCGGGGTACAGCCGGTGATCGCAGGATCATTCCCCGGGATAGTGGCGCCATCGATCCGACCGATCCCGCCGATTGCAGGCGCGTTCGGAATGCTGCCGTCTAGCGCAGCTTGGATTTGCACGCGGCAGACGATGTTGTCGGTGCCGCCGCCCAGCACGTTGTTCACGTCGAACACCGCGTCCGAGGCATAGAAGAAGCGCTCGGAATCCACACCACGCTCACGGTTCGAGTTGTTCATCTCGCCGTAGGTGTAGCTGACCTCCCAGGTGTTGTTGCGGAAGAAGCCGAGATCGTCGAAACGGCCGTCGGCGCCGATCACATAGCGCTGCAGCTCACGGTTGTTGAGCTGGCTGCGCGAGGGGCCGAAAAGGCCCAACAGAGCCCGTGGGTCGGCGGCTACGCCAATCTGCTCGCCGGGGGCTTCAGCCGTGGGAGCAGCGTAGACCGGACGGGTGTTGTTGCGAATCGCCTGTACCAGGTCCGGGTTGTCGCGATTCAGGAAGGCGTTGTCCGTCTGCAGCGTGAAGGCGCTCGATCCCGCGAGGGTGGACGGGACCAAGTCGGTGATCGCCAACTGGAAGAAGGTCGGCTGGCCTTGGTCGAAGTTGGTCTCCTCGACATACTTGGCCTCACCGAACAGGTTGATGCTGGGGTTCAGCTCGAAGTTGAAGCCCGTCTGGAAGCGCCAAGCGCTTTGACGGGGAAGTCGGGAACCTTGTCCGAACTCAGTTCCAGTGTTCAGGCCGTCGCCACCCACGTTGATCCGGCGTGTGTAGCCGCTCTGTTGCTGGGCGTGCCGAAGTCAAAAAGGCGGGCACTGCCATCAGCGTTGAACGTCCAGACTGTGCCAGGCAAATCCGGACGGATCGCGCTGCAGGCCGCGCTAAGCAGAACGCCTGCGGTGGAACACTGCTGGTTGGGCGTGTTGGGATTGTTCGTCGGGCTGGGGCGCGGCTGATTGGCCAGAACGAGGACGCCGCCGCGTGCGAAGAACGCGTCGCGTCGGTCGCGAAGGAGTATCTGGTCGAACACACCGTCAGCGGAAGCGCCGGGCGGATCTGCGTCATTCGCGGTAAGCCCCCAGGCATCGCGGCGCCAGTCGATGTCGAAGTCGAGGACTTCGTGATTTTCCTGGTATTCGCCGAAGGCATACACGTTCAGACGGTTATCCAGGAAGTTCTCGCCGATCGCAGCCGAGAGACGCGCGTTCGTCTGGCCATCCTGATTGATCTGAGCGAAAGCCGCATCGACTTCAATGCCCTCGAAATCATCACGCAGAATGAAGTTCACCACCCCAGAGACGGCATCGGCGCCGTAGACGGCGGATTGGCCGCCAGTAACGACTTCGACACGCTCAACCAGGATGGAAGGGATCGTATCCACGTCCACCGAAAGCGCGCCCGGCTGCGAGCCGACATGACGACGGCCGTCCACCAGCGTCAGGGTGCGGACCGCGCCCAGATTGCGCAGGTTCAGCAGAGACAGACCGCCATTGTTGAGCGACGAACCGGTGGTGTCCGTGGGCACCTGAGAACCGGCGAGGGCGGGAATGGTGGCCAGGAAATCAACGAGATTCGGCTCGCCTGACAGAGCGATGTCCTCGCCCGTGAGCTGGATGAGCGGGGCCGGCGAAGTCGTCACGTCCCGCGCGATACGCGAACCCGTGACCTGAATGACCTCGCTTGAACGGGCCTGCTCAGGCTGGGCGTCCGTTTGCGCAGGCTCCTGGCTGAAGGCCGCTCCTGAGGCGAATGCGGCTGTAGCGCTCGCCAGAACGGTGGAGCGGAGATACCGCCCACGGTGACTGATTTTCACGATGTCTTCCCCTTTTTCTTCAGCTCGCCGCGCGTCGATCTACCCTGGCGCGGGATGCTGGCGGGGAAATATGAACCGGATTTAATCGAGCGGTAAAGAAGCTGCGACCGTAGAGCGGTTCATGCACAATTTCTGAGCACTTTTCTGACCGGCGTGTGACAAAAATGATATGTTTCATCCATGTCGGGAGGCCGGGCCGGGCCGGGCCGCCCGAGCGCGGCGGGCGCATGGACACCGGCTCGGCGAGGGCTTAAATGCGGGGCCTCACCGTTCAGTGTTGTTCAAGAGCCCCCATGTCCCAGCCAGACTTCCCCCTCGACACGAAGCGCCACACCGCCGCGCACCTCATGGCCGCCGCCGTGAAGGAGATGTGGCCGACTGCGAAATTCGGGGTGGGGCCTGCGACCGCGACCGGGTTCTATTACGACATCAACCTGCCCCAGACCCTGACGCCCGAGGACCTGGGCCGGATCGAGAAGCGCATGAAAGAGATGCGCAAGAAGAAGATCCCGATGGTCCGCGAGGTGCTGCCCGTGGACGACGCGATCGCGTACATGGCGCGCGAGGGCCAGGACTTCAAAGTCGAGCTGCTCGAGCTGCTGCGCGACAAGGGCTCGACGGCCATCGCCAAGGAAACCGGCGACGAGAGCGTGGCCGGGGACGGGCTGGACGAGGTCAGCTTCTACAAGCTGGGCGATTTCGTCGATCTGTGCCGCGGCCCCCACGTGGACCATTCCGGTCAGACGGGCCATTTCAAGCTGCGCTCCATCGCGGGCGCCTACTGGCGCGGCGACGCGAACAACCCGCAGCTCCAGCGCATCCACGCCCTGTGCTTCGACACGAAAGAAGAGCTCGAGGCCGAGCTGGTCCGGCTCGAGGAGCAGGCGAAACGCGACCATCGCAAGATCGGCCGCGAGATGGGCCTGTTCACCATCGCCGAGGAAGTGGGCGCGGGCCTGCCGCTGTGGCTGCCCGCGGGCAACGTGATCCGCGACGAGCTGGAGCATCTGGCCCGGCACGAGGAGCGCAAGGCGGGCTTCCAGCGCGTCTCCACCCCCCACATCACCAAGGGCGAACTCTATCACAAGTCCGGCCACCTGCCCTACTACGCCGAGGACATGTACGCGCCGATCATCATCGACGAGCAGGAATACTATCTGCGCCCGATGAACTGCCCGCACCACCACATGATCTACGCCCACGACCAGTGGAGCTATCGCGATCTGCCGGTGCGTCTGTCCGAATACGGACAGGTGTACCGCTACGAGGCGTCGGGCGGGCTGTCGGGCCTGATGCGGGTGCGCGGCTTCTGCCAGAACGACGCGCACATCTACTGCCGCGAGGACCAGGCCAAGGACGAGTTCCTGGCCGTGATGCACATGCACGCGAAATACTACCGCATGTTCGGCATCGAGGATTTCTGGATGCGGCTGTCCCTGCCCGACTTCGACAATCTGGACAAATATGTCGACGACACCGCGGGCTGGAAGAAGGCGCTGGTCATCCTCAAGGAGGCCATGGACGAGTCCGGCTACCCCTATAAGGAAGTCGACGGCGAGGCCGCCTTCTACGGGCCGAAGGTGGACTTCATGATCAAGTCGGTGGTGGGCACCGAATACGCGATCTCCACCAACCAGCTCGACTTCATGGCAACCAAGCGCTTCGAGCTGGAATACACCGGCGAGGACGGCGCAAAGCACCCCGTCTACGTCATCCACCGCGCGCCGCTGGGCAGCCATGAGCGCTTCGTGGCCTTCCTGATCGAGCACTATGCGGGCAAATTCCCCACCTGGCTGGCCCCGGTCCAGGCGGTGGTGATCCCCATCGCCGACCGGCACGAGGACTATGCGAGACAGGTGCGCGAGCGCCTGTTCAACGCCGAAACCGCCAGCGTGAACGGCGGCATCCGCGTGGAGGCCGATCTGGCCGCCGAGCGCATGCAGAAGAAGATCCGCAACGCCCAGACCCGCCAGATCCCCTACATGCTGGTGGTCGGCGACGCGGAGGCCGAGGCCGGCACCGTCGCCCTCCGGCACCGCGATCACGGCGATCTGGGGGCCGTGAAGGTCGACGACCTCATCGCCCGCATCCAGCGCGAAATCGCCCAGCGGACGGACGAGGGGCAGGGCGGCTGACACCGCCTTATCCCCACCCGGCCTTCTCCAAAACCGTCATCCCGGACGCGCCGCGAGGCGCGACCCGGGACCTCCCGGCGGCATCGCCACCTCAAGCGCGACCGCGCGCCCGCGCCCATGCGCGGCGCCGACCAAGCTGAGCGCGGGAGGACTGAGAAAACAAAACTTATCCACCCCTCCGGCCCCGGCCTCATACTGTGCGGGCTTCATCCCATGAGGGGCCGGTCCGGACCGTCTGTTCCGCGGGGTGGGGCGCGGCGACCCGAGCGGGGCGGGGGTGACGGCCCGTTTCTCCGTGAAAGGGCGGCCGGGACTGCGGCGATCCTGGAGACGTGCATAAGCGCGCCGG
>JBJHCH010000151.1:0-6829 GCA_050485905.1 Paracoccaceae bacterium | reverse complement strand
GCCAGCGACCGGCGGCGAAATCGTCCAGCCGGGCGACCATCGCCGCGGCAAGCTTCGCGTCCAGCCCGCGGTCGATCAGTTGCAGCGCCAGACATTCGGCCAGGTTGCGCGCGCCCACGCCCGCCGGCTCGCAGGCCTGCACGGCGCGCAGCCCGGCTGCCATCAGCGGCTCCGGCACATTCAGTTCCGCCGCGATCTCGGCCAGTGTCCCGTCCAGATAGCCGTCGTCGCGCAATTCACCGGCAAGGTAGAGCGCGGCCTGCCG
Organism: Paracoccaceae bacterium; assembly: GCA_050485905.1. Classification (GTDB taxonomy): domain Bacteria; phylum Pseudomonadota; class Alphaproteobacteria; order Rhodobacterales; family Rhodobacteraceae; genus JAWLCA01. Next base: position 6,564 of record JBJHCH010000151.1, on the reverse strand, counting down.
CTCGGCCTCGGGCAGGCGCATCAGGGCGATCTGTGCGCGCAGCGTCTCCATCAGCGAGGGGCGGGCGGCGACCGTATCGAGCGCGATATCGAAATCCGACCGGGCCGAGATCGCGCGACGCTCGACCACAAGGAACGGGTTGTCCTCGGCCTCGCGCTCGATGATCTCGGACAGTTCCACCGCGGGCATGCGCAAGAGCGTCAGCGCGGTGCGCAGATCGGGGGTCAGCGCCAGCTGCGTGGTCTGGCGCAGGCGAAGGCCGGGCCTCATGGCAAGACACCAGTCGGTGCGGGCCTAGTAGATCCGGAAGCTCTGGCCCAGATAGACCCGGCGGACGTTTTCATCGCGCACCACTTCCTCGGTCGTGCCGCTCATCAGCACGCGGCCGTCATGCAGGATATAGGCACGATCCACGATTTCCAGCGTCTCGCGCACGTTGTGGTCGGTGATCAGCACGCCGATGCCGCGGCGCTTCAGGTCTGCGACCAGGCCCCGGATGTCGCCCACGGCAATCGGATCGACCCCGGCAAAGGGTTCGTCGAGCAGCAGGTATTTCGGGTTCGCGGCCAGGCAGCGCGCGATTTCCACCCGCCGCCGCTCGCCCCCCGACAGGGACAGGGCGGGGGCGCGGCGCAGATGGGTGATGGAGAACTCGCCCAGCAGTTCCTCCAGCCGCTCTCGCCGCTTGTGGCCGTCGGATTCGGTGATCTCCAGCACTGCCAGGATGTTGTCCTCGACCGACAGGCCGCGGAAGATCGACACTTCCTGCGGCAGGTAACCGATGCCGAGGCGCGCGCGGCGATACATCGGCAGGCCGGTCACGTCGCGGCCATCGACGATGACCTGCCCGCCCTCGGGCGCGACCAGACCGGCGATGCAGTAGAAGCAGGTCGTCTTGCCCGAGCCGTTGGGGCCGAGCAGGGCCACGACCTCACCCCGGCCCAGTTCCAGATCCACGTCGCGGATCACCAGCCGTTTGCGATAGCCCTTGCGGAGGCCGGTCACGCGTAGCCCGGCGTCGCCACGGGCTACGGACAGGGTGGGCGGTGGCGTCATTGCCGGCCCGCGGGGTTGAGGATGGTGCGCACACGCCCCTCGACCACGGCGCTGCCGCTGTCGAGGTTGATGACCATGCGGTCACCCGAGATCGCGTTTGCCCCTTGGGTCATCAGCGCCTCGCCGGTCAGCACGATCTGGCCGTCATCGACGCTGTAGACGGCATCGCGCGCCTCGGCCGCGTCGGGGCCGCTGACGATGGTCACGCCGCCCGAGGCGTGCATCCGGGCGATACGGCCCGGCGTGGTGTCGGTCGCCGCGGCGTATTCCACCCGCACCTCGGTCGCCGACAGGCGCATCTCGCCCTGGATGATGATGACGTTGCCGTCAAAGATTGCGGTGCCGTCGGTCTGATCGACGCGCAGCCGGTCGGACGTCACCTCGACCGGCAGGCTGCTGTCGGCGCGGACCGCGCCGAATGCGACCTCGGTCCCCTGGGCAAGGGCGGGGCCGGTCAGCAGAAGCAGGCAGAGGGGGAGGGGCAGAAACGCGCGCATAATGATCCTTGAACTCAGGGGTGGTATATCAGGTCCACACCGCCGTTGAAAACCAGAACATGGTCGCCGGACTCATCGGCCGTGATCTGCATGTTGCCCGCGGTCAGCCGGCCGGGCGGACCCTCGGCCTCGACCGGGCCGGGGCTGTCCAGCCGGGTGCGGTCCAGCCGGGCGATCAGCTCGTCGCTGCGAATGTCGTAGCCGGTGGAGGTCCGGATCCGCACCGATCCGGTCAGCGTCATCAGCCCGGCGGCATTGTCGATGCGGGCATGGTCGGCCAACAGGTCCGTACGCAGCCCGGCCGGGGTTTCCAGTTCGGCCACCACCCCCTCGGCACTGACCTTGCCGCTGTCGTCCAGATCGGGGCGGGCGGTATCGGCCTGCAGCCGGATCGCATCGCCATCCTCGGTCATGCCGGAATAGTCGGGCCGGGTGATCCGCGGCTCCTGCGCCAGGGCCACCACATCGACATCGGCATAGGGGATCGCACGGTCGGGGTCGATGGTGCGCGCCACGAGGAACATCGTCGAAAGGACCGCCAGTGCCGCCAGCGGCAGCAGCACTTTCAGCCAGCCGATGAGCGAGGAATACCTGTCAGAGGCGCGCAGCATGGCGTTACGCGATCCCGGCGCGCAGGCAGTCGTGGACATGGATCAGCCCCAGTGCGCGGCCGTCGCCGCCGGGGGCCACCACGAACAGGCAGGTGATGCGACGCGCGTTCATCGCCGCCAGCGCGGTTTCCGCCAGATCCTCTGGCCCGATGGTCTGCGGCCCGCGGGTCATCACCTCTGCCGCGGTTCTGTCCAGAAGGCCCGCCATGTGCCGCCGCAGGTCGCCATCGGTGATGATGCCGATCAGCCGGCCGGACGCATCCGTCACCCCGGTCACGCCAAAGCCGCGCGCGCTGATTTCCAGCAGCGCCGCGCTCATCGGCGCATCCTGATCCACCAGCGGCAGTTCCTCCGCCCCGTGCATCAGGTCGGACACCTTGGCGAGCCGCGCGCCCAGCTTGCCGCCGGGGTGGAAGTCGCGGAAGTTCTGCGGCGTGAAGCGGCGATGCTCCATCAGCGCGATGGCCAGCGCGTCGCCCAGCGCCAGCGTCATGGTGGTCGATGTGGTGGGCACCACCCCGGTATCGCAGGCTTCCGCCGCCTGGGGCAGCAGGATCGCCACGTCGGATTGCCGGATCAGCGTGCTGTCGGCGCGGCTGGCCACCCCGATCAGCGGGATGCCGAAGCGCCGGGTATGGGCGACGATATCGGCCAGTTCCGGCGTCTCGCCCGAATTCGACAGCACCAGCACCACGTCGCCACGCGCCACCATGCCAAGATCGCCGTGGCTCGCCTCGGCCGGATGGACGAAATGCGCGGGCGTCCCGGTCGAGGCAAGGGTGGCGGCGATCTTGCGCCCGACATGGCCCGACTTGCCCATGCCCGACACGATCACCCGGCCGGTGGCCTGCAGAATCAGATTAACCGCATCGGCAAAACCCGTGTCCAGCGCGCCCTCCAGCAGGGTCAGCGCCTCGGCCTCGCGCCGGATCACGCGGCGGCCGGCGGCCAGGAATGTGGCGGGATCGGTCATCAGTGCGCGAAGATATCGACCTCGGGCCAGCCTGTCAGGTCCAGCCGGGCGCGGGTCGGCAGGAAATCGAAACAGGCCTGCGCGAGGTCAGTGCGCCCTTCGCGCGCCAGCAGGTCGTCCAGCACCGCCTTCAGCCGGTGCAGATGCAGCACATCAGATGCGGCATAGGCCATCTGCGCCTCGGTCAGGTCCGCCGCCCCCCAGTCGGAGGTCTGCTGCTGCTTGGACACATCCACGTCGATCAGTTCGGCCAGCAGGTACTTCAGCCCGTGCCGTTCAGTATAGGTGCGGATCAGCTTTGACGCGATCTTGGTGCACCAGACCGGAGTGGTCACGACGCCATAGGCTTGCAGCAGCGCCGCGATGTCGAAGCGGGCGAAGTGAAACAGCTTCAGCACCGCCGGATCGGCCAGCATGGCAGTCAGGTTCGGCGCGGGCGCTCCTCCGCGCGGCACCTGAACCAGATGCGCGTCGCCGTCGCCCGCCGAAAGCTGCACCAGACACAGCCGGTCGCGATGCGGGTTCAGCCCCATCGTCTCGGTGTCGATCGCCACGACCGGGCCAAGGGACAGCCCGTCGGGCAGGTCGCCCCGATGCAGGAAAATCGCCACGCCGCACCTCTTTCGCCAATGCACGGGCTGTGCCGGATGCCCCGGCGCAAGTCAACTGCGGCGCTTGCGGCCATGCCGGTTTCACACGGTTGCAAGCGGGGGAACCCCCGGTCGGCAACACAACGCCGCATGAGGGCGCTTGAGGCCCCGCGCCGGCTGTGCAACCGTCACCTTCGCGCGGGCGTGGCGGAATGGTATACGCTGAGGTCTTAAAAATCTCTGCCAGGAATGGCTTACGGGTTCGAGTCCCGTCGCCCGCACCAGAACCGCTCTTGCGGCCCCTGTTTTTCAAGGTTATCAGCAACTTCGCGCCCCTCCCGAGACACAAGACGGGACACAAACGGGGCACATTGGCGATGGTTCTGGTGATGAAGCTCAAGCACGTTGACGAACTTTCCGGGGGCCGCAAGCGGTTCCGGCGGCGCTTCCCGAAGGCCGTGATTCCGACGGTTGGCGAGGAGTTCTTTCAGGTTCCCATGAAGGCCCGCGAAGGTGCCGATCTGGTGACCGAGCATGAAACCCTCATGCGGGAGTATGAGAAGCTGGTCTCCAAGGCCATGCGCCGGGCAGCCGGGCAGGGGCAGTTGTCGCCGCTGGAACACTGGCGGGAGGCGGTGAAGGAGGCCGAGGCCATGGTCTCCTCCATCAGCGGCAGCCTCTCCGAGGATGAACGGCGCGAGGTTCTGGCCGATGATCTTCGCCATCGCGGGGCAGACCCGATGCTCTACAAGGCGGTTGTCATGCCGGAAGCCGAGGCCCCGGCGGTCACCATGCTTGATGCCAAGGAGATTTACCGGAAGGAGCGCATGAACGGGGCCGTGGGGCGCAACCAAAAGAACAGGCTGGACCGCGTTTGCCGTCGCATCGAGACCACGCTAGGGCCGCTGGGCAAGCTGCCTTTAGTGGACCTCAAGCGGGAACATGCCCGGAAGCTGCGCGATGCGATGCTCACGACAACCAAGAAGGGCAGCACTCAGGAGACCCTGTCGAAGGCGACGGTCAGGCGTGAACTCGACATGATCAAGGCCATGGTCTCGGTGGCGATCAGGGAATTTGACCTTGAGGGCATCGCCAAGAACCCCTTCGATGACTTGGAGATAGGCAAGGGGGACAGTGCGCCCGAGAACGAATGGGACCGCCGCGACCCGCTGCCCAAGGAAGTCATCCTCGGGATGCGTGAGCGGGTCCGTTCGGAGCGCATCAGGGAGCCTGCACTCGGGCTGATCTGGCGCATGCTGGAAGGAACGGGCTGCCGGGGTGCCGAGGTGGTCGGGCTTCGCGTCGAAGACGTCAGCCTCTCCGGTCCCTATCCTCACATCCGCGTCAGGTGGCATGAGGAACGGCGGGTCAAGACCAAGGTCTCAATCCGGTCAGTGCCCCTTGTCGGGGATGCTCTGGCAGCCGCTGAGGAGGCCGTGAAGCTGGCTGAGGGTGAGCGTATGCTGTTCCCCCGGTATGCCCATGAGGCTGGCCCTGACGCGGTCTCTGCGGCCCTGATGAAGCACCTGCGGGAGCTGACAAAGAACCGCCGTCATGTGGTCTACTCCCTGCGCCACAACATGAAGGACTTGCTGGTCATGGCTGGGGTTCCCGAACGCGATGAGCATCGCATCCTCGGGCATTCGTTGGGTGGTGTTGGCAACCGGGTCTATGGTGGCGATGAGGCGAAGCTCAAGGCGGCGACCGAGGCCATGCGGAAAGCGATTGAACTAGCACCGTAGAACTGGGACACTGTGCGGCTATTTCTTCAACGCTTCGCCCGCCCCGAAAGGTATCCCTCGGAGCGGTGCAGAGCGGGCGTTCGGAGCCACGCCGGGACGAAGTCGATTAGCGCTTCGAGGCGATGCGCGCCTTTAGTATCTGCGAGGCGCGGTCGATGATGGCGGTCTCTTCCTCGGGCGTCAAAGTTTCAGGGTGCATGGCCCGCTCCCATGTTGGGTGCTCTAGCACATTGGTTTCATACCATGACAGGAAGGCCTGCCCGGCGGCGTCCATTTCGGGAGCGAGCGCATCAATCATTTCGTCTTCTGAAACGAACTTAGGAAAGGCGCTTTCCTTGCCATCTTCGCGACGAGGGTCGGACACTGCACTGCCAAGGGCCGCGCCGCCTTTCCTTCCGTCGCGGATGTGGTCGCGTGCAGCTATGACATCGTCAAGGCGATCTGGTCAGCGGCGAGGGTCATGTGGATCTGTTACTTAATAACACTCACGGCGCCAACTGGATCTCCCCGCCGATCAGTTCCTTGCGGAAGTCGGTGATCAGGATGTCGGCCACCACATCAAGCGGCCCGCCCGGCGGCAGGTGCACCGGCCCCGCTCGCCAGATACCGTCCTCGCCCCGTTCGGCGCGCAGTTCGATCCGTTCCAGCCCCTCGGCCGGGCGGCTGAAGAAGAGCGTGACCTCCAGCGGCGTGAAGGGCCGGAAGTCGCCATCCAGCGGCTGAACCTCCACCCGGTTCTGGCCGGGGCGGCCGGGGATCAGGGCGACGTCGGCCATGGTGTCCACCCCGTGCAAATGCATGTCGACCCGCATCTCGGGCATATCCGCCAGCGCCCGGGGCGGCGGTGTCAGGCGGAAACCGGCGGTCAGGGCAAGGATCGCCACCATGAGCACAAGCTCCAGCCGCAGCGACCGGGCAAAGGCGGGCCGCGTGGAACCCGCATCGCGCAGAAGCCCCGGGGTCAGAAGGGCTCTTTTGCACAAATCGGGTGATGGGCGGAGCTCCCCTTTCCCCGTACTGACCTATCCTGCGACCTCGGTGATGGGCGTGCCGAGGGCGGTGAAGCCGTTGAGGACAGCGACCCTGACCTGGAAC
>JBJHCH010000150.1:0-6912 GCA_050485905.1 Paracoccaceae bacterium | reverse complement strand
AGGATCGCGCCGGTAAAGTCCCGCTCCAGCTCATCATAGCCCGGAATACCGATTTCGGTCACCCGCAGCAGGTCGTGCAGGACGAACTGCATATCGGCAGTGGGCGAGGTGTAGCTGGGCATGGGCGCCTCCGGTTCGCTGGTTCGGGGTTCTTTGGGCTCAGGCCGCGGTTTCGCGGCGGCGGGTTTCGATCACCTGCTCGCCCCAGGCCATCTGTTCCTTGAGTTCGGCAATCGCCTCGTCAAGTTCAGCGCGCTGGGCCTCCATCTGGGCCAGACGCTCTCGCGCGACCTCGATGGTGCGGGTGAGTTGCGTCACCTGCGTCGGATCCTCGTCATAGAGATCCAGAAGCTGGCGAATCTCTTCAAGGCTGAAGCCGAAGCGCTTGCCGCGCAGAATCAGCTTCAGGCGGGCACTGTCGCGCCGGGTAAACAGCCGGCGCGTTCCCTCGCGGATGGGGGACAGCAGCTCCTTGCTCTCGTAAAAGCGCAGGGTGCGCGGCGTCACGTCGAATTCTTCGCACATCGCGCGAATGGTTTTCAGGTCGTCGGTCATGGTATCGGTCCTTGGCGTGCTTTGGTTTGCACCCCAGATCTGTGTTCGCTGGCAGCATACAAGGGTGGATGACGTTTACGTAAACGAAACGTCACGTCAGCTTGATCAGTGACGTGGTGTCACTGCGCTCCGCGTTCCAGAATCGCTGCGGCCTTGGCGCGAAGGTCGCGCAGGTCGGCAATCGTGTCGTCAAGTTCGGCGCGTTGGCGGTCCAATTCGCCCAGTTGCCGGTCGGCAAGATCCAGCCAGGCCTGAAGCTGCGGCCTGGTGCCGTCCTTGTCGTAGATCAGCAGCCACTGGCGGATTTCTTCCAGGCTGAAGCCGAAACGACGACCGCGCAGGATCAGGGTCATGCGCGCCACCTCTCGCGCCCCGTAGAACCGGCTGCGGCCGTCGCGCGTGGGTTCCAGAAGCTCGATATATTCGTAGTAGCGCAGGGTGCGCGGCGTCACGTCGAACTTCGCGCACATCTCCTTGAAGCTGAGCAGGCGGTCGGTCATGCACTCCTCCGTTGGCGAAACTTAGCGGCGTGCCGGTGGGCGCGCAATGTGTGACAGGGCCTTGCGGCGGCGGTTCGCCGGGCCAATAGTCGGCGCGGACGGCGGGAGAGTTGGCGATGGACAAACGGCTGAAACTGGCGCGGCAATTCATCGAGGCGCTGCCCTATGCGCACGAATTGGGGATGGAGGTCGAGGAGATCGGCGCCGGTGTGGCGGTGATCACGCTGCCCTATGACGAGCGGCTGATCGGCGACCCGAAGACCGGGGTGATTCACGGCGGTGCGGTCTCGGCACTGATGGACACCAGCGGCGGGGCGGCGGTGATGAGCCATCCGGATTCGCCGGCCGGAACGGCGACGATAGACCTGCGGATAGATTACTTCCGCGCGGCGACGCCCGGCCAGCGGATCCGGGCGCGGGCGGAATGTTACCACGTCACCCGCTCGGTCGCCTTCGTGCGCGCGGTTGCGACGGACGAGGATGGCGACCGCCCCGTGGCCGCAGCCACCGGCACCTTCACCGTCGAGCGGCCAAAGGGGGGGCGGGCATGAGCCGCCCCGCGCCGGAGCCCGTGCAGGTGATCAAGCAGCGCCGCGACGCCGCGCTGAAGGCGCTGGTTTCCGGCGTGCCCTATATCGGCTTTCTCGGCATCCAGTTCGACCGGCGCGGGGATGAGTTGACCGCGACCCTGCCGTTTCAGGAAAAGCTGATCGGCAACCCGCTGCTTCCGGCGATCCACGGCGGCGTGACGGCGGCATTTCTGGAGGTCACCGCGATCATCGAGCTGAGCTGGTCGCTGCTGTGGGAAGAGATGGAGGGCGGGCGGCTGGACCCGACCACGCTCGATCCGCACAATCTGCCGCGACTGCCGAAAACCATCGACTTCACCGTGGATTATCTGCGCTCCGGCCTGCCGCGCGACGCCTATGCGCGGGCGCGGGTCAACCGTTCGGGCCGCCGCTATGCCAGCGTGCATGTCGAAGCATGGCAGGACAACCGCGCGCGGCTGTTCGCGCAGGGCACCGGGCATTTCCTGATGCCGAGCCGCGAGACGTGAGCCGCGCTTGAGACCGGAAGACATCACCAACCGGCGTGTGCTGAAGATCGCGCTGCCGATCGTTCTGTCGAACGCCACGATCCCGATCCTGGGCGCGGTCGATACCGGCGTCGTTGGCCAGATGGGGCAGGCGGCACCCATCGGCGCGGTGGGGGTTGGGGCGATCATCCTCGCCTCGGTCTACTGGATCTTCGGCTTCCTGCGGATGGGCACCTCCGGGCTGGTGGCGCAGGCGCACGGCGCGGGCGACACGCCGGAGACCGGCGCGATCCTGACGCGGGCGCTGATGATCGGCCTTGCCGCGGGTCTGGCATTCATTGCCTTGCAGGGTCCGCTTGTCGCCGGCGCCTTCTGGATCGCACCGGCCAGCGACGAGGTGGAGGCTCTGGCGCGCAGCTATCTGGCGATCCGGATCTGGGGGGCGCCAGCCACAATCGCGCTTTACGCCGTCACCGGCTGGCTGATCGCGCTAGAACGCACGCGCGCCGTGCTGGGGCTGCAGCTTTGGATGAACGGGCTGAACATCGGGCTGGACCTGTGGTTCGTCCTCGGCCTCGGCTGGGGAGTGCAGGGGGTGGCGGTGGCCACGCTGATCGCGGAATGGACCGGGCTGGCGCTGGGCCTGTGGCTGTGCCGTCCGGCGTTCCGGGGCGATCAGTGGCGCGACTGGGTGCGGGTGTTCGACCCGGTGCGGATCAGGCGGATGATGGCGGTGAATACCGACATCATGATCCGCTCGGTCCTGCTACAGGGATCCTTTACCTCGTTCGTGTTCCTCGGCGCGGGCTTCGGCGACGTGACCCTGGCCGCCAATCAGGTGCTCTTGCAGTTCATCGAGATCACCGCCTATGCGCTGGACGGCTTCGCCTTTGCCGCCGAGGCGCTGGTGGGGCAGGCGGTCGGTGCAAAGTCGGTCGCCAGTGTCCGGCGCAGTTCGGTTCTGACCAGTGCATGGGGCGTTGGCACGGCGGCCGTCCTGGCGGCAGCCTTCTGGCTGGGCGGGCCGTGGCTGATCGACCTGATGGCGAAGGATCCCGACGTGCAACTGACCGCGCGTTCCTATCTGCCCTGGGTCGTCGCCCTGCCGATCCTGTCCATCGGCGCCTACATGCTCGACGGTATTTTCATAGGCGCCACCGCCACGCGCGAGATGCGCAACGCCATGTTCGCTTCGGCCGCCATCTTTGTCGTCGCGGCCGTTCTGCTCGTCCCGAGTTTTCAGAACACCGGGCTGTGGATCGCGCTGACGATCCTCAACATCGTGCGCGGACTGACGATGGCCGCGCTCTATTTCCGGATCGAATCCCGCGCGCGGTAGCGGCTGCCGTTTGCAGCCGCTACTGGTCTATCGTAGTAGAACGATATTGGGGCTTGGGCCGTCCATGGTGACTCAGCATGGTTGGACAGGGCTGCGCGTCGAAGACCGCGTTGACGAGTTCCCGCGGCCCGGTATCGACGCCGATGCGTTGACGGCCTGGGCTTTCTGCTTCGGAACTGGCGCTTGTGCGTCGACCGTTTCACATGGACCTGCTTGACAGACTCAGGCCCCGAGCTAACATGTTAGCATGCCACCGAGAGAGGGCGGCCGTCGCAAGTGTCCGATCCCGACCGCGAGAAACTGACGCCGCTTGATGCCTTTACGGGCTCGCTTGCCAACCGTGCCTATCTGTCGCTGCGCGATGCCATCCTGAACCTGCACTATCGACCGGGCGAGGCGCTGCGAAAGCGGGGCATCTGCGACGCGCTGGGGGTCTCTCGGTCGCCGGTTGCCGAGGCGATTACCCGTCTTGCCGGTGAGGGCCTGGTGAACGTTGTGCCGCAGGCCGGCACCTTTGTCGCCCGGTTCTCGATGCAGGAGATACGCGAGGGCGCGTTCCTGCGCGAGGCGCTCGAGCTTGCGGCGGTTGAGGCGGTGGCGCCGAAGATCACCGAAGAGCAGCTTGTTCTGCTGCGCCGGAACCTGCGCGTGCAGGAGGCGCTGGTCGACGACCGTGACTATGCGGGTTTCTACAAGCTCGATGGCGAGATGCACGAGATGATCCTGTCCTTCACGGGCTTTCCCAGGCTGTCGCAGGTGGCAGAAACAGCCTGGGTGCATGTGAACCGGGCGCGACAGGTGGTGCTGCCGATATCGGGGCGGGTGATAGAAACGCTGGAGGAGCATCGCGCAATCGTTGCAGCGCTCGAACAGCGGGATGCGGGTGCTGCACGGGCAGAGATGCGGCGGCATCTGGGGCGGTTGATTACCTTTCTCGAACCGCTTGAGCAGGAGCATCCCGACCTCTTTGAGCCGGGGCAGGGCTAGGGGCCAGCGGCCGACCCCGCCGGGAGTTTGCCCCCTACACCTATATTGCCCCCCAGCGCGGCGCGAGCGCCGTTGCGCGACGCTTTGGCGTTGATGACAGCACCTTAGAAATGCTCTGCCTGCACAAGGCATCCGAGCTCTACGAGCCGCCCCGCGCCTCTACGTAGTGCATTGTGAGTTCCATCGCCCTCGCCAGATGCTCCTGCATCAAACGTTCGGCCTCTGGCGGGTCGCAGCGGAGGATCGCATGGGCCATTAGCCGATGCTCAGTCAACGAACTGGCGATTGTTTCTGCGGTCAGCAGACCGCGCACCTGTGCCATGATGACTGGTAGCTGGAACTGACGGCTGACCAGCGCGAGCTGGCGGTTACCGCTGGCGTCCAGAATGGCCTCGTGAAACTCGGCATTTTCGGTGATGTAGTCCGCGGGCTGGCTGCGTTGATGCTCTCCCCAGATCGGCGCTATCGCGGTCTCGAACCGGGCGCGCACCTCGGCGTCGCTCATCCGCTCGGCCGCCAGGCGTGCGGCCAGACCTTCGAGTTCCGTGCGGATCTGGAAGAGTTCGTTCATGTCCCGTGATGACAGGCGCCGGACAATCGCGCCCCGGTTGGGTACGATGTCGATCAACCCGTCAGCCGCCAACCGCCGGAAGGCCTCTCGCAGGGTGCCGCGGCTGACCCGGTATTCAGCCGTCAGATCCGCCTCGATCAGCCGCTGGCCGGGCGCGAAACGGTTGCTCATCAAGCCGTTGAACAGGCTGGTGACGACCTGTTCGACTGCGCTTGGCCGCTTGCCTGCGTTCAGTGGGGACCCGGAAAGGTTCATGAACCCGCTGATAGCTTGAAGAAAACAGCTTGACAAGAATCGCCTGTTCATTTTTGTCCTACAAAAAAGTAAGACAGGATTGCCGGACATGAAATCCGGCTGGGAGGAAGACGATGATGATTGGCAAGGCCGGACCGGCCCGCACATCGATCTGCACGGCGGATGCACAGTCGATCACGGTGCAGGGTCACGACCTGTGCGGCGATCTGATGGGTCAGGTCAGCTTCACCGACTACTTCTTCCTCTCTGTCACCGGCCGGCTACCCGAACCGAAGCAGCGCTTCTTTCTGGATGTCCTGCTGATCTCCATTGCCGAGCACGGGCTGACACCCAATGCTCAGGCGGCGCGGATGACCTATGCCGCCGCCCCCGAGTCGCTGCAGTCGGCATTGGCTGCGGGAATCCTTGGTTGCGGCAGCGTGATCCTTGGTGCGGCCGAGGCGGCCGGGGCGCTTCTGGTGAAGGCGCAGGCGCGTGTCGAGGAAGGGGCGACGACAGAGGCGGTCGCCGACGCGATCGCGAACGAGGCGCGGGCGCGGGGCGAGCGGCTCGCGGGTTTCGGCCATCCCCTTCACAAGCCGACAGATCCAAGAAGCGTGCGCATCTTTGAACTGGCCGCGCAGCAGGGCATCGCCGGTCCGCATTGCGCGATGGCGATGGCGCTGTCGCAGGCGGTTGATCGCGCATGGGGAAAGCCGCTGACGATGAATGTCTCCATGGGGATCGCGGCAGTTCTGCTCGAGCTCGGGTTCCCGGCGAGCATGATCCGCGCGGTTCCGCTTCTGGCGCGCACGGCGGGTCTGCTCGGGCACCTGGCGGAAGAGCAGCGTCACCCGATCGGCTTCCTTCTGGCGGCGCGCGCGGAGGAGGCAATCACCTATGTTCCGCAGTCGGAGGCGACGGAATGACCGCCCTGGACGCGGCGCTCGGCGCAGAAGCGGACAGCGGGGCGCAGGATGCAGCCTATCGCGCGCAGATCGCCTATCTGCTGGCAAACTCGGCCTTCTACCGCGAGAAGCTGACCGCCGCAGGTTCTTCAACTGCCGAGAAGGTCGGCGGGCTTGCGGACATTTCGCATCTGCCCTTCACCGAAAAGGATGATCTGCGCGCTGCGCGAACGCCGGACAACCCGATTGGCACGCATCTCGCCTGCGACCGGGCCGAGATTGCGCGGATCTACTCCACGTCCGGCACCACCGGAACACCCAGCTACATCCCCCTCACCGCGCGCGACATCAGCGACTGGGTCACGATCTCGGCCCGCAGCTATTCGGCTTCTGGCGTCCAGCGGGGCGACAGGGTGGTGACCAGCTACAATGCGGGGCCGTTCGTCGCGGGCGCCGCGCTCGCCGCATTCGACAAGCTGGGGCTTTGCCACGTCCCCGTCGGCACCGGCAACACCGAGCGACTGATGACCGCCGTTCAGGCTCTCAGGCCAGATGCGGTCGTGGTGACCCCCTCTTATGCGCTGCACCTGACGGAATGGGCCGCGGCACGCGGGATCGACCTGCCGGGATCGAGCGTGCGGCGTGTCATGGTTGCTGGCGAACCGGGTGGCGGCGAGGCAGAGTTGCGCGCGCGGCTGGAGGCCGGCTGGGGCGCAAAGGTGACCGAGGCGATGGGGATTGGCGATATCGCCGTATCGCTTTGGGGGGAATGCGAGGCCCAG
>JBJHCH010000149.1:0-6969 GCA_050485905.1 Paracoccaceae bacterium | reverse complement strand
AAACCGCATGTGAACGTTGGCACGATTGGCCACGTTGACCATGGCAAGACGACGCTGACGGCGGCGATCACGAAGTATTTCGGCGATTTCAAGTCGTATGACCAGATCGACGCGGCGCCGGAGGAGAAGGCGCGGGGGATCACGATCTCGACGGCGCATGTGGAATACGAGACCGGCGCGCGGCACTATGCCCATGTCGACTGCCCGGGCCATGCCGACTACGTCAAGAACATGATCACGGGCGCGGCGCAGATGGACGGCGCGATCCTGGTGGTGAACGCCGCCGACGGCCCGATGCCGCAGACCCGCGAGCATATCCTGCTCGGCCGTCAGGTCGGCATTCCCTACATGGTGGTCTACCTGAACAAGGTGGACCAGGTGGATGACGAGGAACTTCTGGAACTGGTCGAGATGGAGGTGCGCGAGCTGCTGTCCTCCTACGACTATCCGGGCGACGACATCCCGATCGTCAAGGGCTCGGCGCTGGCCGCCCTTGAAGGTCGCGATCCGGAGATCGGCGAGAACTCGATCCGCGCGCTGATGGAGGCGGTGGACAGCTACATCCCCACCCCGGCGCGCCCGGTGGACCAGCCGTTCCTGATGCCGATCGAGGACGTGTTCTCGATCTCGGGCCGCGGCACGGTGGTCACGGGGCGGGTGGAGCGCGGCGTGATCAACGTGGGCGACGAGGTGGAGATCGTGGGCATCCGGCCGACGAAGAAATCGGTCTGCACCGGGGTCGAGATGTTCCGCAAGCTCCTGGATCGCGGCGAGGCGGGTGACAACATCGGCGCGCTTCTGCGCGGGATCGAGCGGGACGGGGTGGAGCGCGGCCAGGTGCTGTGCAAGCCCGGTTCGGTGAAGCCGCACACGAAGTTCGAGGCCGAGGCCTACATCCTGACCAAGGAGGAGGGCGGGCGCCACACGCCGTTCTTCGCGAACTACCGGCCGCAGTTCTACTTCCGCACGACCGACGTGACCGGGATGGTTCAGCTTCCCGAGGGCACCGAGATGGTGATGCCGGGCGACAACCTGAAGTTCAACGTCGAACTGATCGCCCCGATCGCGATGGAAGAGAAGCTGCGCTTCGCCATCCGCGAAGGCGGCCGCACCGTCGGCGCCGGCGTCGTGTCGAAGATCATCGAGTAATCGGAGGCGGGCCGGGGAAAGCCCCGGCCAAATCCCTGACGATCGCAGAAGGCCGCCCCATTCGGGCGGCCTTCTTCATTGCGGTGCCTGGGTCGTGGATCATGGTCGATCACGAGCGGGATGCGGCTCAGAGCCGCCGCAGCCAATCCACTAGCCGCTCGAAAGCGAGCTGGCCGGCATCGGTGTCGAGGTCGAACTGGTATTCGTGCCCCAGCGGCGGATCGTGATCGTCGGGGAAGAAGAGCGTCTCGACGGCGACCCCCACCTCCTCCAGCGCCTGCGCAAGGGCCACGGATTGCGGGCCAAGCGGATCCGCATTGCCGGCGCTGACAAAGGCAGGCGGAAACCCGGCCGTCAGGTGGGGCGTGAAGCTGATCGTCGCGAAATCGGGCGACTCGCGCCAGTTCCGCGTGCCGCTGTAGGCCCATCCGGTCGTATGGACGAACCATGCGAGCAGGCCGCCGCCGCGCCCCATGGCCGAGATATCGTAGACGCCGCAGAACAGGATCGCCCCCTGCAGACGGTCTCGCCAGGCCGCCCCGTCGATGCCCATCAGGCGCGCATAGTCGGGGCTGGTGGCCAATGCGGCGGTCTGCGCGGCGATCTGCGCGCCCGCGCTGTCTCCGGCGAGGACGAAGCCGCCCGTTCCCAGCAGCAGCGGGCCGCTTTCGCGGTGCAGATAGGCCAATGCGGCGTCAAGTTGCCGCACGGGCGTCGGATAGAGCGCATCCGGCGCGATCGTGTAGTCGACATTGACGACGACGAACCCCTCGCCGGCGAGTATCTTCAGGTAGTTGGCGACATCTCCGCGTCGCCCCGACACGAACCCGCCGCCATGCACCCAGACGATGATCGGAAGGCTGTCGGACGCGTCCGGACCGCGCAGGATGTCGAGAAAGGCATCGCTGTCGTCGGGGTCGTACTGGAGGGTCGTCGTGGCTATGTCCGGCGGGACGCGGGGCGCAAGCTTCTGTGACGCAGCCGCAGCTCCATCGTCAAAGATCAGCCTGATGATTTGCACACCCGGCCAGGGCGACAGAGCTAAAGCCGCGACCGTGACGGCGATGATTGCGACCGGCACGAGCAGCCATTTTCCCATCTGACGCCCCTAATCTGGATGCCACGAAACTTTGCCTGCGGTCGTGCGGTCTGTCGAAGGAAATCTCCAAGGGGGCGGCGATCTGTCCGATGCGGCGGTAGCGGACCGGGTGAAAGCGGCACGCGATGCCGCAAGACGCGGCCATCACATCGCCCTTGATTTCGCCCCGCCGCTGCCGTAACCCCCGCGCAGGCCTAGGGGTATAGCTCAGTTGGTAGAGCATCGGTCTCCAAAACCGAGGGTCGGGGGTTCGAGTCCCTCTGCCCCTGCCAGGCCCCATCTAGATTTACACTTGTGACTTCTGTGCGCGAGTGCACCGCCCGACCGGACATGTGCGTTTTTTGGGTATGCACGTCGTATGCACGGCAGATGCACGCGATGTGCATGTGATGTGCACACCCGTCCGGGCTTGAATTCGCCCGGCCAAGCGCGTATCTGCGCCCCGAATTCGCGAAACGTCAGGACGGACCATGGCCAAGGCAAACCCTCTACAGTTCCTTCAGCAGGTACGGGCAGAGGTGTCCAAGGTGGTCTGGCCGAACCGCCGCGAGGTGACGCTGACCACCGTGATGGTGTTCGTCATGGCCACGCTGACGGCGATCTTCTTCTTCTTCGTCGATTGGGTCATCCGCACCGGCCTTGCCGGCGTGCTGGGTCTGTTCGGCTGAGATCCGTCCGCTGCGACGGCCGGGCCTTGAAATCCTGACAACGGGGCTGTAAGGAGCCTTAATCCAGACACGAGCGGCGCGCATCGATTCGCTTTGCGCGCTGTTTTTTGTTCGGCGGGCATGACGCAACCGACTGAAAACAAAAACGAATCCGGCGGGAGCGCGTCGGTTGAAGCAAGGTGGGAAGGCATGGCGAAGCGTTGGTATTCGGTGAGCGTCCTCTCGAATTTCGAGAAGAAGATCGCCGAACAGATCCGTCAGGCCGTGAAGGACGCGCACCTCGAGGACGAGATCGAGGAGGTTCTGGTGCCCACCGAAGAGGTGCTGGAAGTGCGCCGCGGCAAGAAGGTGACCAGCGAACGGCGCTTCATGCCCGGCTATGTTCTGGTGCGCATGGAAATGTCGAACCGCGGCTATCACCTGATCAACTCGATCAACCGCGTCACCGGTTTCCTGGGCCCCCAGGGCAAGCCGATGCCGATGCGCGACGATGAGGTGAACGCGATCCTGAACCGCGTCGAAGAAGGCGAGGCCGCACCGCGCAACCTGATCCGATTCGAGATCGGCGAACAGGTCCAGGTGACCGACGGCCCGTTCGAGGGCTTCTCGGGAATGGTCGAGGATGTGGACGCCGACAACAACCGGCTGAAGGTCACCGTGTCGATCTTTGGACGTGCTACGCCGGTGGAGCTGGAATTCACGCAGGTGTCCAAAGGCAACTGACGTGTGAGCCTGTGGGAGGCGAGCGCGGGCGACCGTGACGGACCGGACCACTAAACCAAGGCCCTGCCACGGTGGGGCGGTGACGAAGGAGAGGCCAGATGGCCAAGAAGGTAATCGGGCAGCTCAAGCTGCAAGTGAAGGCGGGGCAGGCCAACCCCTCGCCCCCCGTCGGCCCGGCGCTGGGTCAGCGCGGTATCAACATCATGCAGTTCTGCAAGGATTTCAACGCTCGAACCCAGGAAATGGAGCAGGGCGCGCCGATCCCGGTGATCATAACCTACTATCAGGACAAGTCGTTCAGCATGGATCTGAAGTCGCCGCCGGCGTCGTTCATGCTGAAGAAGGCCGCCGGACTGAAGCCCGTGGGTAAGCGCAACCGCGCCAAGGGCTCGGAAAAGCCCGGCCGTGATGTCGCGGGCACCGTGACCGTGGCGCAGGTGCGCGAGATCGCCGAGGCCAAGATGAAGGATCTCAATGCCAACGACGTCGAAGGTGCAATGCAGATCATCCTCGGCTCGGCGAAGTCGATGGGTATCGAGGTCAAGGGATAAGGCGATGGCAAAGGTTGGAAAACGGACCCGCGCCGCGCGCGAGCTTTTCGAAGGTAAGGCGAATCTGTCGGTCGAAGAGGCGGTTAAACTGATTAAGCAGGCTGCGAACACCAAGTTCGACGAATCCGTCGAGATCGCGATGAACCTCGGCGTCGATCCTCGCCATGCCGACCAGATGGTCCGCGGTGTGGTCAGCCTGCCGAACGGTACAGGCAAGACGGTGCGCGTGGCGGTCTTTGCCCGTGGCGCCAAGGCGGACGAGGCGAAGGAAGCCGGGGCTGATATCGTCGGTGCCGAAGACCTGATGGAGACGATCCAGTCGGGCAAGATCGAGTTCGACCGCTGCATCGCAACGCCGGACATGATGCCGCTGGTCGGCCGACTGGGCAAGATCCTCGGCCCGCGCAACCTGATGCCGAACCCCAAGGTCGGCACAGTGACGATGGACGTGGCGCAGGCCGTGACAAATGCCAAGGGCGGCGAGGTGCAGTTCAAGGCCGAGAAGGCGGGCGTCGTGCATGCCGGCGTCGGCAAGGTGTCGTTCGACGACGAGAAGCTGGTACAGAACATCCGCGCCTTCGTCGATGCGGTGTCAAAGGCCAAGCCGTCGGGTGCCAAGGGCGCCTACATGCGCAAGGTCTCGCTGAGCTCGACCATGGGTCCGGGCGTTAGCGTGGATCTGGCATCGGCCACCGGCAACTGAGCCGGAACGAGATTCCCGGTGGTGACGCCGGGATGGCGGGGCGGCGACGCCCCGTCCTGTCCGAGACGGAGGGTGCCGGTTCGCCGGCTTAATGTCCTTCCCGAGATGGGGAACGAGACGGAATTCCGGGGGCGACCCCCGGGCGATCTGGCCTCGGGAACCAAGCGGACCCGAACGCCGCCCACGGGCGGCACACATGAGCCGGAGGGGAAACCCTTCATACTTGGAGTGAAACTGTGGATAGAGCCCAGAAAGAGAAAGTGGTCGAGGAACTCGGCCAGATCTTCGAAAGCTCTGGCGTGGTCGTCGTAGCACATTACGAAGGCATGACAGTTGCACAGATGCAGACCCTTCGCGCCGAAATGCGTGCGGCCGGGGGATCTGTCCGCGTTGCCAAGAACAAGCTCGCCAAGATCGCCCTGGAAGGGAAGCCCTGCGAAAGCATCGGCAACCTGCTGACGGGCATGACCGTGCTGGCCTATTCCGAGGATCCTGTCGCAGCAGCGAAGGTCGCGGATGCCTATGCCAAGGGGAACGACAGGTTCGTGATCCTGGGCGGGGCGATGGGCAGCGCGGCGCTGGACCCGAAAGGTGTCAAGGCAGTCGCATCCATGCCGTCGCGGGAGGAGCTTATCGCTTCGATCGTGGCCTGCATCGGGGCGCCTGCGTCGAACATCGCCGGGGCCATTGGCGCGCCTGCATCGAACATCGCGGGTATCCTCAGCACGATCGAGGAGCGGCAAGCCGCCTGAGCAACCGAACTGTCGTCGTGGTGTGCCGCGTGCGCCCATGTTGGACCCCATCTGAATCGAATGGAAACGTAAAATGGCTGATCTGAAGAAACTCGCCGAAGAGATCGTGAACCTCACGCTTCTGCAGGCGCAGGAACTGAAGCAAATCCTGAAGGACGAATACGGCATCGAGCCCGCCGCCGGCGGCGCCGTGATGATGGCCGGTCCTACTGCTGGCGCTGACGCGGCCCCGGCTGAAGAGCAGACCGAGTTCGACGTCGTGCTGGTCGAGGCCGGTGCGCAGAAGATCAACGTGATCAAGGAAGTCCGCGCGATCACCGGTCTGGGCCTGAAAGAGGCCAAGGATCTGGTGGAAGCTGGTGGCAAGGTCAAGGAAGCGGCCGGCAAGTCCGAAGCCGAAGAGATCAAGGCGAAGCTGGAAGCAGCAGGCGCCAAGGTCGAACTGAAGTAACGCGTTTCGCGCGCGAACGTGCGCGACAGACGCATTGACAGCGGCTGGACCCGGACCATTTCGGGTCCAGCCATGCCTGTCTTGGAGGGGGCTTTGATGCAGAGCTCCGTCATGGGCAGGTGTCGGGTTCGGGCGCGGATCGGTGGGACGATCCGCAGGAATGGAACCCGCCCCCCGTTTCGCGTGGGATGCGCTGCCGTGGCCCGACGGTGCGCGCGTCCGCGAAAAGATGAAAGGTGACCACCAGCATGGCGCAAGCTTACGTCGGCCAGAAGCGCGTCCGCCGCTACTTCGGCAAGATCCGCGAAGTTCTCGAGATGCCGAACCTCATCGAGGTTCAGAAATCGTCTTATGACCTGTTCCTGAGATCGGGCGAAGCGGAAACGCCGACCGATGGCGAGGGTATCCAGGGAGTCTTCCAGTCGGTCTTTCCGATCAAGGACTTCAACGAGACTGCGACGCTCGAGTTCGTGAAGTACGAACTGGAAAAGCCGAAGTACGATGTTGACGAATGCCAGAGCCGCGACATGACCTATGCCGCGCCCCTGAAGGTGACGCTGCGCCTGATCGTGTTCGATGTCGACGAGGATACCGGCGCACGGTCGGTGAAGGACATCAAGGAGCAGGACGTCTACATGGGCGACATGCCACTGATGACCGGCAACGGGACGTTCGTCGTGAACGGCACCGAGCGGGTGATCGTCAGCCAGATGCATCGCTCGCCCGGTGTCTTTTTCGACCATGACCGGGGCAAGACCCATTCCTCGGGCAAGCTGCTGTTCCAGTGCCGGATCATCCCCTACCGCGGCTCGTGGCTGGATTTCGAGTTTGACGCCAAGGATCTGGTCTTCGCGCGGATCGACCGCCGCCGGA
>JBJHCH010000148.1:0-7003 GCA_050485905.1 Paracoccaceae bacterium | reverse complement strand
GCCGATGAAACACTGAATTGTGTGGCGCTCGGAACCGGCAAGGCGCTGGAATACGAAAAGCAACTCAGGCATGTGATAGACTACGAAAGCTGACGCGGACACAGACCCGGAGGATTCGTGGCGAGGGACCGCAATGCCGATGTCGATTTCCTTGGCCCGGTCAGGCGTGTCCTGATCGGGGCCTTGGCGTTGACGCTGCTGGCGGTCTTCCTGCTGTGGCGGATCGACAGCCCGCGGGTGGAGCAGGTGCGCGCAGGTCTGGTGGACCGCGTGGTGCCCAACATGGACTGGGCGATGCTGCCGGTCACGCGCGCCGTGGGCATGGTGGAAAACTTCCGCTCCTACACCCGGATCTACGAACAGAACCAGGAACTGCGGCGCGAGTTGCAGCAGATGAAGGCGTGGAAGGAAGCCGCGCTGCAGCTTGAGCAGAAGAACGCCAAGCTGCTGGATCTGAACCAGGTGCGGCTGAACCCGCGGCTTACCCATGTGACCGGCGTGGTGCTGGCCGATTCGGGCTCTCCGTTCCGGCAGTCGGTGCTGCTGAACGTGGGCGCGCGCGACGGCATCCTCGACGGCTGGGCGACGATGGACGGGCTGGGGCTGGTGGGCCGGATATCGGGCGTGGGCGCATCGTCCAGCCGGGTCATCCTGCTGACGGATACCAACAGCCGCATCCCGGTGACGATCCAGCCCTCGGGGCAGCGGGCGATCCTGTCGGGCGACAACAGCCCCGCACCGCTGCTGGATTTCCTGGAAAGCCCCGAAGAGGTGCGGCCGGGCGACCGGGTGACCAGTTCCGGCGACGGCGGCGTGTTTCCGGCCGGGCTGCTGGTCGGACAGGTGGCGCAAGGCCCCGACCGGCGCCTGCGGGTGCGCCTGTCGGCCGATTACGAGCGGCTGGAGTTCCTGCGCGTCCTGCGCTCTCATGGTGCCGAGAGCATTGACACGGCGGGCGAGCTGATCGCCCCGGAAGCCGCCGCGGAGACCGACGATCCGGTGCCCGAGGCCGCGCTGGCGGTCGGCGCGGGGGCGGGCGATGGCTGAGGCCGTCGAGCGCAGGATATGGGTCTATCGCGGGCTCTTCCTTGGGCTGGCGCTGCTGGCGCTGTTCCTGAAGCTGCTGCCGCTGGGCGGCGTGCCGGGCGGTCTGCCCTGGCCCGATCTGCTGTTGTGCCTGACCATGGCCTGGGTGCTGCGGCGGCCCGAATACCTGCCCGCGCTGCTGGTCGCCGGGGTCTATCTGCTGGCTGATTTCCTGTTGATGCGCCCGCCGGGGCTTTGGGCGCTGCTGGTGCTGCTGGGCACCGAGTTCCTGCGCAGCCGCAGCGCGCTGACCCGCGAACTGACCTTTGTCATGGAATGGATGATGGTCGCCGGGGTGATGGCGGCGATGGTGCTGGGCATGCGGCTGGTGCTGGCGGTGGCGATGGTGCCGCAGGCGCCGCTGGACATGACGCTGGCGCAACTGACGCTGACGATCCTTTCCTATCCGCTGGTGGTGATGGTCTCCTCTTACGCGCTGAAGGTGCACAAACCGGCGACGGGCGAGGTGGATGCGATGGGGCGGCGGCTATGAAGCGATCATCCCGCGAGATCGAGGAGAGCGCCCGCGGCATATCGCGCCGTGCGCTGATGCTGGGCGGGGCGCAGGCGGCGATGATCGCCGTGCTTGGCGTCAGGATGCGCCAGATGCAGGTCGAGGAAGCCGAGACCTACAGCATGCTGGCCGAGGAGAACCGCGTCTCTATCCGGCTGATCCCGCCCGTTCGCGGGGTCATTCAGGATCGCAACGGGGTGATGCTGGCCGGCAACGAGCAGAACTATCGCATCGTCATCGTCCGCGAGGATGCCGGCGACGTGGAGGCCGTGCTTGCGCGGCTGCGCCGGATCGTGCCGCTGAGCGATGCGGATATCGAGCGCACGCTTGTCGAGGTGCGGCGCCGGTCGGCATTCGTGCCCATCACCATCGCGGATCGCCTGACATGGGACCAGTTCGCGGCGGTGGCCGCCAATGCCCCTGCCCTGCCCGGCATCACGCCAGAGGTGGGGATGTCGCGCGTCTATCCCAACGGCAACGACATTGCCCATGTGGTGGGCTATGTCGGCCCGGTGTCCGAGGCCGACCTGGCGCGGCTGGAAGACCCCGACCCGCTGCTGCAGATCCCGCAGTTCCAGATCGGCAAGGTGGGCGTCGAGGCACGGATGGAGGATGTGCTGCGCGGCCGCGCCGGATCGCGCCGGATCGAGGTCAACGCCTTTGGCCGGGTGATGCGCGAACTGGACCGTCAGGAAGGCGACCCCGGCGGCACCGTCACCCTGACGCTGGACGACGGCTTGCAGAACTATGTCCAGGCCCGGCTTGGCGAGGAAAGCGCGTCGGTCGTGGTGATGGAGTCCGACACCGGCAACATCCTTGCAATCAATTCGTCACCGTCGTTCAACCCCAACAGCTTTGTCCGCGGGATCAGTTCCGCCGAATACAATGGGCTGATGGAGAACGATCACCGCCCGCTGGCCAACAAGGCGGTGCAGGGCGCCTATCCGCCGGGTTCGACCTACAAGATGGTCACCGCG
This sequence comes from Paracoccaceae bacterium, assembly GCA_050485905.1. Lineage (GTDB taxonomy): Bacteria > Pseudomonadota > Alphaproteobacteria > Rhodobacterales > Rhodobacteraceae > JAWLCA01. Next base: position 4,426 of record JBJHCH010000148.1, on the reverse strand, counting down.
CTGGCCGCGCTGGAGGCGGGGGTTGTCGGGATCAACGACACCGTGCATTGCCCCGGACATATGGATGTCTCGGGCCGCCGGTTCCATTGCTGGAAGCGTGGCGGGCACGGGCGGATGAACCTTCATTCGGCGCTGGCGGAAAGCTGCGACGTCTATTTCTACGACATCTCGCAACGCTGCGGCATCGACCGGATCGCAGAGATGTCCCATCGGCTGGGATGCGGGCAGCGCCACGACCTGCCGATGTCGGCGATTGTCGAGGGGCTGAACCCAAGCCGGGCCTGGAAGCGCGAGCGGCGCGGACAGGAATGGCGCGTGGGCGATACGGTCAATGCCTCCATCGGGCAGGGCTATGTGCTCACCTCGCCGCTGCAGCTTGCGGTGATGACGGCGCGGCTGGCCAGCGGGCGCGCGGTATCGCCACGGCTGGTCCGGGCGATCGACGGGGTGGATCTGCCGGTGCCCGAGGCGCCGGAGCTTGGGTTGAACATGACCTTCCTGCGCGAGATCCAGCGCGGCATGATCTCTACCGTGAACAGCCAGCGCGGCACCGCCTATTCCAGTCGGATCGAGGAAGCGTCGATGCGGATGGCCGGAAAGACGGGCACCAGCCAGGTGCGCAACATCACGGCGGCAGAGCGGGCACAGGGCGTGGTGCGCAACGACCAGTTGCCGTGGCACCGGCGCGATCACGCGCTTTTCGTCGGCTATGCGCCGCAGGACGCGCCGCAGATCGTGGTGTCGGTGGTGGTGGAGCATGGTGGTGGCGGCTCTACCGCCGCCGCGCCGATCGCGCGGGACGTGACGCTGCAGGCGCTTTACGGCGGTCTGCCACCGCTTTCGGCCTATCCGGCCGCGCAGCGGACCCGCATCGACAGCCAGCGCCGCGAGCTGAACCTGCGGCTGTCGGATACACCGCCGAACAGGCCCACGAGAGCCTGAGGCGATGAGTTATCTGGAATATACCGTCAAGACGGTTCCCACCGGCTTTCGCAAGGTTCTCTACCTGAACTGGGCGCTGGTGATCCTGCTTGCCGCGATTGCCGGGGTCGGGTTCCTGATGCTCTATTCGGTGGCCGGCGGTCGGCTGGACCCATGGGCCGAACCGCAGATGAAGCGCTTTGCCTTTGGCATCGCGGTGATGTTCATCGTCGCCTTCGTGCCGATCTGGTTCTGGCGCAACATGGCCGGGTTGGCGTTCGGCGTGTCGATCCTGCTGCTGGTGGCGGTGGAGTTCATCGGCGTCTCGGGCATGGGCGCGCAACGCTGGATCGATCTGGGCTTCATGCGGCTGCAACCGTCAGAGCTGTGCAAGATCACGCTGGTGATGCTTCTTGCCGCCTATTACGACTGGCTGGACACGAGCAAGACCTCGCGCCCGGTCTGGGTGCTGGTGCCCGTTGCGATCATCCTGCTGCCGACGCTGCTGGTTCTGCGTCAGCCCGATCTGGGCACCGCGCTGCTGCTGCTGCTGGGCGGTGGGGTGATGATGTTTCTGGCCGGGGTGCATATCCTCTATTTCGCGGTGGTCGCCGCGGCTGGCGTCGGGCTGGTCTCGCTGGTGATGACGTCGCGGGGCACCGACTGGCAGTTGCTGAAGGACTATCAGTTCCGCCGGATCGACACGTTTCTGGACCCGGCGAGCGACCCGCTGGGGGCGGGATATCACATCAGTCAGGCCAAGATCGCGATGGGGTCCGGGGGCTGGACGGGCAAGGGCTTCATGCAGGGCACCCAGAGCCGGCTGAACTTCCTGCCGGAAAAGCACACGGACTTCATCTTCACGACGCTTGCCGAGGAATTCGGCTTCATGGGGGCGTTTTCGCTGCTGGGGCTTTATGCGCTGCTGATCGTCTTCACCGTCGTCGCCGCGCTGCAGATGAAGGATCGCTTCGCGTCGCTGCTGACGCTGGGTGTCGCGGCAACGCTGTTCTTCTACTTCTTCATCAACATGGCGATGGTGATGGGACTGACGCCTGTCGTCGGCGTGCCGCTGCCGCTGGTGTCCTATGGCGGGTCGGCGATGCTGGTGCTGCTGATCGCCTTCGGGCTGGTGCAGAGCGCGCATATTCATCGAGCCAGGGGACGGAATTGACGGTCAGGGTTTTCTTTGCCGCGAGAGCAGGGTTGTTCGAGCGTTACCGGGCACCGCTGGAGCGCGCCTGCGCCGAGGCAGGGCTGGACATTGCGCTTTCGGACACGGCCGAGGATCCGGCGGCGGTGGATTACATCGTCTTTTCGCCCGGCGGGGTGATCAGGGACTTCACCCCCTACCGGAACACCCGCGCGGTGCTGAACCTCTGGGCCGGGGTGGAGAAGATCGTGGTGAACGACAGCCTGACCCAGCCGCTGTGCCGGATGGTGGATCCCGCGATGACCGAAAGCATGACCGAATGGGTGGTCGGTCAGGTGTTGCGCCATCACCTGGGCATGGATGTGCACATCCTGAAGCAGGACGGCGTCTGGCGGCACGATCTGGTGCCACCGCTGGCGCGTGACCGGCGTGTCGCCATGCTGGGGCTGGGCGCGCTGGGACAGTCCGCCGCGCGGGCGCTGAAGACGCTGAATTTCGATGTCGTGGGATGGAGCCGCAGCCAGAAGGATTTGCCCGACATTCCGTGCCATGCGGGAGACGACGGGCTTGAGACGGTGCTGCGTGGTGCCGAGATCGCCGTGCTGCTGATGCCGCTGACGGCGGAAACCGAGAACCTGATCGACGCCCGCCGACTGGGCTGGATGCCGGAGGGCGCGGTTATCATCAATCCCGGCCGCGGCGCGCTGATCGACGACACCGCGCTTCTTGCGGCGCTGGATCGCGGTGGGCTGGGCCATGCAACGCTTGACGTGTTCCGCACCGAGCCGCTGCCGGCAGACCATCCCTATTGGGCACACCCCAAGGTCACCGTGACGCCCCATGTCGCGGCCGAGACGAACCCGCTGACGGCCAGCCGGGTCATTGCCGAGAATATCCGGCGGGGAGAGGCGGGTGAGCCTTTCCTGAATCTGGTGGACCGTGCGCGCGGCTATTGAGGTGACGGCTGCTCACGCGTGAGCAATTTCGGATAGTGCTTTTTATCAATGGGTTGGCATTTTTCGTTAACCACATTGAAAGCCTTTCACGCCTGCTCACGGCCTTTCGCAGCGCCCTTCCGTCCAGATCCGCAGGCTTCCGACGGCGCCTAGACGCCGTAGTGGCCACGATACCAGCGGACAAATTTGCCGACGCCGTGGCGCAGGTCGGTGCGGGGCAGCTTGCCGATCAGGGCATCGGCCAGCCGGGTGTCGGCCCAGGTCGCGGGCACGTCGCCGGGCTGCATCGGCTTGAAGATCTTTTCCGCCGTCACCCCCAGGCTGTCCTCTATCGCCGCGATGAAATCCATCAGGGCGACGGGTGAGCCGTTGCCGAGGTTGACGATGCGGAACGGCGCCACCGGCGACAGGCTGTCATGGGCGACCGGCGCATCGCCCGGCACAGCGTCGATCAGCCGGCGGACCCCTTCGACCAGATCATCGACATAGGTGAAGTCGCGCTTCATGTCGCCGTGGTTGAACACGTCGATGGGCCGACCATCGAGCATGGCGCGCAGGAACAGGAAATAGGCCATGTCCGGCCGCCCCCATGGGCCGTAGACGGTGAAGAAGCGGAACATCGTCACCGGCAGGCGGTAGAGATGGGCATAGGAATGGGCCATCGCCTCTGTCGCCTTCTTGGTGGCGGCATAGAAGGAAAGCTGGTGATCCGCGCGGTCGGTTTCGGCATAGGGCATCGACGTGTTGGCGCCATAGGCCGAGGAGGTGGAGGCGATCAGCAGATGCGCGGGCGGATGGGCGCGGGCGGCTTCCAGCACCTCGAACGTACCGATCAGGTTGGAATTGACATAGCTGCGCGGCGCCTCGATGGAATAGCGCACCCCGGCCTGAGCGGCGAGATGCACGATCACGTCGGGGCCGAAACCATGGATCGCATCAGCCACCGCGCGCGGGGCTTCAAGCATGGCCTCGACAGCGTGGAAGCGGTCGTCGGCGCAGAGCAGATCACGCCGGGCGCGTTTCAGCGACACGTCGTAATAAGGCGTCATCCCGTCGAGCCCGCAGACATGGAATCCGTCAGCCAGCAGCCGATGACAGAGGTGGAAGCCGACAAACCCCGCCGAACCCGTGACCAGAACCTTGCGCGTCATTCCGTATCCCCTGTTGCCGCGCGCGAGCATAGGGGCAGACGGTTCATCGTCAATGAACTCAGCCGAACCGCGAGGGCAGGCAGGGCAGGAGCCGTTCACCGGGGTCGCGCCCGGCGATCAGGTCAGCCACGAGCCGTGCGGTGACGGGCGCCAGCGTCAGGCCCAGATGGCCGTGACCGAAGGCATGGATCACCTCTGCCCCGCCGCGGGACGGGCCGATCACCGGCAGGCTGTCGGGTATCGAC
>JBJHCH010000147.1:0-7083 GCA_050485905.1 Paracoccaceae bacterium | reverse complement strand
ACGGTTGTCGCAGCAGCACGCTGATTTCGAGCAGCACGATGGCGGCGACGGCGCCGACCTCCGCGCGCAGCAGGCGCTGATGCGCTTCGCGGGATGTGTCGCGTTCCCGGAGGCGGCGACGCATCCACATCCACCCGTAGGCCGTGGCGCCATACAGGCACAACCGCCAGACGAGGAAGTAGCCGGCATGCTCGTCCAGCCACCGGCTCCAGGTGTTCGCGTCACCGACGAGGCGAATGCCGACGAGATTGACGACCACGGCGACGAACACGATCAGCGCAATCCATCCCAGCGTGCGTCCGAGTTGCCGGTTGAACAGCCACTTCGGTAGCCCGATCCTCATGGCGGATTGCCGGGGTTCTGCGGCCGCTGGATGGCGTCGAGGCGATCGCGTTCGGTGTCGCCCTGGTAGATGCCGCGCGAGCCGGCGCTGCGCGTACCGTGCCGCTGGATGATCGCCATGGGCGAATTCGCCGCCAGTTCGCGCCGCAGGTCCAGTTCGGTCTTGAGGTTGTTGATCTCCTGTTCCAGCAGGCTGCTTTCGTGTGCGATGGCATCCTGTGCGAGCTGGTTGGCCGCGACGTTGGGCTCCTTGCGGCCAGCCAGCAGCGTCCGCTGCAACAACAGGGCCTTCTCCAGCACGCTGGCCAACGCGACTTCGGAGGCTAGGCGCCGCGCGAGCACATCCTGGTCCGGTTCGTCGCGCAGCGCCTCGATGACACCGCGCGTGATCGGCAGTGAAGCGCTGCCGGCCGCCTCCAGGTTCTCGAACGTGGTCGCGCTGGCACCCGTCACCAGATCCCGCAGCGCCTCCAGCCTGGTCTCGTACTCTTCCTGAATCAGCGGCGTCAGGCCGACGCCGGCGGTCGCCTGGGTCTTGAGGCAGCCATCGCAGGTCCGGTGCTCTTGCTCGCCCAGCACGCGGGTTGCCCAATCGGTGGCGGCTTGGGGAGAAGGCCAGGTCTGGCAGCTCAGGCGATTGCCGCAGGTGATGCTGTCGATCGGCGCGGTATCGGTCGCGCCGCGGCCGTTGAGCAGGTTGTAGCCGGCGCGGGTCACGTCGCTGACCACGCGGATGGGGTTTTGTCCTGCACCGCCGGCGTTGCTGCCGCCGACCCAGGGCACGCCGTCGTTGCCGCGACTGGTCTCGGCCTGTTCGATCGCCGATACGGCGTCGGTGCTGGCCACGGCCTGCTTGAGCGCCATGCCCTCGGCCAACTGGTCCCAGCCGAGTTGACCGCCCGCCGCGTCGGCCATCCGATTGGCGATCGCGCGGCAAGTGAGCTTGCTGCGGTCGAAGTCGAGCCGTGCTTGCAGGATGCCGTTGGTCAGCAAGTTGTACAGGCCGGGATCGGCACGCTGGATGATCAGCGCCGGCAGCGACGCCACGGCAGCCGTGGCATTCTGGATCACGTTGCTCATGATCGCTTGAAAGCCCTGTGTGATGCCGTTGAGCTGGTTCTGCAGCGTGGTGGTCAGGCTCATGTCGCCGCAGATCAAATTGCTGTTCCAGCCGATACCCACACCGATGGACTGCATCTGGCCGACCGGCCCCATCGACACGGCCCGCCCGCCACCGATGCTGTAGAGAACGTCATCGCCGATGACGCTGCCGCGATGGTGTATGCCGTAGTCGTTGATGCTGGTCTGCGCCGACAGCACACCGCTGCCCAAAGCCAGCAGCCCGGCCAGAAGAATTCGGCACGCACGGGCCGCGGCGATGTCCGAGAGAAATACCGGGGAGTTCATAGGTTGATCCTCAGTTGAATACGACGCTGCCCAGGAACACCTGGCCGCGCCGCTCGCAGCAGGAGTACGGGCGCCAGAGCGCCCAGGCGTAGTCGCCTCGTTGAGCCTGGATGCGCACATCGTTGTGCGGGAAGACCGCGCAGGACGACGACAACCGCGGCGTCAGCTCCTGCCATTTGCCGGTGGAAGCATCGCTCTCCATCAGGGCACCGGCCGGCCAGTAGCCAGCGCTCGCGTTGGCGAGCAGCGGTTGATAGACGTGGAGCTGGCCGCGCCGGGTCACGATGTCGCCGGCACGTTGGGCGACGACGGCCGCAGCCTTGTAGTCGTCCACGTGATGCAGGAACCCTCCGCGCGGGTACACGTTGCCCCAAAGATTCAACCCGAGGCGGGTGCCGATTTCGCGCATTCCCGGAATCAGGGATTCGGGATAGACGGACTCGGGAATGTTGTAACGCCACGCCACGGTGTCGAGCGTGCTCAGCAAATAGGGCATGAACGCCGTGCCGGCGCCGTCGCAGGAGTAGCCCAACTGGCTCACGAACTGACCGAAGATGGTCGCGCCGGGATGCCCGATCACGTCGGCGTTCTTGAACTTAGCGAGGTTGTTCTCGTGTTCCTCGTTCGTCGTGCCGTCGCCGCCACCCTGAGCAGTGGGATTCGGCATGCTCATCGCACGCACTTCGACCCAGGGGTTCTCTCCGGTATTCGAGTAGCTCGACACGACGGCATCGGGAACGTAGTGCTGCACCTTGACCGAGGTGCGCACGGTGCAGCCGGTGAGCGTGCAATACAGCCAATAGCAAATGCCCTGTACGCGATACGACAGGCAATCGGGCGACAGCACCGAAGCGGTGAGGGTGGCGGTGTTGACCGCGAAGGCGGAGGCGGCAGTGCCCAGCAGGACGGACGCCATGGCGGTGCGCCATGCGCGGCGGGATAACTTCATGGCTGCGTCCCCCGGTATTCTTCGATGCGCGCCAGCGCGCGTGACACGTCGGTTTCGCCGTAGACGACGTAGCGCCGATCGACGACCACGGCGGGAACCTTGGTGACGCCCAGGCTCCAGGCATCGGTCACGCCCTGGTAGGCGTCGGCCAGGCGTCTTTGGAGTGACGTGCCGCCATCCTGCAAGCGCTGCCGGACGATTGCGGCCGCCTGCGCCGGATCGGCGGGGAGGTTTGCGGCCAGCTCCGCTTCGATGCGGGCCGGCGCGTCCAGCTCAACGACGTAGATGCCGGCGGGGGCCTCGATGGCGTGATGCCGGTCGGTGAACACTCGGACGTCCGCCGCTGCGGCGTGGGCCATCATGGTCAACGCCATGACCAGCGCATACGAGGCATTCGCCGAGCGGCGCCGAGTCCGGCAATGCAGCGCTTCGGCGCGTTGAAGGTGTGGGGACATAGCATGGCTCCCGTAGGGTCGATACTCACAAGTAGTCGAACCGATAGACGGGATTCCTGCCATCAACAAAGCGAGATGCTGCGTGCCCCCTTTTATTCGGGTTTGGTCTCAGAGAGCGGAAAGCAAAGGCGCCGAACTGATAGGAGTCTTGAACTTTCCGCCCCGACCCTGGAGCGGTGGCCTTACAGGGTCAAGGTTCTCAGGATCAGTCCCACGACAGCGCAGGCAGCGATGACCTGGATGACGCTGCGTTTGAAGCGGAACAGTGCCACTGCCGCTCCCAGCGCGATCAGCGCAGACATCCAGTCGAAGCGTCCGGCCAGGCCCTCGGGCCACAACACGTGGTAGGCGAAGAACACCGCCAGGTTGAGGATCACACCGACCACCGCCGCCGTGATCGCGGTCAGCGGCGCCGTGAAGTGCAGCTTGTCATGGGTCGATTCCACGAGCGGGCCACCGGCTAGAATGAAAATGAAAGACGGCAGGAAGGTGAACCAAGTCACCAGCGCCGCCGCGACCGCACCGGCGACGAACAGCATGTCCGGGCCGAACAGTGCCTGCACGTAGGCTCCGACGAAAGCCACGAAGGCGACCACCATGATCAGCGGCCCCGGATTGGCCTCTCCCAGCGCCAGGCCGTCGATCATCTGCGTCGGGGTCAGCCAGGCGTAGTGACCGACCGCGCCCTGATAGATGTAGGGCAGCACTGCATAGGCGCCACCGAAGGTCAGCAGGGCCGCCTTGGTGAAAAACCAGCCCATCTGCGTCAGGGTGTGATTCCAGCCATAGCCCGCCGTGAGCAGTGCCATTGGAATCAACCACAGCAGAACTCCAGCGATGGCCACGCGCAGCAGGCCGGTCCAGCGGAATCGGGCGTGTTCGGGCGTTGGCGTATCGTCATCGATCAGCGCCGGGCCATAGGATTTATCTGCCGAAGACGAATGGCCGCCACCAGTTCTGAACTTGTCCGGTGTGATGCGCCCGCCGATATAGCCGGTCAGGGCGGCGGCAGCGACGATATACGGGAATGGCACGTTCAGCGCGAAGATGGCCACGAAGGCCGCTGCGGCAATGGCCCACATCACGCCGCCCTTGAGCGCGCGCGAGCCGATGCGATGCACGGCCTGCACGACAACCGCCGTGATGGCGGGCTTGATGCCGTAAAACAGCCCGGCCACCAGCGCCGTGTCGCCGTAGGCGATGTAGAGCCACGACAGCAGAATCAGGAAGCCCAGCCCAGGCAGCAGGAACAAGGTGCCCGCCACGATGCCTCCCCAGGTGCGGTGCATGAGCCAGCCCATGTAGGTGGCCAGTTGCTGCGCCTCTGGACCCGGCAGCAGCATGCAGTAGTTGAGCGCATGCAGGAAGCGCCGTTCGCTGATCCATCGGCGTTGCTCGACCAGCTCCCGGTGCATGAGGGCGATCTGTCCGGCGGGGCCGCCGAAGCCGATGAAACCGAGTTTCAGCCAGAGGCGAAAGGCTTCCCAAAAACCGACCGGGGGTGGAGCCGCCAGTACGACGTCCTCCGTCAGACTTTTTGTCACGTTGTGGTTGCTCCTTTGTCGAAGCTGGCGAGCAACCCGTCGAAGACAGCGGATGCAGCAGTCAGCAGTGAATCGTCTTGGGTGAGGGTTTCACGCAGCCCGGCGAGCACGCACTCGATGCCGACCGCTTCGGGTGGCTGGATGCCACCCACATCGAGGCAATGCACCAGCAGGCCGAGCCGCGCAATGGCGGCCTGTTCCAGTCCGAAACTGGCTGCCAGTACCTCGAAGGTGACGCGGCCACCGACGTGGCTGAAGGTGGCGCCATCGAAGTCAAAGCCCAGCGCGTCGGGCGGGCAATCGCCAGGACTGTCCAGCCAGAGAATCCGCGCCTGTGGGTCGATGAAGCGGCGGATCAGCCAGGCGCTGGCCAAGCGATCTACCCACGGACGGCGCCGTGTTGCCCAGGTACGGCCCTGATAGTCGGACAGGTCCAGGCGCTCGATCACGCCGTCCACTGCCTGCGGTTCGTCCGGGGACAAGGCCCGCGCACAGGCCAGCTCCAGTTCACGGAGGGCGCTATCCGTCTGCCGCTGCGCTTCGCCAGGGAAGAAGTCGATTTCGGCCAGATTGGCGAAGACCTTGCGCAGCTTGCGCACCTGCTTGAGCGTGTCCTGAACGGTCTCGGTGGTCAGCGCCTCCCGTACTCGCGCCACCTCGGCAAGCAAGGCGGTGAAATCATCGCCGCGATCGAACAGAGCGACGAAGTTCGCGCCCTCCGGTTCTTCGATGTGCAGTACGTGGGCGCTTCCTCCTCCCTCGCGCACCTCTGCGGCCAGCCCATCCAGGGTGGCACGGCAGTCTTCGCGTTCCGGCATCAGGTAGACGCCATCGCGCAGCACGGCGGCGCCGGATGCCTTGAGGGCACGCCAGACCCGCTGCCGGGCTGTGGCGTTCTCGGTGGGCAAGGACAGAACCAGGGTGATCATCTTCATGATGTAGAGATTAAATCATTTATGAATTAATTTCTACAAAAATGTAGATGGGTTGCTTTCAGGCACTCGTGTTCCAGGTGATTTCATGAGGGCAGAAAAAAGGCGCCCCATGGGACGCCTCAAGGACTACAGCAAGCCGGCTTCCGCAAAGGAGAAGGGTCTGCCTTTACCGACGATGAAATGGTCCAGAACGCGAACATCCACCAGTTCCAGAACCGATCGCAGACGGCTCGTGATCTCCTTGTCGGAGTAGCTCGGTTTGGTCGCACCCGAGGGGTGGTTGTGCGCCAATATGACCGCCGAGCAGTTGTGCTCGATCGCGCGTTTGAGAACCGCTCGGGGATACACGCTGGCGCCGTCGATGGTGCCGTGGAACATTGGCTCGTAGGCAATGACGTGATGCTTCGTGTCGAGGAACAGGACGGCGAAAACTTCAAGCGCTTCGCTCGCGAGTTTCAGGCGCAGGTAATCTCGCGCACCGTCGGGACCGGACAGCTTGGCGCTGCGCTTGAAGATGCGTTTCTCCAGCAGGCGGATGGCCTCGCGGATCAACGGGTCGTCCTGAATGCTCGCGTACTGCGCGAGCGCTGTGGTATCGGCAACCTTGTTGGATGCACTCATGGGATAGCCTCCTTGATGGATGAACGGAGGCTCCCGTCCCTGTCGGGGGTGAGACCCCCGTGGGACGTGATGACGAAAGCCCGAAAATCGGGCTTGGATGATTGGCATCCTCCATCGAACACGATGGACGTTCGCGCGAGGGATGCGGAGCGAACTGGATCGATCAACGCGATCGGAACCGCGCCGTAGCCTTGAGGATCGCGGCTACCTGGGCATGTCGCTGAGGTCGTCAGCAGGCATCTCGGGGGTCTCGGACAGGGCTTCGGTCATCGTCGATTCTTCGCTCGATGACGCCAGCAGATCGACGGCCGACAGCAAGGCGTCGCCTTCGACGGCGCCCGCCAGCAACAGTGCCCGGCCGGTGTGGTTGTCGATCACGCGCAGCATCGGGGTCGCGCTGATGCCGGCCAGCGTGGCTTCCTCGGCCTGTGCCCGGATCACGGCGTCGGGTCGTGCGCTGGTCAGGCATTCGCGCAGCTCGGGTGTCGTGCCGGGTGGCTGGATGCCGGGCGGCAGGCCCCGACCGCCGCCGTGGGTATGTTGGTAAATCCAGGCGACGGTGTTCCAGAACGCTTCCCGCCCGCCGGTTTCCCCCACGCATTCCGCCAGGCGTGCCGATTGCGTGGCGGCTGGTTCGTGCATCGGCAGCGGCAGATGGTGCCATTGCCAGTTCACGTCGGGATTGGCGTCGATCCAGCGCTTTAGTACGGGGAAGTAGGCTTGGCAGTACGGGCATTCCAAATCGGCGTACTCGATCAGCGTGAACCGCGCGTCGATGCGGCCGTAGCGCCACGGTGGACCCGCTGACGCGGCAGCCTCGGCGGACGCCG